>NZ_JABFRA010000082.1 GCF_013141425.1 Methylotenera sp. | reverse complement strand
AGTCTTTGCGGCGAGCGCGATTCAGGAATATAAACTGGATAACGGTTTAAAAGTTCTCGTGCAGGAAGATCACCGTTCGCCCGTTGTAGTCTCGCAGGTATGGTACCGCGCTGGCAGTATTGATGAAGTCAATGGTAAAACCGGGGTAGCGCATGTGCTGGAGCACATGATGTTTAAAGGCACTAGCAAAGTACCTTCGGGGCAGTTTTCACGTTTAATTGCTGCTGCCGGTGGTAAGGAAAATGCGGTTACCAGTACCGACTACACTTGCTATTTTCAGCAACTGGAAAAATCGCATTTGCCGCTGGCTTTAGAGCTAGAAGCAGACCGCATGGCCAATTTAAAACTAACTAAAGAAGAGTTTGATAAGGAAATCAAAGTGGTGATGGAAGAGCGCCGCTGGCGTACTGACGATAAGCCACAATCCTTGGTAAACGAGGCTTTTCAGGGGGTAGCTTATCGGGCACATCCTTATTCGCGGCCTGTTGTAGGGTTTATGAATGACCTTGAGAACATGACTTATGAAGATGCTCGGGAGTGGTACAACAACTGGTACGCCCCAAATAATGCCACCTTAGTAGTGGTGGGTGATGTTAAGGCGCAAGATGTCTATCAATTAGCCCAACAGTATTTTGGCAAGCTCAAACCTAAAGTGTTGCCAGCGCGCAAGCCGCAGGTCGAGCCAGCACAAATTGGCGAACGCAATATCATTGTAAAAGCACCCGCAAGACAGTCGTATTTACTCATGGGTTACCATGTTCCCGCGATTGTTGATCCTGAAAATGATTGGGAGCCTTATGCACTAGAAGTTTTATCGGGGGTACTGAGTGGCAACTCAGCCGCACGGCTGAATCAGAAGTTAGTACGCGAAACGCAGTTGGCAGTAGATGTAAGTGCGGGATATGATCTTATGTCGCGTGGTCGCTTGGCCTTGTTTGAGTTGGATGGTACGCCGAGTGAAGGTAAAAGCGTGGCAGAACTGAAGGCGGCTTTACTAGCTCAAATAGAAAAAGTTAAAGTGAATGGGGTAACGGAGGAGGAATTAAATCGTGTAAAAGCAGGCGTAATCGCGGCAGATGTTTACCAGCGTGATTCGATGTTCTATCAGGCAATGCAGATTGGTACTGTTGAAAGTATTGGCTTTTCATGGAAGATTCTTGATAACTATTCTGCCAAACTACGTGCCGTGACTTCAGAACAGGTGCAGGCTGTCGCAAAAAAATATTTGCTGCAAGACAATCTCACGGTGGCTATTTTGGATCCGCAACCGATGGATTCGAATGTCAAGCCTCAAGGCAAGCCACATGTACATTAAATATCAAATTGTGTCGTGTACGTTGTTGCAAAAAACCTCGTGTACAAATCATACACGTGCCTTTTGCGCCTAGTCTCGCTTAGCCATTTGATATTTATGAGAGAGTAGTTTTTAAATCTCGTGACTTCCTTTCCGCTAAGTTTCATTGCAAAACAACCGGTGCTTAGAGAGAACACAGTAATTTAGTTTAAGGTAATAAATGTGAAAAAAATTCAAATTTTTATACTAACAGTTATTAGCGTTATCACTTTTAATGTGAACGCTGCCGTTAAAATCCAACAATGGCAAACCAGCAAAGGTGCCGAGGTGTATTTTGTCGAGAATCATGATTTGCCGATTATCGACCTTAGCGTCAATTTTGCCGCAGGCAGTGCGCGTGATTCAGCAGAAAAGTCAGGCCTTGCAGGCATCACACGTTACCTGATGACGCTTGGTGCGGCGGGAATGAGCGATGAAGTGATTGCCAATAAAATGGCAGATATTGGTGCCATTTTAAGTGGTAGTTTTGATCTTGATCGCGCTGCTTTCAAACTGCGTACCTTGAGCAGTGCGCGTGAAAAATCGCAGGCACTGCAGGTATTTACACAAGTTTTGCAAAAGCCAGATTTTTCTGAAAGCGTATTAAGCCGCGAAAGAGCGCGCATCATCTCCGGTTTGCAAGAGTCGGCGACGCAACCCGATAATATTTCGAGTAAAGCTTTTATGGCGGCCTTGTACGGCAAGCACCCTTACAGTTTTGATGAAAGTGGTGAGGTGGAGACAGTAACTAAAATCAAACGTGAAGATTTGCAAAATTTTTACAACCAATACTACGGTGCAAAAGGTGCGGTTATTGCCTTAATCGGCGATTTAACGCGTGAGCAAGCTAGTCAAATTGCAGAAGAGATTACCAGCGGTTTGCCAAAATCCACTGCGATTGCGCCAATTCCTGCCGTAGCCTACCCAGCTCAGGCGATTGAACAGCGCATTAGTCATCCGGCCTCGCAGTCGCACATTTTACTGGGTTACCCAGGGGTAAAACGTGGAGATGCCGATTTATTCCCCTTATACGTGGGGAACTATATTTTAGGTGGCGGTGGATTTGTCTCGCGCTTAACCGAAGAAGTGCGTGAAAAACGCGGCCTCGTTTATAGTGTCTACAGTTACTTTAACCCAATGGCGGAGTTGGGGCCGTTTCAAGTCGACTTGCAAACCAAGAAAGATCAAGCCAACGAGGCGCTTAAATTAGTGCGTGAAACACTAACTAATTTTATTAAAAATGGTGTAACAGATAACGAATTAAAAGCAGCAAAAGCCAATATTATTGGCGGCTTTCCTATGCGTATCGATAGCAATGGAAAAATTTTGGAATATCTCGCGATGATTGGTTTTTATAAATTGCCACTGAATTATCTAGACGAATATAACCAGAAAGTGGCCAATGTAACAGCCGGACAAATAAAAGAAGCCTTTAATCGCAGATTAAAACCTGAGCATTTTGTAACAGTAATTGTGGGTGACCCAGACGCGAATCTAACCCAGAATTCAGTCCAAAACCACAGCGCCAAATAGGTCATTAAGTAGTAAAATTCAGGCCATTGTAAAATAAAACTGCTTGTATATAAAATGGCTGAAAAAAAACTCAACACTGTTCGCATTAATGCGGGTGAATGGCGCAGTCGCTTAATTAAGTTTCCGAATGCCTCTGGATTGCGCCCTACGCCAGAACGGGTGAGGCAAACCTTATTTAATTGGCTCGGACAAGATTTAACCGGCAAAACTTGCTTGGATTTATTCGCAGGTACCGGTGTAATGGGCTTTGAAGCGCTTTCACGTGGCGCCGTAACTGTGACATTGGTAGAAAAATCTTTGCCAGCCTATAAAGCCTTGTTAGAGAACAAGCAGTTACTAAAGGCCGAATATGCATCGATGGTTCACCAGGACGCGTTGGATTTTTTAGCGAGTAATAAACAAAAATTCAGCCTGATATTTTTAGATCCGCCCTATAACCAAGGCTGGCTGACAAAAGTGTTGCCATTGCTGGCGGAACACATGCAAGAGAATGGTTTGGTTTATGTAGAAGCCGAATATGCGTTAAGCGCAATACCTGACCTTGCGCAAAGCTGGCAAGTGCTTAAGCAAAGCAAAGCGGGCAATGTGTTTTATCATCTGTTAAAATCCGCATAACCCATAAAAATTGATGACGTAAAAAGGCTATGAGCAAAAACCGAATTGCAGTTTACCCTGGCACATTTGACCCGATTACCTTGGGGCATGAGGATATCGTGCGCCGCGCGGCGGACTTGTTTGATGAAGTGATTGTTGCAGTAGCGGGTAGCACGAATAAAAACACACTGTTTAGTTTAGAAGAACGCGTTGCTTTAGCCAATAGTGTATTTGCTCATGCCAGTAATATTAAAGTGGTGGGATTTAGTGGCTTGTTGATGCAGTTTGTGCAAGATCAGGGTGCTAAAATGGTGATTCGCGGATTACGTGCGACGTCTGATTTTGAATACGAATTTCAATTGGCAGGCATGAACCGTAAACTTTATCCGCAATTTGAAACGCTGTTCTTAACGCCTTCAGAACAGTTTATGTTTATTTCATCGAGCCTGGTGCGCGAAGTAGCAACGCTGGGTGGCGATGTGCATGCTTTCGTATCACCTCTGGTTGAAGATGCGATAAAAGTGAAGTTGGGTCGATAGCTGTGGCATTAATGATTACCAATGAATGCATCAATTGTGACGTTTGCGAACCCGCATGCCCGAATAGTGCCATTTTTCAGGGTGAAGAGATTTATGAGATCAACCCCGATTTATGCACCGAGTGCGTTGGGCATTACGACAAACCCCAGTGCCAAAGCGTTTGCCCAATTGATTGCATTCCATTGAATCCAAACGTCGTTGAAACAAAAGAGCAGCTGCTGAATAAATATTATCTGTTAACCGCAGTTAAATAAGCTAAAAAAGGAATTCATTATGCGCATGCTGCACACCATGCTCCGCGTTGGTAATTTGGAGCGCTCTATCAAGTTTTATACTGAAATTCTAGGTATGCAGGTATTGCGTCAGCATGATTTCCCAGAGGGGAAATTTACCTTGGCGTTTGTCGGTTACGGTGCAGAAAGTGATCATACTGTGCTTGAATTGACATACAACTATGGCGTAGAAAGTTACGACATGGGCAAAGCCTATGGACACATTGCGCTTGAAGTGGAAGATGCTTACAAGGCCTGTGCAGCGGTAAAAGCCGCTGGTGGCAAAGTGGTACGTGAAGCCGGCCCCATGCTGCACGGCACCACCGTGATTGCCTTTGTTGAAGATCCAGATGGTTACAAAGTTGAATTCATTCAGGCCGGAACGTTTTAATTCTGTGCAAGAAAATTGGTTTTTATATTTGCTCGAATGTAAAAACGGCGCTTATTATGCCGGCATTACCAACGATTTAGAGGCACGCTTTGCTGCGCATTTAACTGGAAAAGGTGCGCGTTATACACGTGCAAATCCGCCTGTAAAAATGCTCGCGAACAAACCTTATGCCAATCGTTCCACTGCCAGCATGGCAGAAGCGCAACTTAAAAAATTGCCAAGGCATAAAAAGTTAGCTTATTTTGAAGGTGAAGCTTAAATGCCAAATGTAGCTTTAATAATTGAACTCGCTGTTCAGGTGGCGCTAGAGGGTGATTGGGATAAATCGCACAAAATAGCGCAGGAATATTATGATCCCGCTGCGAATTGGTTACACGCTGTGTTGCACAAAATTGAAGGCGATGTTTGGAATAGCAAGTATTGGTATGCGCGCACTCCGGGTAAAAGTTATGAAGATTTCATCGATCCGCAAGCGGAATTGCTCGCCATTCAAAATAGCCTGAAAGTAAGTTAAAAGACATGCCCTGCAAGCCAATATCCATGCGGTATGCAGGGCATGCTAAATATTATTGTTCAACCCGTTTTTTTGAATAATTCTTAATTTTGTAGCTGAAAGATTCGTTAAAAGCCATCCGTAGGGTTTACAAAAAACATCTTCTTCCAGCCTTGTGTTTGTTGGCTAAATCGCCAAGGATAAGGAATGAGTGTCAACACGCTGAAGTGTAAATGTGGTGGTTTGCCAGCCGCATTGCCGCTACTGCCCACTGTGCCGATGAACTCACCACGCGACACCCAGTTGAAAGTTTTGCTATAGATGCGGTCTAGATGCGCATAGTAATATATGCGCCATTTTGGCCCCAGCACCATTACTACATTGCCTCCCATGCGCAGGTTGCCAGTATAAATCACCAAGCCGTTGGTGCTTGCAATCACTGGAGTGCCTTGTTTGGCGAAGATGTCGATGCCTTTGTGGACGCCAGATTT
>NZ_JABFRA010000110.1 GCF_013141425.1 Methylotenera sp. | reverse complement strand
ACTTCTGAAACCAAAATATGGCGGATATTGCCAACTTGTTCAGGGTTGATATGTTCGTACGAAATAGGGTTTTTATTGACTGCGTCAATGTGCATCCCGCCCTTGTGCGAAAACGCATCGTTGCCCACATAAGGCGCTTTATCGTTAAAAGGCATATTAGCCACCTCACTCACATAGCGCGCCACATGCGTAAGAGCCGTAATGTTTTCTGGTGGAATACAATTTAAGCCTAATTTTAATTGCAAATTAGGGATGATAGATACTAGATTAGCATTGCCGCAACGCTCGCCAATGCCGTTAATCGTGCCTTGTACCTGGCTTGCCCCTGCTTGCACAGCAGCCACAGAGTTCGCCACAGCCATGTCGCAATCATTATGGCAATGAATGCCCACTTGCACATTAAAGGCTTTTACCACGGTCTGCGTAATTGCAAAAATCTCATCTGAAAAAGTACCGCCATTGGTATCACACAAACAAAGCACATCAGCACCCGCATCTGCGGCGGCTTGCAAAGTAGCGAGCGAATATTGCGCATTGGCCTTGTAGCCATCATAAAAATGCTCAGCATCAAACACTACTTCTTTACCCTGCTGCTTTAAATAAGCTATGGTATCGGCAATCATAGCTAAATTTTCTTCTAGCGTGGTGCGCAAAATATCGGTGACTTGGTAATCCCAACATTTACCAAAAATCGCCACTGAATGCGTATTGGCACTTAGTAAAGACTGTAGATTCTTATCATCTGCTGCTTGAATGCCGATACGGCGAGTGCTGCCAAACGCAATGATTTTGGCGTGTTTTAATTTAAGTTCGGCTACGCGCTTAAAAAAATCTAAATCTTTCGGGTTAGATCCTGGGTTGCCAGCCTCAATATAGCCGATCCCTAGCGCATCTAATTGCGCAACAATTTTGAGCTTATCTTCAACCGTAAACGAAACGCCCTGCGCCTGCGCGCCATCGCGCAGGGTAGAATCGTACGCTATCACTTTACTTTGCAGCATAGCCTATTTCTTTTTTTCTAATTTTTAAGTTGCTGAAATGGTTAATCTCTAAAATTACCAAACTGCAATGGAAAATCCGTCACATTTTTTTTACAAAAAGCGATGGCATCTTGAAGCACATCCCGCTTTGCGCCATTCACGCGTACGGTATCACCTTGAATACTGGCTTGGACTTTCATGCCAGAATCTTTAAGCAGTTTGACTAGCTTCTTTGCCAAATCGCTATCAATTCCTGCGCGAATTTTAAGTTCCTGCTTGACCTTATTACCGCCGACTTTTTGCACGTCTTTATGTTCGAGTCGCTTAGCAGAATCCGGCTCCTTCTTCTCCATCGCAGGCAATAAAATATCTTTAATCTGATCTAACTGAAAATCGTTATCGCCAAATAAAGTAATCAAATTGTCTTTTTCGTTCAGCTCAACTTTGGCTGAAGTACCTTTAAAATCGTAACGATTAGTAATTTGTTTACCTGCTGTATCAACAGCATTCTTCAAAGCAACCATATCAACTTCAGATGAAATATCAAAACTTGGCATAATTTAATTCCCAATAAATCTATAAGCGAAGGCTATGCAAGACATGAGTGCAAAGGCAGTACGTTTAGTACGAGGAGCACGAAATAACACCGCAGAGTCAAGCCGTCATTACTCGAAGTGACAAACGTAGTCTAGCGTTTCCGTCACTTCAATATCAAAAGAAGAATTTCCAGGTACGGTAAATTTTTCGCCTGCTCCGTATGTTTTCCAGGCTTCTTCGCCTTTTAGGCGCACTTTACATGAACCGAGGTTAATTTCCATCAACTCTGGTGCGGCCGTATTAAATGTAAGTGCGCTTGGGAAAATAACACCAATGGTGCTGCGTGTGCCGTTTGGCAATAACACAGTGTGGCTGACACATTTACCATCAAAATAGATATTGGCTTTCTTTTTTACGCTTACATTGTCAAATTGTGCCATTTTCAGAACTCTCAATATTAATCAAAACGTCATTATCGCAGAAAACACACGTCTAACCAATACAGTGCAACCGATTCAAGGGGAATAAGCCCAAAATAATCGGCCGTTAAGAAAAATATTCCGCTGCAACAAAGGCCTTACCTTGCTGATCTTTTGCTGACAATATCGCCGCACCGTTAATCGGCCATTTGATATCGATTTCACGGTCATTCCAGGCGATACAGCGCTCGAATTCGGGTGCATAGTAATCTGTAGTTTTATACAAAAATTCAGCTGTTTTAGAAAGCACCACAAACCCATGCGCAAAACCTTCGGGGACCCACAATTGCTTTTTATTGTCAGCCGATAAAATTTCACCGACCCATTGCCCAAAAGTGGGAGATTTTTTACGGATATCCACAGTCACATCAAACACTACACCTTGCACCACCCGTACCAACTTACCTTGCGGTTGTTGAATTTGATAATGCATACCGCGTAGGACGTTTTCTGCTGATTTTGAATGATTATCTTGCACAAAACTAACTTGCTTGCCAATTGCCGCCTCAAACTTTGCATGATTAAAGCTTTCGAAGAAAAAACCTCTGTCATCTCCAAAGACTTTAGGCTCAAGAACCAGCACATCAGGAATTGCTGTTGGTGTCACTATCATGGCTGCACCCCGTCTTTCAACATGCGGAGTAGATATTGACCGTAGCCGTTTTTAGCAAGAGGCTGCGCTAGCTTTGCAACTTGCTCAGCATTGATGAAGCCCTTGCGATAAGCAATCTCTTCGGGGCAAGCTACTTTCAAACCTTGCCTATGTTCGATAGTCTCAATAAAGTTGCTCGCCTCAATCATACTTTCGTGCGTGCCAGTATCCAACCACGCATAGCCACGCCCCATAATTTCAACACTGAGCTGATTTCGTTCAAGGTAAATACGATTCAGATCCGTAATTTCTAATTCACCACGTGCCGACGGCTTTAGATTAGCCGCAATATCTACCACCTGATTATCGTAAAAATACAAACCTGTTACCGCATAATTGCTCTTTGGAATTGCAGGCTTCTCTTCCAAACTGGTAGCCCGACCTGTCGCATCAAACGCCACCACCCCATAACGCTCCGGATCTTGTACATGATAGGCAAACACCGTTGCTCCTTGTTCACGCGCCATTGCCTGCTCAAGTTGCAGATGTAAGTCGTGACCATAGAAAAT
The DNA here is from genome assembly GCF_013141425.1 of Methylotenera sp. Taxonomy (GTDB): domain Bacteria; phylum Pseudomonadota; class Gammaproteobacteria; order Burkholderiales; family Methylophilaceae; genus Methylotenera. Next base: position 2,665 of record NZ_JABFRA010000110.1, on the reverse strand, counting down.
ATTATCGCCCAACACTAAAGCGCTAGGGTCATCCCCAATAAACTCCTTACCAATAATAAAAGCCTGTGCAAGACCGTCTGGGCTGGGTTGTACTGCATATTGCAGATTCAAGCCCCAATCACTACCATCGCCAAGCAGTTGCTGAAAGCGTGGCGTATCCTGCGGGGTAGAAATGATTAAAATATCGCGTATTCCAGCCAGCATCAAAGTGCTGAGCGGGTAGTAAATCATTGGCTTATCGTAAATTGGCAGGAGCTGTTTTGAAACCACCTTAGTTACTGGATACAAGCGTGTACCCGAACCACCAGCCAGAATAATACCTTTACGTTGCGTCATATAAAATTCTCTATTTTTCTGTATAACTTGATTTGCTTATTGATTGATTTATTTTTCTAAAATTTCCACAAGCATACGGGCAACGCCACTTTGCCAATGCGGTAACTTTATTTTAAAAGTATTTTGTAGTTTAGTTGTATCCAAGCGCGAATTCAAAGGCCGCCTCGCCGCAGTTGGAAAAGCGCTTGTTGGCACCGCTTGAATGGCCTCAGGGGCAACCTTAACATTAACTCCAGCTTGGCGGGCAAAATCAATCACATAATTCGCATAACCATGCCAAGATGTTTCACCGCACGCCACTAAATGATATAGCCCGCTAACTTCAGCTTGTAATGTTGCTGTTCGAATGGCATGTGCCGTTACATCCGCCAACAAATCAGCACCAGTGGGTGCGCCAATTTGGTCATTAATCACCTTTAACGCATCGCGCTCTTGCGCAAGTTTGAGCATTGTTTTGGCAAAATTACCGCCGCGAGCCGCATACACCCAGCTAGTGCGAAAGATAAGATACTGGCAGCCCGAGGCAATTATTGCATTTTCACCGTCCAGTTTTGTCTGACCGTAAACACTTAAAGGAGCTGGCGCATCGGTCTCTAACCGAGGCGTATTGCCGCCACCGTCAAATACATAATCGGTTGAAAAATGAACTAACCACGCGCCGATTTTTTTTGCCTCTTCTGCCAATACCCTTGGAGCAAACGCATTAATCGTACGAGCCAGTTCAGGCTCACTTTCCCCCTTATCAACGGCGGTATGGGCCGCCGCATTCACAATCACATCCGGCGCAATCGATTGAATCGTTTGCGCAAGACCCGCTAAATTTGTGAAATCCCCACAAAAATCCAAACTCTGAGAATCCAAGGCAATCAGCTCACCTAATGGCGCAAGGCTACGCTGCAACTCCCAACCCACTTGACCGTTTTTGCCAAGCAATAAAATTTTTAGTGGTTTCATGGCTAGACATTTTAAGTGCTTTACCTTAAAAACGGCAAACTCTTTAACAAGATTGCGTCAATGTTGACGAAATATTGTCGACAGCTTCAACGCAAAACAAATACTTTTAGTCGAGCTCTGATTTGAAAAAATCACTTTCACGACTATAAAATATAAATAATTCATAGACTTATAAAGTCCATTTCACTTTCTTAACAATTGTCAACTTAGCGGGCATGTTTATTGCTTTGCTATATATACTAGCAACCCTATTTAAGCAGCAACACAATTTTAAGAAAGTGAAAGGTGCAAAATGAAATCTATTTTCAATTCCATTTTTTCTAAAAACTCCAAGCCAGCCTATCATGCACAAGGTTATGCGAACCAAAGTGATGAGAATATTCCGCATTTCACCATTACGGAAAATAAATCCATGCAAAGTGATTATGAAGTGGCTGAAATTAGCTATGAAGAATTCACCAAGGCCGCCCTGCTGGAGCGACGCAAAGCACCGAGAAAACAAGGTGAAACCAGAAGCACCTACTTCAATCAACAGCACGCCTAATTAAACGAATACACAACATAGAAAAAGACCTTTATCCCAAGATAAAGGTCTTTTTCTATTTGAACAACCATCTGTTATTACTCTTTAACAATTACCCCTAAATATTATTCTCCACAATATTAAGTTTGCAACATACCATTCAAACGCCTTGCATTATCACAATACTAGCAATCAAGTTATTTTCAAGAATTTTGCACCCTATACGTAATCGCCCTTATTTACAGTAATTTACAATAACCCACAATAATAGTAATGTTTATTACGCTATAGTTATAATGATAAAAATATCCAAAGTAAAGCCAGCGGCATTTTGTAGAATATGGAAAACTTGAATAAAAAAGCGTATTTTAGTTTGCACCACGGAGAGCCAACTAAACACTTCAGCCTATGTATTGCATTAGATGGCCATGTGGTTCACCACATCCCCAACATTCGCTCATTTACTAAACATTTAGGTTTTAACGATGTTCCACTGGTGCCACTTGATAAAAAAACCGCGCGAGCACAAAGCGATGCGGTTTTTAGCAACCTGAAGGGAATCGACAATTCGGATGATATCGATTTAGGCTCAGATGCCTGTTTACAATACAAAATCGCAGATTACCTGTACAAAAACAGTGAAGAATTCAAAAATGAATGTAGCGATTATTATGCCAATTTAATTGGCACATGCAACTCACGCCAAATCATAAATAGTAAAATTTGTGGAAACTGCGTTATGCTAGATAAAAACAATACTATTGTCGCCTAATCAACACCTTAAAAATACAATAAAAAAGCCACCTTTCGGTGGCTTTTTTATTTATTTGGTGCTGGCGTCAATCCAACAAA
>NZ_JABFRA010000069.1 GCF_013141425.1 Methylotenera sp. | reverse complement strand
ACGTACATCAAGCGACGTTCTTCTTCTAAGCCCGCGTTTTCATACAGGCTTTGTTCGTGTGGGCATAAACCTTCTTCTAGGCCGCTAATAAAGACTACTTTAAATTCCAAGCCTTTGGAGGCGTGAACCGTCATGAGTTGTAAAGCCTCATGGCCGACATCGGCTTGGTGTTCGCCCGCTTCTAAACTTGCGTGACTCAAAAATTGCGTGAGTAAGTCTTGTTCAGAACTATTATTGGCATCGCTATCCACATTGTGGTGGTTGCCAAAATCTTGATTGGTGAAAGACACTGCTGCTGTGACCAACTCGTTCAAGTTTTCAATGCGGTCTTCGCCTTCTTTATCGTTTTCATAATGGGCAACTAAGCCAGATTGGCTGATGGCGAGTTCGGTTAATTCTGACAAGCTGATGCCATACGCTTGATCTACCATTTGTCGGATTAGTGCGACAAAACCTTCTATGCCTTTGCCGCCAAGCTTGCCATTGCCAACCTTATTAATCGCGGCCTGCCAAATGCTGCAGTTTTCAGCGCGGGCGACTTCTTGTAACTGCTCTAAGCTACGCGCCCCGATGCCACGCGTTGGAAAATTAATGACACGCAACAATGCTGTGTCATCATTAGCGTTGGCGATCAAACGCATGTACGCCAATGCATGTTTAATTTCAGCGCGCTCAAAAAAGCGCAAGCCACCGTAGACGCGATAAGGTAATTTAGCGTTGAACAATGCCTGCTCTAAAATGCGTGATTGCGCGTTGGAGCGGTAGAGTAGGGCGATTTCACCTAGCGAAGTGCCTTCGCAGTGCAACATCTTAATTTCATCAACAATGAATTGTGCTTCGTCGGTGTCGTTATAAGCATCGTATACGCGCACAGGTTCGCCAGCACCTGAGCTGGTCCAAAGATTTTTTCCTAAGCGATTGTTGTTATGCGAAATGATCGCGTTGGCGGCGTCTAAAATATTGCTATGGGAGCGGTAATTCTCCTCTAATTTAACGATATTTTGTACGCTAAAATCTTTTTCAAAATCGCGCATATTCCCTACCCGCGCCCCACGGAAGCCGTAAATCGATTGGTCATCATCTCCCACGGCAAACATGCAATTGCCTTGTCCTGCTAGCAGTTTTAACCACTGATATTGCAGGCGATTGGTATCTTGAAATTCGTCTACCAGAATATATTTAAAGCGACTTTGGTAGTGCTGGCGAATGTTAGCATCACGTTCTAGCAACTCATAACAACGCAATAAAAGCTCGGCAAAGTCGGCGACACCATCGCGCTGACATTGTTTGTCGTAAGCATCAAAAATCTCACGCATTTTAGTCGTGTGCGGGTCGTATGCTTCTACAGCATGCGCGCGTAACCCTTCATCTTTACAGCCGTTGATGAAATTTTGCACTTGTTTAGGCGGGTATTTTTCATCGTCAACATTCATTAGTTTCATCAAGCGTTTGATGACGGAAAGTTGGTCAGCAATATCTAAAATCTGAAAACTTTGCGGTAAGCCAGCCTCGCGATAGTGCGCGCGCAGTAGACGATTGCACAGCCCATGAAACGTACCTACCCACATTCCACGCGTGTTAATGGGTAGCGAGGCGGTAATGCGTGTAAGCATCTCTTTTGCAGCTTTATTGGTAAAAGTGACCGCTAGTAGCCCCGTTGGTGATGCTTGTCCTGTTTGAATTAGCCAAGCAATACGCGCAGTGAGTACCCTTGTTTTACCACTCCCTGCGCCCGCTAAAATCAGCGCGGATTGATGCGGCAAAGTAACTGCTTCAAGTTGTTTATTATTTAGGCCAGTCAGAAGTGTAGATTGAGTTTCCATGCGGGTATTATCGCATGAGAAATCGTGCTGGAATGAGTGAATTTAGAACTGAGATGATACAAACTGTTACAAAAAAATGAGAACTAAAGTTAACTTGCTCTGGTCTGAACTTGCATGATGGCTAAATTGATTTTAGCTAGCATTCCGCTTCTTTCCTCCCTGAGCGGAAGCCTTAGACGATAAGGCATTTTTCCCCGACTCTCATCCCCTTGAGTCGGGGTTTTTTTTGAGTATCTTTTTTTAGTGTATCAAGGCTAACTCTAGCTTAGCTAACCCAATCCCAGTAATCTTTTTTAGCAGGGTCTTTAAATTCGGAATTTATTTTTAAACGATGTAAATGCAGTTTCCATAGTTCATTACTCACTTCATCTGGAAAACCTAACCGATCGCCACGCGAATCAAAGACCACTAGATTGAAGTATTCATTGGCTTGGTCCGTTTCCCATATTTCTAAAATCTTATTGAAGATATGCGGGTACTCAAGTTCCAGCTTGGTGGGGTAAAGGCTGACATCATTACGCAATAATTGAAGTAATTTTTCGTTCATTATTCAAATCCCCATCGTTTTAATGCATGTAGATTGGACACTAAAATCAATCTGTTAAGCATAGTATATTTTGCTAATTCGCATTGAGCAAGTTCAGCAGTCTTTATTTTGTTAACGCTTGGCGATAATCCTTATGGATACTGGCCTTTAAGTCAGTCAGGCTATTTTGGCTCACGCGAATGAGGCCGCGTCTTGGGTGGTCTAAATCAATAATGATAAATACCAAAAGTACAATTAGTCCCACCATGAGGTAGCTCATATTTGAAGGTCGATTATTCGTAATGCCTACGGAATAACCAACTACGCAGCCTGTAGCGATAAAAACAATTGAGAGCAGCATTAATACTGCTTCGGGTACATGCCTATCTACCGTTGCGGTCCGCCTGCCAAAAGAATCAATTAATTCGTTCAATGACTGTATGAATAAGCCTGTCGTCACTGGATTTGGGTCTATTTCTGCGGCTTGAATCGCTAATTGCCACAAACTATTAAGTATATCGTTTGCATTTGTTCTAAGCGCTAGATGGTCATTGGTATGATCAAGTGGAAGTGTGCTCGACTGAACGCGTATATCAATATATTGATGCAGTGCTTTCTGAACGTCCTGACGCACAGCAATCGGCAACAATTGAGCCCGTAAAAAGGCTGTGCCTATGGAATTGGCTTCATCGACTACCGCTTCGCTTCTGCTATCAAAGCGTTGCAATGCTATTGAAAAAGTGAACGCAATTAGTAGAGCCAGGATTCCCAATAATGAAGATTGCACAGACTCGATGTGTGATTTGTACGATGGATTGGCCAGTTTTTTCGATTTAACACCGAGACGATAGCCAGACTCAATGGCAATCAGCATGGCTACAAATAGGATAATTACAATTAGGATGCTGTTCTGATTGTAGATAATATCGTTCATCCAGTTACCTCAAAAATTCAGTGTGATTGATCTTTAGCGGGCAATAAAGTTTAAATATTTTGAAGGTGTTATTGTTGTAGAACACTACAAGTGTTTTTGCGAAATTGCAATCCTTGGATTGATAAAGTTTTGTTGTAAAAAAAAGCCCCGCAGTGGCGAGGCTTCTTGATTTTTGACGATAAATTAAGGTCTCAATTTCGTCCTTACTTCTTTCACCCGCATTGGTCGGAGGATGAAAGAGGCAATATCAAAAGGTTTACATCATACCGCCCATGCCGCCCATACCACCAGCATCACCGCCACCAAAAGCTGGGCCGTCTTCTTTTGGAAGTTCAGCCACCAAAGCATCGGTAGTTAAGATGAGTGAAGCAACAGAAGCCGCATTTTGTAATGCAGAGCGCGTTACTTTTGCTGGGTCCAGCACGCCAAGTTCAACTAAGTCACCATAAGTACCATTGGCCGCGTTGTAACCGTAGTTGCCTTTACCTTCAAGCACTTTGTTTACAACTACTGATGGCTCATCGCCAGCATTGGCAACGATTTGGCGTAAAGGTTCTTCCACTGCGCGTAAAACGATTTTAATACCAGCGTCTTGGTCAGCGTTGTCGCCTTTTAAGTCTTTGATTGCACTGCGAGCACGTAACAATGCCACGCCACCGCCAGCCACAATGCCTTCTTCAACGGCTGCACGAGTTGCATGTAACGCATCTTCAACGCGGGCTTTTTTCTCTTTCATTTCAACTTCAGTTGTTGCACCCACTTTAATGACTGCAACGCCACCAGCAAGTTTCGCCACACGTTCTTGCAATTTTTCACGATCGTAGTCGCTTGTTGCTTCTTCGATTTGTGTTTTGATTTGGGTAATACGTGATTTGATGTTGCTATCGCTACCGTGGCCGTCAATGATGATGGTGTTTTCTTTACCCACTTCAATGCGTTTTGCTTGGCCTAATTGTTCAAGTGTAATCGTTTCAAGTTTTAAGCCTACTTCTTCAGCGATCACGGTACCACCAGTTAAAATGGCAATGTCTTCCAACATAGCTTTACGGCGGTCACCAAAACCAGGCGCTTTAACAGCAGTTGTTTTCAAAATGCCGCGAATGTTGTTTACAACCAAAGTTGCTAAGGCTTCACCATCAACGTCTTCAGCGATGATTAACAATGGACGACCAGATTTAGCCACTTGCTCTAATGCAGGTAATAAATCGCGAATATTCGAGATTTTTTTGTCGTGTAACAAAACGAATGGATTGTCTAACAAGGCGATTTGACGCTCTTGGTTGTTAATGAAGTACGGTGACAAATAGCCGCGGTCAAATTGCATGCCTTCCACTACATCTAATTCATTTTCTAAACCAGAACCGTCTTCAACGGTAATCACACCTTCTTTACCGACTTTGTCCATTGCATCGGCAATAATTTGGCCAATGTTTGCATCAGAGTTCGCTGAAATGCTACCCACTTGCGCTATTTCTTTGCTGGTGGTGGTTGGTTTTGAAATCTTTTTGATTTCTTCAACAATTGCAATGACTGCTTTATCAATACCGCGTTTTAAATCGGCTGGGTTAAAGCCTGCAGCCACATATTTAAAGCCTTCTCGAACAATTGCTTGTGCTAATACAGTTGCAGTAGTGGTGCCGTCACCTGCGTTATCTGAAGTTTTTGATGCCACTTCTTTAACGAGTTGTGCGCCCATATTTTCAAGTCTGTCTTTGAGTTCGATTTCTTTCGCGACGGATACACCATCTTTTGTTACGGTTGGTGCGCCAAATGAGCGCTCAAGCACCACGTTACGGCCTTTAGGACCGAGTGTTACTTTTACTGCATTGGCTAGAATGTTGACACCGTTTACAATTTTTGCACGGGCTTCATCGCCGAAAATTACTTGTTTTGCTGCCATGTTAAATCTCCTAATGACTTAATTTCAAATGAATTATTCAGAACGTTAATTATTCAACGATGCCAAAAATGTCTTCTTCACGAATGACCAAAAGTTCTTCACCGTCTACTTTAACGGTTTGGCCAGCGTATTTACCGAATAACACTTTGTCACCCACTTTAACGTCTAAAGCGGTAGCTTTTCCACTATCATCTTTTTTACCGTTACCAACAGCAAGTACCACACCTTGATCTGGTTTTTCAGTAGCGCTATCAGGAATCACAATGCCAGAAGCGGTTGTACGTTCTTCTTCTGAGCGTTTTACAATCACGCGATCGTGTAAAGGACGAATTTTCATACGGTTCTCCAAAAAATTAATGACTAAAATAAATATCGCAACTTTACAAAGAGGTTGCGACTAAAATATATTGCACACAGCAAGCATTGCCATGCAGAGCGAGTGCGATTTTAGCACTCAAACACCGAGAGTGCCAGATTGTGTTTCAATTATTGGGCCGTATTTATTTATTTCAAGATTAAATCTGGAAAAAATTTGATAAAAACTTTATGCTGTACGTTGTATTTATAATTTAAAGCATTCGAATGGCACACAATGAATCTGCAATCGAGCAAATCAATTTGGGTTTTAATGAGCCAGAAGACCGCTTGCTGCTGAAAGTTGGGCTGGCAGATAAAACGGAAGTTGCAGTTTGGATTACACGTCGGGTATGTAAGGCGATGTGGAGCTTGTTAAATGTGGTTAGCAATACACTAACGCCAACGGCACCGCATTTTGCAGCGCCGATAATTGCCACTCCAGAAGCAAAAAACCAAGCGCTGGATAGTTTTTCTCTTGAGGCGAGCGAGCAGAAAAAAATAGAGAATCTAGACTTTGAATCAGAATATATCGCCGATCGCCAACCTCGTTCAGAAGCACCTATGCTTGCAACGCAGTGTTTTGTGGTCAATGTGGATAATTTGCCACCACAATTAGAGCTACAGTGTACGAATGGTCAATCTGTTAAAATAGCCTTAACTAACGAACTTGTGCATGCTGTTACCAACATGATGCAGTTGGCGACACGCGAAGCCGGTTGGGATTTGACCATTACTGCAGACAGCCGAGAAGTTGCCCTCATTCCCGCATTACAAACAGTACATTAGGCGTATTTTAAAATCATGCAATACCGTAAATTAGGGGATTCCGACCTCAACGTTTCTGCCGTTTGTTTGGGCACCATGACGTTTGGTGATCAAAACACGCAAACTGAAGCGCACGAGCAGTTGAATTACGCACAGGCACAAGGTATCAATTTTATTGATACGGCCGAGATGTACCCCGTGCCGCCCAAATCAGAAACCTTTACCAGAACCGAAACTATTCTTGGTCATTGGCTTAGAAATCAGGCACGCGATAAAATTATTTTAGGTAGCAAAGTTGCGGGGCGTAACCGTGGACTCAACTGGATACGTAATGGCGATGATACGCTTACCAAAGCCAATATTCGTAGCGCAATTCATGATTCCTTAAAGCGCCTACAAACGGATTACATCGACCTTTATCAACTTCACTGGCCTGAGCGCAATGTGCCCCTGTTTGGGCAATATCAGTTTGATCCTAAATTAGAGCAAGATACGCAGGGAAATCAAAAAGCTTGGGTCAGCATTCACACACAATTGGAAACCCTAGCTGAATTGATTCAAGAAGGAAAAGTGCGCGCGATTGGGCTTTCGAATGAGCAACCATGGGGCATTTTGGAGTTTCTGCGCATCAGCAAAGAATATAACTTGCCGCGTATAGCCACTTTGCAAAATAGTTATCACTTGATGAATCGCACGATAGATTTTGGTATTAGCGAGATTTTGTATCGTGAAAACGTCAGTTTGTTAGCGTATTCACCACTTGCCTTTGGTCATTTAACGGCCAAATACATTGATAACCCTCAGGCAAAAGGGCGTGTTAATCAATTTTTAGGCTATGCGCAACGATATAACAAACCGAATGTAGCGATAGCTAGCGCTGCATATGCTAAGTTGGCTCGCGACCACGGCTTAACACCAACGCAACTGGCTTTGAGTTTTGTGATGCACCGCTGGTGCGTCACAAGTACCATTATTGGCGCTACGAGCATGATTCAACTCAAGGAAAATATTGCAGCATGGAAAACAAAGCTCTCGTCAGAAGTCTTGCAAGAAATTGAGAAATTGCATTTGGCGATAACGAATCCTGCACCATGAATAGCTAGTAAATTTTAATTTTTTAATAGAAAAGAATGTCACTATGAGCGCTTTACCAAACTGTCCAAAATGCAATTCTGAATACACCTATGAGGATGGCGATAACTACGTTTGCCCAGAATGCGCGCATGAGTGGAGTAAAACTGCGACGACTGATGCTGATGAAGGTGCAAAAATCGTTCGTGATTCTAACGGTAATGTTCTGCAAGATGGCGATACCATCACTGTGATTAAAGATCTGAAAGTGAAAGGTTCTTCATTGGTTGTGAAGGTAGGCACTAAAGTGAAAAATATCCGCTTGGTGGATGGCGACCATGACATCGATTGTAAAATCGATGGTATTGGAGCGATGAAGCTGAAGTCAGAGTTTGTTAAAAAAGCGTAAATTTTTGGCAATTAATTTACTTGCCGCTAAAATTGATCTTTTAAGTGTATGGGCTTATTAGTTTATTGCTTAGGCTAAATTTCTTAGCGTAATTTTTAAGGTCAAATAGGCTAGCCCAACGCTCTTTTTGTTTGCTGAATAATTTCTTCAGCAGTCGCACTGTCGTAAGAGAATATTGAGCTTTTTGCCGTCACCCGAACGCGTGTCGTATTGACGCTGATGGGTTCGATTTGAATTTCAATGTTGCGATCATCAGTTTTTGCAGAAAGTAGCCAGATGTTGGTTTTTTCTTGCAAGTTATCTGAGATCACTTTGATTTGCATACGATTTAATGCGTTTAACGTAGCTGCTCTTACTTTAGTAGATTTTGCAGTGAATGTTCTATAGGTAATGCCGTTAGAGGTGTGGTTCATGGCGGCCGAGCCACCAAGGCTGGCAGCTGTGGTTATGGCCGGTACACAGCCAGAAAGCCACGCGGTGTTAAGCAATAGAAAGTACACCAACAAAAAATGTCGCATTTTAATTCATCCCCTTGATTCACCTGGAATCATTCACCCGAAAGGGTGAATGGCAACCGAAACGTAGCATGTCTTTTTTTAAAGAAGATGTCAATAGCTATTCAATAAATATAAATTGAATTCAAGGGATTGCCGTGAGAACTTAATCTTGTTTTGCGTAAAATTTTACTGGCTGTGGCGCTGCCATTTGTAGTACAGGTTTGCGTACCTTGCCCATGACGTGCATTTCACAGGGTTTACAGTCAAATTTAAGCGTGAAGCGGTCATTCCCATTTATTAAGGTCATTGGCTCTGCGGTGACTGTACCTTGTACTCCAATCACGCCTTTGGCTTCTTTAGGGCAAAGGCCATGACTAAAACGCAGGCAGTGCTTGGTAATCATCAGTGGTACTTCGCCTAACTCTTGATTCGCCTCGTAAGCGGCAGCAATCATCTTTACGCCGTGTTTTTCATAAAATTGATGTGCTTTTGAGTTATATACATTGGCCAAGTAGCTTAAGGTATCTTCTGGAAAGGTTGCTGGAGGCTCAGTTGCGGCTCGGCGGGGTGGACGTTGATAGCTTGATTCACGTATTTTTTGCAATTGTTCAATCGCCTTGCGGCGTAGATTGTTTATGGTAGAGGCGGGTATAAACCAAGCCTGGCTGATTTGCAAGTGAATCTCATGAGCGGTAAAGTCGGTATTGCCGAGTTTGCTTAGGTTTTCACGTAAGCTTGTTTCGGCTTTATCAGGTGTTTGCGCGGCTTGCTTATCGGCGATGCAATCGACTGTTGCGCTAAAGCGGGCGCTATCCGTCAAGCCTAGTGCAAACCCCGTTGGTGTTTCCGCAAAAATTATTTCAACTTCAATTTTACGTTGTGCGGAATCTTTTTCTAGCAAGCGCATAAAAGCATGGTCACGGTTGCGATACAGAGTTGTGTTGTTGCGAATGTCGGCAGGCATTTCGTTGGGATAAAGTTTTTTGCCCACTACGGTGTTAATGCGCAAGCCTACTAACTCTTTATGCACATCAAAAAAGCATACGCCATCTCCGTTGTGTAACTGAGTTGGTGTTTCGACTTCAATAAAGTCTTTACCCACTTTGGTGACTTTGCCCAATAATTCCCCCGAAAATTTAGGCGTATCAAACGCGCCAATGTCAGCTTGGCGACCATTAGCAAAATAGTCGGTTGCGTTACGATTAAAGGTTTTTTCAGGCTGTGGCGTAAATGTGTAAGTGCAATTGCCGTGCGATGATCTCGCCAATTCAGGTCTAGCATGCAAAATTTCATCTAGCAATTGTCGATAATGCGCAGTGGCATTTTTTACGTAGGATAAATCTTTGTAGCGCCCTTCAATTTTAAAGCTACTCACTCCCGACTCAATCAGCGCAACTAAGTTGGCGCTTTGGTCATTATCTTTCATGGATAAAAAATGCTTATCTTTACCAATGATTCGGCCTTTTTGGTCTTCTAAAGTAAAAGGCAGACGGCATTCTTGCGAACATTCGCCGCGGTTGGCGCTGCGGCCAGTGTGGGCATGGCTGATGTAACATTGACCGCTAAACGCTACACAAAGGGCGCCGTGAATAAAATATTCCAAGTTTGCCGTGGTCGCGTCGGCAATTTGTTTGACTGTGCGTAAATCTAATTCACGCGCCAACACCATTTGCGAAAAACCTACTTGGTCTAAAAATACAGCCTTTTCAACGGTGCGAATGTCAGTTTGTGTGCTTGCGTGCAACTGGATCGGCGGTAAATCCAATTCCAGTAAACCCATGTCTTGCACAATCAGCGCATCGACCTCTGTCTCATAAAGTTGCTGCACTAAAGTTCGCGCCCCTGAAAGTTCGTTATCATGAAAAATGGTATTTAATGCCACAAATACTTCTGCATGGTAACGATGGGCATGCTTAACCAAGCGTGCAATATCAGCCACTGTATTAGGGGCTTTGGCGCGCGCACCAAAGGCCGGACCGCCAATATAGACGGCATCTGCACCATGGTTAATTGCTTCAATACCAAAGTCAGCGTTTTTGGCTGGAGCGAGTAATTCAATGTGACGGCGAGTTTTTTGCATGGGTTGACTGAAGAGAGTAAACAAGAGTGTTCAATACTGAATTTTAGACTAAACAATAGCTTATGACGACATTTGATTTATGCGTGAAGCAAAAACATCGTACAATTCAGGCATGCGCAACCAAGATATTATTAACCGTAGCCTTCAATCCGTCTGGCATCCCTGTACGCAGATGAAGCGGCATGAGCAATTTCCATTGATTCCAATTAAACTGGGTCAGGGAGTATGGTTGCATGATGCAGAAGGCAAAAGATATTTAGATGCAGTTAGCTCTTGGTGGGTGAATCTGTTTGGGCATAACAATTCACGCATTAAAAATGCGATTAAGCAGCAGTTGGATATGCTTGAACATGTGATGCTGGCGGGATTTACCCATGAGCCTGTGGTGAAACTCTCCGAAAAACTCGCTAAGCTCACTGGTTTAGGCCATGCGTTTTACGCGAGTGATGGCGCAAGTGCCACGGAAATTGCGTTAAAAATGAGTTTTCATTATTGGCGAAACCTATATTCTGAAACCCCAGACAAGGCCAATAAAACCAAATTTATCAGCCTGCAAAATAGTTATCATGGTGAAACGCTAGGCGCTTTGGGTGTAACCGATGTGGCGATTTTTAAAGATACTTATGCGCCGTTGTTGATGCAGTCAGCACAAATGCCTAGCCCTGATTTTAGGTTGGCAGAAGTTGGTGAAAGTGCAGAAGCGTTTGCCTTGCGTTGTGCAGATGCCTTGGAGCAGTATGTAAGTGAACATTCACATGAACTGGCAGCTTTTATTATTGAGCCGCTAGTTCAATGCGCGGCAGGCATGGGCATGTATCACCCCGTTTATTTAAAACGAGCTCGCGAAATTTGCACTCAGTATGAAGTGCATTTAATTGCCGATGAAATTGCCGTGGGCTTTGGACGCACAGGTAAAATGTTTGCTTACGAGTGGGCGACTGAAGGCAACGGCCATCTGACTGAAAATATAAAAGCGTTGCCTGATTTTATTTGTCTTTCAAAGGGGATTACCGGTGGTTATCTTCCCTTATCTGCCGTGTTAACAACCGATAAAATCTATCAGGCTTTTTATGATGACAGTACCGTGCGTGGTTTTTTGCATAGCCATAGTTACACTGGCAACCCTCTGGCTTGTAGCGCAGCGTTGGCAACGCTGGCAATTTTTGAAGAAGATCATATTATTGAGCAGAACAAAATACTTTCAGCCAATATTGTGGAAAAGCTCAGTGCTTTAAACGAATTGCCCCATGTGCATCTGCGCCATCAAGGCATGATTTTTGCCTTTGATGTACAAACGAAAAATACCAAATTCGCACGTGATTGTTATGTGTCCGCCCTCAATAATGGTTTGTTGCTACGCCCGATTGGCAACACCGTGTATTGGATGCCGCCCTATACAATAAGTGAAGCAGAGGTCGATTTTTTAGTACAAGCTACATTAAAGGCTGTGCACGCTTCGGTTTAATTTGACTTATTGAGCTAAGTGCCACAAAAATGATAATTTCAAACATAAAATCAAAACTGTCTTATCTGCTTTTTTTTGTTTCGGTTACTGCGCAGGCGGAACTCCCAACTACAGTCGTTGAAGCTCTCAATAAATCGGCGATTCCTCAACAAAGTGTTGCAGTGTATGTTCAAGCGGTTGATGAAGCTAGTCCAATTATTAATCACAATGGTGATAAAAGTCTCAATCCTGCATCGGTGATGAAACTGGTCACCACGAATGCCGCGCTTGATCTGCTAACACCAAGCTACCGCTGGAAAACCGAGGTTTATCGCGATGGTCCATTACTCAATGGTGTTCTTAACGGTAATTTAATCATCAAAGGCTACGGCGACCCTAGTTTTAATGCGCAAGAGTTTTGGCGCCTACTCATGAGCTTACAGCAAGCGGGTGTTAAAGAAATTAAAGGCGATTTTATAATTGATAAAAACTTTTTTGCGACAAACATCAGTAACAAAAAGAATTTTGATGATGAAGTTTGGCGCGCCTATAACGCCGAACCTAGTGCTTTTTTGGTGAATGGACGCAACACCAGCTTTAAGTTTGTAGTGTTGGATAATCTAGTGAAAATCTACCAAGAGTTTGAGTTACCGGAAGTGCAAATCATTAATAATATGACAACCACCGAAGGGGAGTGTGGAGCATGGCGAAGTCGTTTTAGTTACGTGGTTATCCCTAAAAAAACCGGGGTTGCCGTGACTTTTAACGGTAAATTCTCGCCAAGTTGTGGCGAGCGTTATTTTGAGCTTAGTGTGCTAGATGATGAAAAGTACGCGTTTTATATATTCAAAAAATTGTGGCGAGAATTGGGTGGAAAGTTCAGTGGGATGCTTAAAACTCAAGAAACATCCGGTTCGGCTATTAAAATAATTGAGCAACTATCCGACCCTTTAGGCTATGTGGTGCGCGATATTAACAAGTGGAGTAATAATTTAATGGCTAAGCAGTTATTGCTAACTATTGCGGCGGAGTCTAATAATCCGCCAGCTAGCGAGGCTAAGGGTAGCTTGGCGGTAAAGACTTGGCTTGTTAGTAAAGGGTTGGAATTTGACGAGCTGGTCATTGAAAATGGCTCGGGCCTATCGCGAATTGAGCGTATTAGTGCAGCGCATTTAGGGCAAGTGTTAGTAAGTGCTTACAATAGTACGGTGATGGCCGAGTTCATAGCTTCATTGCCGATATTATCTCAGGATGGAACGGTGATGGGCCGTTTGAAAGAGGGCCTTGCAAATGGACGTGCACATCTCAAAACAGGTTCACTGGATGGTGTTAGTGCCATTGCTGGCTATGTGCTCGATGCGAATCATCATCGGCATGTGATGGTGATGATGGTGAATCACAACAATGCCGCGGCAAGTAGAAATGCCCAAGATGCTCTGATTGAGTGGGTACACCAGCAACCCTAAAATTAGAATCAAAATTTCTGCTAAAAACAACTCAAATCACTCGAAAAAATTGTCGTGTTAATAGAACTTGCATGTGTTTGCGGTATCATGTCGCATACGCACTTGATGCGATATTTAATTAGATAAGGATGATTGATGAAGTTATTCAACCTATTTGTTGCCAGTGGATTGGTGTTTTCACTCAACGCTTGCAATGCAGAAACACCTAAATCAACCCCAGCAAAGGAAACCGCAGCAATGACCACAGAAGTAACTGAATTACAAAAAATTGATACACAAGTTGGTACTGGCCGTGAAGCAGAGCCAGGCTTTAATGTAACGGTGCATTACACTGGCTGGTTGTACGATGCCGCGGCAGAGGGCTATAAAGGCAAAAAATTTGATAGTAGTTTAGATCGCAATCAGCCATTCAATTTCTTTTTAGGCGGGGGCCAAGTCATTCAGGGCTGGGATGAAGGTTTTGCAGGGATGAAAGTTGGCGGAAAACGTACTTTAATAATTCCTTCCGAATTAGGTTACGGCGCACGTGGCGCAGGTGGTGCGATTCCACCAAATGCCAATTTAATTTTTGATGTTGAATTATTGGATGTTAAATGATTGTTGTAGGAGCGTAATTTATTGCGCGAATGCGAGTAGATGGTGCGACTGCATTCGCGATTTAAAAATTGCTCTTACTACAGGAGAAAATGATGCATGTTAGAGTGAAATGGGTTGACGGTGTCAGCTTCATAGGAGAGTCGGAAACAGGCCACGCCGTGGTGTTAGATGGCGCGACTGAAAATGGTGGCCGCAACATTGGTATGCGCCCTATGGAAATGTTGCTCATAGGGATGGGCGCTTGCACTTCGTTTGATGTTGTGACAATTCTCAAAAAAGCACGTCAACCTATTGTAGATTGCGTGGCAGAAGTAGAGGCAGTGCGTGCGGATGAAATTCCTAAAGTATTTACTAAAATTCATGTCCATTTTGTTGTAACGGGCGATAATTTGAATATTACTCAAGTGGAGCGTGCCGTTAAATTATCCGCAGAAAAATATTGTTCTGCTTCAATTATGTTGAGTAAAAGCGTCGAAATTACGCATGATTTTGAGCTGAGAACGATCGCTGAACTGATAAAGTAAACTACTGTTAAGGACATTTCTAGCGGGAAACTAAATTAAATTTTGTTAATATGCTGTTGCTAGCATTCAGGTGCTAGCAAGCGAGGCGTGTTTCCAAATAGAAATATTTTATTTTTCGGTGACTTTTACTTTAAGTGGCTGTTCGTCTTCCAAGAGATTCAATAATCTATCTACATTCGGGTGTTTGCCGGGGCAGTTTTCCGCATCGCCGGTGTGTTCAGCAAATAAGCTTAAACCTTCAACTGCAGCATCTAGCGAAATTTCACCATACATACGATACAAGTGATAATAAACTTTTACCGAGCCTTGGCTGCCTGGTTTATTCTCTATAACGCCAGCAGGGCTGCCATCGTTATTAAAGAGTTCTATACGCTGTACGTGCGAGGCGTCATCAAGCGTTTGTAATACATCACTAAATTTTTGCATTCAATTCTTACCTCTTTAATGGGCTATATGTAATACGTTGAAGTCGTCATTAGCTTAGACATAGTCTTCATTGCAATTTTTATTGGTGCGGGCAAATCTGCTGCGCCGTGCAATTTGGCAGCGTGTTCGTGACTAGCTTCATCCCGCTGCATTTGTTCGATAATTTTACGCGTTTTCTGGTCTGCATGTGGTAGTTTTTCAAGATGGCTAGCCAAGTGAACTCCAACTTGTTTTTCTGTTTCAGCAAGAAAGCCTAAATTCCATTTATCACCTAATCTGCCAGCAATAGCCCCCATGGTAAATGCGCTAACGTAGAAAAGTGGATTTAATATACTTGTACGGCCACCAAGCTCGGAAATGCGTGTTTCACACCAAGCCAAGTGTTCCGTTTCTTCCAGTGCGGCCTGTTTTAGCGCCGCCGTCGTTTCGACTTTATGCGCAGTTAGCGCTTGGCCGCTATAAAGTGCCTGCGCACAGACCTCGCCAGTATGATTTACACGCATTAATGCAGCCGCCTGCTTCTTTTCTTCATTCGTTAAATCCGCTTCTGGGGTACTTTTATCTGGGTGCGCGCGAAGACTACGCGGCTTAGCTAGTAAGGTACGTAAGCCCGTATCAAATTCAATAATGAATGAATCTAGTTTATTTAGCATAGTGACAGTTTACGCTTATATTTCACCCGTGAAGTTTAATTGCTTGGCAAAAATTTGTATTGGATGCAAAACATTAACAGTAATATTTTTCTCACGTAATCCTTTGGCGATATGCAAACTACAGCCGATGTTGGAAGTAGCCAGTAGGGCAACTTTGTTGACTTGAATTGCATTCAACTTATCATTTAGTAGCGTATTAGCCATATCACTTTGAGTCAGAATATAAGCACCAGCGCCACCACAACATTGGCTGTTGCCTGGTAAAGCTTGAATATCAGCTTGTGGAATTTTTTTTAGTAAATCGTAAACTGCCAGATGGCTTTTTTGTACGTTGCGCAAGGTGCAGGGATCTTGTACAAAGATTTTTTGGTTAAGCGGTGTTATCGCAACATGCGTCCAGTCACACGCCTGAAGGAATAAACTGATGTCCTGTATTTTATGGTTTGGTAAATAGTCATGTAAACCCGCACCACAGCCGCTGGCTGTTGTTAACACGGGCAGGGCAGGGTCAAAGCCATACTGATTTTGTGCGATTAACCTTGCTGACTCGTCAGCGTCGCCCATTTGTCTTGCAATACCGCCACAGCAGGTTTGCTGTGAAGGAATTAGCACATCAAAGCCTAGCTTGTTTAAAAGATAGACGCTGGCTTTAAGTGTTTGATTGTCGAACGCATTGCTTGCACAACCCAAAAACAAGCTAACAGCTCCTTTTTTTGCCGTTGTTGCAGGGTAAATGGATTTCCAAACAATCGGTTTTTGAATCTGAGGTAACAGTTTGGCTACGGGCACTAACTTTTTAACTAAGCCATCTAACTGCAGCTTTTGAGCTAACCACAGCAACCAAAATAGGCTGTTTGCCAAATTTCGTTGGCGTATAAAAGGTTTTGTGAGCTGAGAAAAAAGCGACTTTTTTTCAATAAAAAGTGCACGCGACGTATCGACCAATGCGCCATAATTTACGTTATTTGGACAGACAGATTCACAGCTACGACAACTTAGGCACAAGTCTATGTGTGCATTAAAGCGAGAATTGTTGGGCAAAATATCTTGCGCTACAGCCCGCATTAATTGAATGCGGCCTCGTGGAGAATCCGCCTCGGAGCCGGTTTTTCTGTAAGTGGGGCAATGTGGTAAACACAAGCCACACGCAACACAGCGATCTGCTTCAATAATCAGTTCTTGGATAGATAAACTCATGGGGATATTATAAGCCTTGGCTTCTTAACTGGGTTTAAGATATATTCACTTTAGATAGCTGAAATGAATATATCTGAAATTGCGATATCTGGGTTCAACTTAACTTAAACGCATTGCTGTCACATAAAAAATCCGCCCTCATGACAAAGGCGGATTAATTGTTAAGAGTTCTACGCTCGTAATACGGCAGTTACTTACTTAGCTACCTCAGCGTCAGGTTTTTTAGTAACTTCAACTTTAGGTGCTTCCGACACAATGACTGGTTTGCCTTTTAGATAATTCATTGCCTGAGCAAACTGAATATCGTCTTTGCTGGCAGGCTCAATGGGTGCGGTTGGCTCTGAAAATTTCTTCTCATTGAACTTAGCCTTTGCTGCTTCCTTTTCAGCGGAAGTCGCAGCTGGTTTTGCGGTGTCTGAATTTTGCCCATCTTTTGGCTTATCTTGTTCTTTCGGATTTGCTAGGTGGCGCGTTAAATCCGCTTCATGAATATTGTTGGATTGGTCTGTGCCGTCCTCAACCAAGTAGTCTGGATCAATGCCTTTAGCCTGAATAGAGCGGCCTTTTGGCGTAAAGTAGCGTGCTGTTGTAAGCTTTATGGCTGCGCCGTTATTCATTGGCATAATCGTCTGTACTGAGCCTTTTCCAAAAGTGCGAATGCCGATGAGTGTGGCGCGTTTATGATCTTGCAATGCACCTGCCACAATTTCAGACGCTGAGGCGGAACCCGCATTAATCAATACGACCATCGGTACGGTTTTGATGTCTTCAGGAATATCTTTGATGTAATCAGTAGCGGTAATTGCACGTGCATAACTGAGCGGGTTATTTACGTTGAGATTATTTTTTCTCATATAATCATTTGCTGCGCTATGACTGATGTAGTTTTCAGGATTAACGGTCAGCTTCATTTTTGAATCAGTCGCGCGACCTTCTGTGTAAACGACCAAAGTCTCTTTAGGCAAGAATGCGGCTGAAACTCCAACTGCACCATTTAGCAATCCACCTGGGTCGTTGCGTAAATCTAAAACAAAGCCTTTAAATGGACCTTTGTTTTCATCGCGCATGGTTTTAATCGCTTTTGCTAAATCTTCACCGGTCCGCTCTTGAAATTGCGTAACACGTGCATAGGCATAGCCCGGTTCTGTAATCTTATATTTAACACTCTTGTTTTTGATGATTGCCCGCACCAGCGTAACTAATAATGGTTTAGGTTCATTTTTCCGCAATATTGTCAGGGCAATGGAGGTGTCTGGTTTGCCGCGCATGATTTTCACAGCATCGTTCAAGGTCATACCCTTAACGAGTTTTTCATCCAGTTTCATGATGAGATCGCCACTTTTTAGTCCGGCAACATAGGCGGGGGAATCTTCAATCGGGGATACGACTTTTACGAGGCCATCTTCCATCGCAACTTCAATACCTAATCCGCCAAACTCGCCTTGTGTGGTTGCTTGCATGTCCTTAAAGGCATCGGCGTCCATATAGGTAGAATGCGGATCTAAGCCCGTTAACATGCCACTAATCGCTTCCGACAGTAACTTTTTATCTTCAACTGGCTCTACGTAATCACTCTTAATTTTGCCAAAGACTTCCGCAAATGCGCGCAGGTCTTCCAAGGGCAATTGCGGCTTGGTCATTTTTTCAGCGACGGCTGAATATGTTAAACTTAGCATCAGACCGAGCACTAAGCCAGAGCAAACGAGCCCTACTTTTGTGAAACCTTGGTATTTATTTCTAGCTTGCATGTATTTTCCCAACAAATGTAACGCGCTAAGTTTAAGACAGAGCTTATTTTATAAGTTCAAAATCTAGTTAAATAAGTATTTCAATCATATTCACACAGGTTAAAGTATACCAGCAAGGATGATTAAATTGACTAAGCACAACATCGAAATTACGTATTGTACGCAATGCCGTTGGCTACTTCGTGCTGCATGGCTAGCACAAGAGTTACTGATTACATTTGAGCAGGATTTGGCAGGTGTCGCATTAAAACCAGGTAGCAACGGTATATTTGAAATTACATTAAACCAAAAGCTAATTTTTTCACGTAAAGTGGTGGGACGTTTTCCTGAAGCAAAAGAGGTGAAGCAGTTAGTGCGTGATGTGATTGATCCAGCAAGAGATTTAGGTCATAGCGATAGAATCACCGAGTGAAGCTCAAACGAGTCGCTGCTTATTTGCTCACTTCTTTGTCTGATTCCAGACGTTGCGCACCGTTGAAGCGTTTTGACCAATAGCTATTTTCCATGCTTTCAATCCGAACACTGCCACCACTGCGCGGAGAATGTATAAAACGATTATCGCCCACGTAAATACCGACATGTGAAAATGCAGATTTAAGAGTATTAAAGAATACCAAGTCGCCAGGTTTTAGTTCGCTTTTAGGGACTGTAGTACCTAGGCGGCTCATTGCTAGCGCAGAACGTGGTAGTGTTAAACTCGTGGCTTGTTTAAATACATAGCTGACAAATCCGCTACAATCAAAGCCTGTTTCAGGCGAATTGCCGCCATATTTATACCGAATACCACTTAAACTGAGTGCATTGATAAGCACTTCTTGTGCACGCTCAGACCAGTTTTCGGTGCTAACTTCACTTGCTGGAAGTGATTCAACAGTAACTGGCATCTCTTCGATGCTTGCGGCAGGCTCTGCCGTGGCGCACGATGAGGCAAAAAATACAAGCGAAATGCCGAGTAAAAAGTGATTGAAAATGGTTTTCATGTGTGGCAATTATATGAATTTATGAGAAAAAAGCAAATTGACTGTATTTATAATCAATTTGACTGCCGTTTAACTTTAGCCATAAATTATTTTGACTCAGCCTAAAACATAACAAGTCGTGGGATAATCACAGCCCTTATGAGCGAACAATCTATCCGTCAAGTTTTTGAAAAAAACGGTATCCTAGCCACCCAAATCGAGGGATATAGCGAGCGCACCCAGCAGTTAGAAATGGCATTGGCGATTGCCGATGCCATCGAAAATAACGCGCAATTAGTTGCCGAGGCGGGAACAGGTACAGGAAAAACATTTGCCTATTTAGTTCCAGCGCTGCTTACAGGCGGAAAAGTTATTATTTCCACAGGCACTAAAAACCTGCAAGATCAACTCTATAGCCGCGACTTACCGAATGTGCGTGACGCGCTCAAAGTGCCTGTCACAGTCGCGATGCTAAAAGGCCGTGCTAACTATGTGTGCCATTTTCATCTGGAAAGGGCTGAGCAAGAAGGGCGTTTTGCCTCACGTGAAGATGCAAAATACGTGCACCTCATTAAAACCTTTGCAGAAAATACGAAAACTGGCGATAAAAGTGAGCTGAATACTGTGCCAGAAAATGCCATGATTTGGGCGAGTGTGACGTCAACGCGTGACAATTGCTTGGGTGGTGACTGCGCATATTACAAAGACTGCTTTGTGATGGAAGCCAGAAAACAGGCGCTTGCAGCCGATGTGGTGGTGGTGAATCACCACCTGTTTTTTGCTGATGTGATGCTGCGCGATGAAGGTGTAGCCGAGTTACTGCCCAGTGCAAATACGGTTATTTTTGATGAGGCCCATCAATTGCCAGAAGTGGCAGGGCTTTTTTTTGGTGAAGATGTTTCCACTAGTCAGTTAATTGAGCTGGCGCGTGATTGTACGGCGGCTTATTTGACCGTGGCTAAAGACTGCGTTGAACTAGGTAAAGTGATTCCTGCTTTAGAAAAGGCAGCAAAAGATTTTCGTTTGATTTTCGCCTACGAAGGCTCCAGGCTACCCGTACAAAAAGCGCTAGCCCTAAAGGGGTTTGATGAGGCTTTTAACTACATGCAAAGCCAGTTAAAAGCCTTAGAAAAAGTACTCGAAACTCAAGCAGCACGTGATCCATTGTTAGAAAAGTGCTGGCAACGCAGTGAAGCTTTATTCGATTTATTTAGTCGCTGGCAATCGGCCGAAAATAACAATCTAGTGCGTTGGGTTGAGGTGTTTACACATTCCGTACAGTTGCACGCCACACCGCTCAGTGTGGCAGAAGGTTTTGGTAAGCAACTTAATGCACAGCCGCGTGCGTGGATTTTTACTTCAGCCACATTGGCTGTTAAAAGTGATTTTAGCCACTATATCGCGCAAATGGGTTTGCAAGCCGCTAAGACGGCCTTCTGGGATAGTCCGTTTAATTACCAAGAACAAGCCCTTTTTTATGTACCGTCGGAGATGCCGGATCCCAACAGTCCAAGCTACACTGCTTCAGTTGTTGCAGCCGCTTTGCCTGTATTGCAAGCCAGTGGTGGTCGCGCATTTGTGCTTTCTACCAGCTTGCGCGCCATGCGCGAAATACATGCGTTATTGAAAGAAGCGTTTATTGAAAATGGCATTGAAAGCCCGCTTTTATTGCAAGGCGAAACTTCGCGTACTGAATTGCTCGACCGCTTTCGTCAATTAGGCAATGCCGTCCTGGTCGGTTCGCAAAGCTTTTGGGAGGGCGTGGATGTGCGTGGCGAGGCGTTGAGTGTAGTAATTATTGATAAGTTGCCCTTTGCACCACCCGATGATCCAGTGCTTTCTGCACGGGTTGATAAACTGAATGCAGAAGGCAAAAATGCGTTTATGGAATATCAATTGCCTTATTCGGTAATTACCTTAAAACAAGGTGCAGGTCGTTTAATACGAGATGAAAATGACCGTGGTGTGTTAATGATTTGCGACCCACGACTAATTTCAAAAGCTTATGGAAAAAAAATCTGGCAAAGCCTGCCGCCGTTTAAACGCACTCGTTTATTGGTCGATGTGCAGGCGTTTTTTGCATAGGTAGGCAATTATGGAATGAATCAGAAGTTTGAGTCATTCAAAATGCAGAAAAATCGTTGGGTAGTCCGTTGACTGAGTTTCTTAATAATTTTGAGATAAAATGTACTTGAAGTGCACGATGGTGTGCTTCGGATAAAGCGTTATCTGATCGTGAGTTTTGCGTTTGGCTATTTCAACTTTATCCATAAGGACTGCTCAATGAGTTTTAGCGACTCAGGACTATCCCACTCTTTGGAACCACGTACTTTTTTGACTACGCGACCCTGTGCATCGACCAATATCGTTAAAGGAATGGTATTGGCTCCCAGCATGTTTTCTAGAATCAAATTATGGTCAAGGTAGTTTGCAAAGCTAAGTTTTGTGTCATTAATAAAGCCTAAAGCGGCGCTGGCATCGTCATCGGTTGAAATGCCAATGATATTAAGCTGTTTGCCGTTAAAGCGCCGAGCAAGACGCTCTAGTGAGCCCATTTCCTCACGGCAAGGCCCACACCAGCTTGCCCAAACATTGATAATTAGCGGCTTGCCACGAAATACAGATAACTTTTTAGATTTGCCTGAAAAGCCATTAAGCGTTACCTCTTTTAAATAGCTGCCAACTTCAATCTCACCTGGAGTATTGGCAAAAGTGCTGGTAGAGATGCACAGCAAGCTACAAAATATTATTGCAATTACTTTCATAAAATCCTTATATTTGGTCGCTTTCAATAAGCGACTACCGTTGCAGACGATCAACTGTTTGCTCAACCTAATTGGCTCTGATTGCTGTGCCGTAATGCGTTTCCACCATCACGCCGATATTTTTTAAGAAGGGGGTTGGCAATACTCCACCGGCACAAATAATGACAGCAATATTGGGGATTTCGACAGTTTCTTGGCTGGCTAACTCTATAGAAACGGTCTCCAAATGGATTTCTTTGACGTTCGATTTAAGCTGTACTGAAATTCGATTTTCGGCTTCGGCTTGTGCCAAGCGGTCACGATTTTTGGCTTTAACGCGACCAAAGGCCTCACTTCTGTATGAAAGCGTTACGTTGGTGTCAGGTTGTTCAGAAAGTGCTAATGCAGCCTCAATGGCACTGTCTCCACCGCCGACGACAAGCACATGCTGGCCCTTATATTGCTCAGGGTCAATCAGACGATACACAACTTTTGGTTGATCTTCTCCTGGCACATCCAGTTTCCGTGGTGTACCCTGACGGCCAATAGCCAATAGCACATTAGCTGTCTGATAGTTGCCTTTTGAGGTTTTAACCAGATAGCCCTTTTCGTTTTTTTCAACAGTTTCCATGCGTTCATGAAATTTCACGTTCAATTGCTGTTCACGAAGCACGCGTAGCCAAAAGCCAAGTAATTCTTCTTTGCTGATGTCGTACATTTCCACTTTGCCAATAATTGGTAAGGTGACAGGCTGTGTCATTGCAACTTTATTGCGCGGATACTTAAAAATAGCACCGCCAAGTGATTCTTCCTGCTCAATGGTAAGATATTTCAATTTTTGTTCTTTAGCGGCCAACGTAGCGGAAAGTCCTGCTGGCCCAGCCCCAACGATAATGACATCGTAGTCATTACCTTCATTTTTCTTAGTTAATATCGAATTAATGGCTTGCTGACCTTGAATAGCCGCCTTGCGAATTAAGCCCATGCCACCTAATTCACCAGCAATAAAGATGTTCGATACATTGGTTTCAAAGGTTGGGTCTACGAATGGAATATCCATGCCGCGTTTTTCGGTACCAAACACCAGCTGAATCGCTTCTACTGGGCACGCCTCTAAGCATGCGCCATGTCCGATGCAATGGGTAGGGTCAGTGAGTACCGCTTTACCATTGATTAAGCTAAGTGCTTTCTCTGGACAGGCTTTAACGCAAGCACCAGAGCCGCAACAACGGGTTAAGTCAATCACGGGGTGAATGGAGGCTGGTTCTGTCATGCCAGACTCTCTCGCTTCGTGCAAACGTTCATGGCCACGTCGATTGAGCTTGCGGTTGTGACGCAGGTAAAGTATCAGCACCAATAGAAAAGGCGCGAGGTATAGTATTAAGGTAAGGTCGGACACATTGAATTTCATATTGAGAAGTTTGCCTTATAATTTACATTTGTCACTTTATTCTAGCTGTATATTACGCTTGGAATATAAATGAACATAATGCAATATATAACTATTGAAAAATTTTCGCTATAATACGTGTGAAATTTTCACACGTCAAAAATTAATCAGTTTATTATAGTCACTAAATATTCGTATTAATGTTAAGTATTGGTAATCAATTGTAAAAAAGGAATTGTGTTGTTAAGTAAAACTGTTCATATATTAAATCGTTTTGTTTTGATTAGTTCAATTATCGTGCTGGCTTGGCTGGGTTGGAAAGTTGCTAATGGCAATTACTATAAACCAGGTATGGGCCTGGGATATAACTTGGGTCTAATCGGCGGTTTAATGATGCTGACTTTGTTGCTATATTCTTTGCGCAAGCATCTTAAGTTTATGCAAGGTTTAGGTAAGCTAAAATATTGGTTCCGTGTGCATATGATTTTAGGCGTACTCGGCCCACTTCTGGTGATATTCCACACGACCTTTCGCTTAGGTTCAATGAATGCGAAAGTAGCCTTTTATTGCATGGTGATTGTAGCGAGCAGTGGATTGATTGGTAAGTTTGCCTATACGCGTATTCATAAAGGCCTATACGGTAGTCGTAATAGTTTAAAAGAGGCGCGTGAGGAGCTCGCGGGTAGTTCTGGCGACGTAAAATCAAAACTGCATTTTTTCCCAAAAGTTGAAAAAAAACTCAATTATTTTGAATATTTGGCGCTAGAGAAAAAGCGCGGTTTTTTTGAAGGAGTGTGGTTTTTTCTGAGCTTTGATGTGCGTCGCATGTACATTGCCTGGCAGTGCAAGCAGTACATTTACAAACAGCTGGGTGGTGAGCGCATGAATGATGTGGCGAAAGAAGCTTCCAATCTGGTTAGCCAATATCTTATTCAGATACAAACAGTCGCGCAATTTAAAAAATTCGAACAGATATTTTCTGCCTGGCACATTTTGCATATACCGTTGATGTATATGATGGTGGCTACCGCGATATTTCACGTTATTTGGGTACACATGTACTGATAGGCTATTCGTTAATGTTACGTTTTATTTTGCTTTTGGTAGTTACTTTTATGCTGTCATTCAATGCAGGCGCGGATACGCTTGAGTCTGTGATGATGCCAGGCAAGGTAATTCAAGGGCATTTGAAATGGGAAGATGACTGTCAGAAGTGCCATAAGAAATTCGATAAAGAAGGGCAGAACCAGCTTTGTAAGGACTGTCACAAAGACATTAATAAGGATGTGGCAGCTAAGAAAGGCTACCACGGCCGCCTCAAGCAATCACGTGATTGCGTAGAATGCCATACAGAGCATAAAGGCCGTGCAGCAGATATCGCACCAATTAATGAAAAAACCTTTAAACACTCAGAAACGGATTTTGAACTGCATGGAGCGCATGCTGACACTAAAAAAACAGAGTGTAAAGACTGCCATAAACCTAAAGTTAAATACCGTGACGCACCAGATGCATGTAATGCCTGCCATAAGAAAGATGATAAGCATGAAGGCACGTTGGGTGTGGATTGCGAAAGTTGCCACAACGAGAAAAACTGGAAAGAAACGCGGGACAGATTTGATCACAACAAATCGAAATTTCCGCTAGAAGGTAAACACGCGGATGTAAAGTGTGATGATTGCCATAAAACAAAAAAATATAAAGAAGCGCCTAAGGATTGTTTCTCTTGCCACAAAAAAGATGATAAACATAAAGGTATTTTTGGCAAGAAATGCGAAAGCTGCCACACGGCCAAAGAATGGAAAGATATTACCTTTGATCACGGTAAGGATGCCCACTATGTATTGCGTGGCAAGCACTTCACGGCAAAATGTGAAAGTTGCCATAAGCCAAATGCCTCAACATTGAAGCTGCAAACCGCTTGTATCGCTTGCCATAAAGGCGATGATAAGCACGAGGGTACCTTGGGTGATCGTTGTGAAAAATGCCACAACGAGAAAAATTGGTTAAGTACGCCTGGGTTTGATCACGATGAGACTAAATTTCCACTACGTGATAAACACAAGGATGCAAAATGCCAAACCTGTCACAAAAACGGCTTAAAAGAGAAGTTGCCTTTATTGTGCCACGAGTGCCATAAAAAGGATGACGATGAAAAAGGCCATAAAGGTAACTTTGGCTTGAAGTGCGAGTCTTGCCATACGGAAAAAGATTGGAAAAAGGCCAGCAAATTTGACCATGATCGTGACACGAAATATAAATTGCGTGAAAAACACATCACCACAAAATGCGTAGATTGCCATAAGGGTAAGCTATACGGTCAAAATCTGAAAATGGATTGTTATTCATGCCATAAAAAAGACGATGACAACAAAGGCCACAAGGGTCGTTATGACCAGAAGTGTGAAGTTTGCCATACCGAAAATGACTGGAAAAAGGCCAGCAAATTCGACCATGATCGCGATACTAAGTACAAATTATTAGATAAGCATAAAACCACTAAGTGCGATGCCTGCCACAAAGCGCATTTGTACAAAGATAAACTGAAGACTACGTGTATTAGTTGCCACAAGGGCGATGATAAGCACAAAGGGCAGTTGGGCGATAAGTGCGAAGATTGCCATAATGCTAAATCTTGGAAGGATGCTAAGTTCGACCACGATAAATCGAAGTTTCCATTGTTGGGTAAACATGCCAAGGTGGAGTGTAAAAAATGCCACTTAACGCCTGAATATAAAAATGCTAAAACAGACTGCTACAGTTGCCACATTAAAGAGGATGTACATAAGCTTAGATTAGGTACCGCCTGTGAGACTTGCCACAATGCGCGCGATTGGAAGGCTTGGGATTTCGATCACGATCGCAAAACCAAGTTCAAGCTTGATGGTGGGCATAAGGGTATTGGTTGTTATGAGTGCCATAAGAGCCCGTCTAAGAGTAAAAATCTAGTTACTTCGGTGACTTGCGGAGATTGTCATGTATCCGATGACCCACATGATGGTAGCTTCGGCCGTCAATGCGAGCGTTGCCATGTATCCAATACTTGGACAGAGCTGAAAATGGGTGCAGGCTTCTCGCGGTAATTGACTGCGTATCACATTGTAGACTTGAAACACAAAGGGTGAAATTACTTGCTAATGTAATTTCACCCTTAATTTTTTGGTGCTAAATTAGTTCTAATGAGCTATTAGAATGATCTGCCCAACATTAGGCCACCACCCCAGTCAGCGCTTGAGTCAGAATAACCTTGGCTAAGATAGCTTTGTAATTTGTAGTCATCATTAAATTTATGGCTTACAAAAATAGTCAGTTCGCGCACGGGTTGCGAAGTGTCAAGGGTGGCTTGACGATAATCAGCCATGATGCCTGCGCTTGTGGAAGGTAGGAATTTGTAAGATAAGCCCGCGGCCGTAAACCAAATATTATTTAAGTTGACCCCACTCGGGTCGCCCAGACGTTTGTATCCCACATCGCCAAATGCGGTAAGGCTGTCGGTCAATGCCTTATAAGCATCCAGTTCCAAAGTGTAATCATTTTCACCAGTACCTAAACCCTTAGAGGCAGAGGCAGTAGAAAATTTAATTTTTCCAGTGATGTCCAGCAGCAATGGCTTGGTTTCGCCCAATTGAGCAATCGTATGCGTTGCGGATAAAACAATATCACCTAGACCAGATTCTGTTGTCGTTCTACGATTAGATGACCCTATTACGATCGGCGTATTTCCACCAACCACGTCACCTGGGCCGGTGATTTGTAGCCAAGGTACAGTAAGCTTGAGCGTGATATCCTCATTTTCAAACTTCCCAATAAACGGGATGTAGGTCATTTGTGTGGATTTTGATTGACCGTACTTGCCTGAACTGTAGTCAGCGCCCGTCGTCAAACTTAGAGTTCCATCCGCATGACTTGAACTGGCGTGAAAGCTAATTGCACTAACGAAAATGGCAGATATTGTTAAGTTAATTTTATTGTTCATATTCTTTGAAACGTAAACAGTGAAGTCAATTCTAAATTACTTAATTGAAAATTACTAATTAAAATGGCCAATATTTAACGCCTAAATTAAATTAGTCGTCGTGATGGCTTTCTACTTTCTCAAATTTCTCAGGGCGCTCAACTCTTTCGACTTTCTCAATATGTTCTACCTTGTCAATTTTCTCAGCTTTCTCGACTTTCTCAGCCTTTTCAGCTTTCTCGACTTTCTCAGCCTTTTCAGCTTTCTCAGCTTTTGCGACTTTTTCTATTGTCTCGGCTTTTTCGATCTTTTTCAGTTTGGATTCTGACGAAATAGCATCTTTATTATCATTGCGTTTTTCCGATGATTTTTCACCAGATTCTTTTGACGATTTAATAGATGAAGACTTGGCATTAGAGTCGCGGCGAGTTTTGTTCTCAGATTTAATCGAATCTGCTTTGATAGATCTAGGCTCTATGCTCAGCGCTGTTGGTTTGCCATCTTTTACCTGACCGCGAATAACAACAGGTTTACCTGTTAAACGTGCATTCGTGTTGTTGCCAACAATCAGGGTTTGAGCGTTTACCGTTATTTGTTGAACATAAACTTTCACTTGTCCGCTAGGCACTTCGCTGGTCACGATGTCTTGCAAGCTGAAAGTGTCTACTTTTTGTAGTAATTCACTTACAGGGCCTGGTTTCATCTCTTTCACGGTCAGTGCATTGCCATCCCACACGCCTGCCAAACTTATATCGCCTGTGCTGTTGATGGTTGGTTTTGATATTCCTTTAATGCGGGTTCCGCTTAGGTAAGCATTGTTGCCTTGGTAACTCAGGTTGCCAACGACATGTGCATTCTTTTGAGCGGGTGTTAAATCTACGCGGCTAGCTAAAACAGCGCCATCTGCCTTGCGTAAACCGCTAACATTGACCCATTTACCAATCTGCAAGCCTTTTAATTGCGCCGCATCAGCCGAGACTGTTTGCCCCATCACTTTTAGTGAGCTGTTTGCCACGTCAATGGCGGTGACTGGTCCAGTAATTTGGTTGTAAGCATGAATTTCACTCGCCAACAGTGATTGGTCGTTTCCTGTCGCTTTCACTGCCACTACTTGGCCAATGGATAACGCCTGGCTGCTGATTTTTTTACCATCTAAGTTAACAGGCGTGTCGTTGTAATAATGAATTTCTAGGCCATTCACGCAAATGCTACCAAAGCCAGTAATAACGCCAACAATGCCCGTACCACCAATACCGCTATTGGCCTGAACACCAGTTCCACCAATACCTTTTTGCACATTGCTGATGCCGGTGCCGCCAATTCCAGCATCCGCCGTGATGCCAGTACCACCAATGCCAGCATTGGCTTGAACGCCCGTACCACCAATACCTTTTTGTGCGCCTGAAATACCTGTGCCGCCGATTCCAGCGTCAGTGCCAATGCCGGTGCCGCCAATGCCTCGACTCAAGGCAATACCTGTGCCGCCAATCCCACCATCTTCGCACGGGTTGGCAATCGCATTGAATGGCAAGCTAGCCAATAATAATACAAAGAATCTGCGCATCAATATGGTCATATTAATCGTTCCAGTAAAAACGTGAAGAATGGCTATTTGTAAGCTTCATCTAGTCAATTCGTACGGTTTTTCTTCGGTAGTATTCGTGTTTTAACCTAGTGCCAAACTTTTCTTTTACATGGTAGAAATATAAAGCAAAAGTAAAGCGTTCATTCGCATCTTCGGTATTACCAACTTGACTTTGCAGTTCGATAGCTCTTGCATTAACTGCCTTCAAGGCGGTCATGCCATGCGTTTCTGCTAATGCCTTTAATTCGTTTACAGCATTTAATGTTAGTCCATCATAATACACACATCGTTCCAACATCGGCGGCGTTAAATTCATTAAATTATGTGCGGTCGCGGCAGCGTGGTCATGAATATTTTGCTGAAAAAAGAATAACTTTTCTTCAAAGCCTTCACTCGGAACAAAAGCATCGGTATTCAGGCAAACATAATCTTGCTCATTTAAATACACCACGCCAACTCTCAGCCATTCATCAAGCACTGGCCTTGCGCGAATGTCCTTGCTTACACGTGTAACCAGTCTTTCAAAAGAGGCGTTTCCGCCCACGCTCGCTAGCCTAGCTAAAGGTTTCGGGTTGCCTTCATCGTCAACAAAATCAGCATCGCTAATCCACAAGCCAACAAGTTGAGAGCCTAGGGTAACAAGTGAAGGATTTTGTGTGCTTTCTGGCTGATCGCGCAAACGATGCACGTCTTTACGATGTAAGCCTGTTAGTAAACTAATTCTACTGTCAGTCTGTTCGCGTTCAGAGAGTTTAAATTCTTCTTCGGCCACCTGCACAAAAACTACCTTTAGTGATTCAAGTAGCATTTGGTAATTAATGCCCTGTGCAAGCGCTAGTCTTATTAGCGGTTTTAGCACTCGCTGCAATGCTGTCAGCATGCGTTGCTTGACAGGATTATCAGATGAAGCTTCAGCGTTTTTATTCATAAGTTTTATTATACAAATACCAGAAATAATATGTGGGATTTTTTTACACAAAGGTATTGACGTGTGAAATTATCACACGTATTATTGACCTTGTGTGAAAATTTCACACGTGTATTAATGTAAGTGACACAAAACTTTCACATACATACCGTATTGTTAAGTGTTGTTAAATTGAAATGTGGTTTGATAAAACTGTTTTAGAATGCGTGACCTTAAATTTTGGTTTTGTACTTAAAAGTAAGGCATAAATACTAAAGATTAACGAAATTAAGACGATAAAACAGGCGTGACTATATAATTGCCTACAACTCCTCGGGGAGAAATAAAAATGCTAATGACAACAACTAAAACTGCAACTACTGTTCAACTGAGCCGCATGTCGGCCATATTGAGTTGGACAGCTTTGCTTTTGGCTACCTTATTGGTGAGTTT
>NZ_JABFRA010000030.1 GCF_013141425.1 Methylotenera sp. | reverse complement strand
AAACGTACTGTTTTTGGAGTGGTAGTTCAGTTGGTTAGAATACCTGCCTGTCACGCAGGGGGTCGCGGGTTCGAGTCCCGTCCGCTCCGCCAGCTTAAATAGCACAGCCCCGTTTAAAGCGGGGCTTTTGCTATTTTGGCATTGGTCAGCGATATTTACAAAACTTCAATGCGTTTACCCACCACATTTAATTTTTTAGGTAGCGTTAATTTTAGAACGCCATTTTCATAACTTGCATTTGCCGTATCTTGATTAACATCGACGGGTAATTGAAAACTCCTGCTTACAGAACCAAAATACCGTTCGCTTCTTACTATTTTTTCATCTTTGCTTTCTTCGTCATGCTGCTTGATTTCGGCCGCAATTGTTACCGTACTTCCATCAACAGTGATGTGTAAGTTTTCTTTATTCACGCCAGGTAACTCGGCTAAAAATACATAGGCGTTGTCTGAATCTTTAATATCTACCTTGAAGTTATTTGGTAAATTTTCGCCATGCAGTGGGCTTACAAAATATCCAAGTGATCCTTTATCGCCAAAAAAGTCATTGAATAGGTTGTTATTAAATCGGGTTAATTGAGACATATTCACTCCTTAATTAAATTTTAAGAATAATGAGCATGAAATCACTTAATCTGCTCGCAACCTATTTATGGAGGCTTGTTTTAAAAAATTCAAGAAGGATAATATTAAAATTTATAGGCTTGAAATTTCCATTTTTTAAGACAGATGCATGCGAAAAATCAGCATTCTGATGCAGAAATAACAGCTACATTATTGAAAGATTAAAGTTTAATCGCGCGGCCCGAGAAAGTCGACTTTGCCAAGCTCTACACCATTATGGCGCAAAATATTGTAAGCAGTGGTCACGTGAAAATACACATTGGGGTTCACCCATTTAAGCAGGTAATCTTGCCCTTTAAATTTTAAATCGACTTGGCGCACAGTAATGGTCACTTCACGTGATTCGCTGCCTTCAAATTGCGCTGGTTTGACGGTATCAATAAACGCGATGGTTTTCGTGATACGTGCTTGTAGTTCGGCAAAAGTCGTTTCATTGTCTTCGTATTTTGGAACTTCAAGCCCTGCCAATCGGGCGGCTGCGCCCTTGCTCATGTCTGTGGCGATTTGTACTTGGCGTGTCAGTGGATACATATCAGGGAACAGGCGTGCATTGAGCAGAACGGCGTGCTCGATTTTTCTAGCATCGGCGTATTGTTCCCCTTTTTTTAAGATGGCGGCAAGGTTAGTTAAAGTGCGCTTTAGCACTGGAATGCTTGCTTCATACATACTTAACATGGCGTGTCCCAGAAAGGTAAATAGAATTAATTGCTCAGAATCATACTCTTAATGTATAGGAAAGGCGTGTTTTGTGTGGTGAGTTTTGTATTACATTTTATTTAAAGTTAATTGTTTTTTGATTTAAATCAAACAGTTTGCTACGTTAAAAATACTATGATTTGACCTCTTATGGTGGCGGTACTCTAACTAGTTGGAATGTGCTAAGAGTGCTGGTCGATTGAAAGTTGTCGATAAGGATAGGAGAAATTCAGATGAGTTTTTTAGGTTGGCAGGGCATCGCTTCATTTGTAGGTATTGTGATTGGAATCGTAATACTGTTGGTTGGATTTGCCAGAAAAACTAAATAGCTGTGTTATTAAATTCTGTGGGGCTGTGATTTAATGTCACGGCCCTTTTTATTGGGCTTACTCTAGCAATTGGTTAAAAAAATAATCCACCTATATTTTCCTATCGGCCTATGATGAAGCTACGATTAACGTAAGGAGCGATATCATGGCTAAAGGTCAGATTAAAAGTAACAAAGAAACAAAAAAACCTAAAAAAAGTAAAGAGGTGGTAGTGCCAGTAGGTTCGGCTATTGTTCCAAAATTTGGGGTAAATAAAAAGTAGAATTAAACTGGCTGTACGTTGCTTGGGTTAGTTATAATTTTCTTCAGGCTCTTGAAAACGTAGCGCTTCTACATGGTAGTAGTGCTCTGCAAACCACACGGTTAAATCTTCCGCGCTATGTTGTGCGGCCTCTAAATGTGAGTACTCGCTCACAAGGTTATTTTCTTCGTCGACTACTTGATAAATTATCATTTTGCGTCTCTCCTTGAAATTCGCAGTGTGTGACTATTACAACGGCATGCAGGGGTAAAAGCTTTAGCGCTTTGTACAAGTAGCTAGACAATAGCAAATAAGCAGGAGGCTGAATCGATTGAAAATACATGGAATATTGTGTCAATTTAGGATTGTAAAAAGCCCGCCAAACACTAGGATGTTTGGCGGGCTTTAAGTGAGACGAGGATTCTGATTATTCTTTAATTGCTGGTGGACCCTTAAAGCGTTTACTTTCGCCAAACACATACCAGAATAAACCCATCACTATTAGCATGGCGATTGTCACGTACAGGACTTTTTCATTCGGAGGTTGCACTCCTACGAACACCAAAAATCCGCCACCAAGCACCGCTAAAACCGCTACAGGTTTAGACAGGGTACCTAAATTAAAAGGACCTTTATGGTTCCAAGTTTTACCTTCTGCCAAAATGCCTGCTGCCGTTGGCATAATGTATGAAATGTAAAGGAATACAGCACAACCCACAGCCAATACACTAAAAGCAGCGGCATACAAGGTGGCAACAATGGCTAGCACAGCCGAAACCCAAACAGCAGCCACTGGCGTTTTTAGCGTCGAGTGCACTTTACGCAATACATGCGATGCTGGGAGACCACCATCACGCGCAAAAGCAAACATCATGCGTGAAGTTGAGGTTAAGCAGGCTAGACCACACAAAAAGTTAACTAAGAAAATACCTAAACCCAATACCGCTTTTAAAGCTGGTGGCAAAGTGCCGAGCAAGGCATCAAAAAAGCCAAAGCCTTGTTTTACACCTGTTGCAACATCAGGCATTACTAGTACAAAAGTACAAATCATCACATAGCCGAAAATTGCTGAATAAATAACGGAGCTAACAATACCTTTAGGCACCGCTCTGGCTGCATCACGCGTTTCCTCTGCGGTGTGTGCAGAAGCATCAAAACCGGTAATAGTGTAAATTGCCAGTAGCAAACCAATTAGGAACGGAAATACCATGCCTTCAGATGCCGGCCACACGCTACCTTCAGCCCCCGTAAAGTTGGTGAAAGTATAAAGTCTTGAGAAATCAAGCGGTGTTTGGTTAAAGGCTAGTAAAGACATGGTAAGAATGCCACCTATCGCCATGATTAGATACCCTGAAAGATCGGTAATCTTAGTGGTAAACTTTGGAAAGCGATAAATAAGTATTGCCTGTAATATTGTAAAGGCCGTGATATAGAGGGTTTGGTGAACATAGCCATATCCAGAAACATCAATACCCATAATCGGTGCGGCTAATCCTTTGAAGAAGAAGTCATACACGCCAAAATTAACCGACGCCACAACAAAAATAAGACCAAGTAAATTAAACCAGGCCGTGCACCAGCCATAACCTTTGCCACCTAGTATTGAACCCCAGTGGTACAGCCCTCCCGCCGTTGGATAACTGGATGAGATTTGAGCCATGGCTAGTGCAACTATAGTCGCAAACGCAGCGCCTACTAGCCAACCGATACCAATTGAGGCACCCCCAGCTGCTCCAAGTGCTAATGGAAAGGCAGAAATACCCCCCGCTAAAATACAGATAATCGAAAAAGAAATTGCAAAGTTAGAAAAACCACCCATGTGACGGTGCAGCTCTTGCTCATACCCCATTTTTTTCAGTTCAGCAGCATCTTGTTCTGCTGCCGTGCTTGCATGTTTAGATCCACTCATTTTTTTTACCCCTTAGATTTTAGTAAAAAGCCTTAAATTGGAATGCTTAAGTTGAAGCCTAATAATTGCTAATCTTGGTTATATATAAAACAATAGAGCTGATGTTGATTTGAATTTCAGAAACAATGTAGCGTTTCCAGTATAGATTTAAAATGGCGTAATGCAAGTACCAGTTTTTAATAAGTATTTAGTACCATTTAATTTTCATCCTATTTTTTCTTAGTTTTTTGTGTTTTGAAAATCCAACTTGCCGCTAATTAAAAAATAGTCGCATAATGCAAACATCAAGCGACATATTATCCGCAGTCAAATAGTGGCAAAGGTGAGGTGCATCATGACTTACAGTTATATTGCAGGAACACGTACCTATCAGTTTGCTGATTTAAAAACCGTCATGGCGAAAGCCACCCCTGCTCGTTCAGGCGATTTCCTAGCTGGTGTAGCGGCAGAGACTTATGCAGAACGCATGGCCGCCAGAATGTGTTTGGCACAAGTTCCGCTAAAACGGTTTTTGCAAGAGTTGCTAATTCCATATGAAACCGATGAAGTTACGCGTCTCATTATTGATACGCATGACAAAGAAGCCTTTGCCGAAATTAGTCATTTAACCGTTAGCGACTTTCGTGATTGGTTACTTTCTGATGTAGCCGATACCTCTACTTTAAAACGTGTTGCAAAAGGTATTACGCCAGAGATGGCGGCGGCGGTGAGCAAGCTTATGCGCAACCAAGATTTGATTCTTGTGGCAAAAAAATGTAGCGTAATTACCACCTTTAGAAACACCATCGGCTTGCCAGACCATATTTCAGTTCGCTTGCAACCTAATCACCCAACAGATGATGCACGTGGCATTGCAGCCTCTATGCTCGATGGTCTGCTTTATGGCGCTGGCGATGCGGTCATAGGTATCAATCCAGCCACTGATAGCTTGCCTGCCCTGATGGATTTGTATTATTTGGTTGATGACGTGATTAATCAATACAACATTCCTACACAGTCGTGCATTTTGACGCATGTGACCAATCAGATTCAGTTAATCGAGCGTGGCGCGCCAGTCGACTTGGTGTTTCAGTCAATAGCAGGCACAGAAAAAGCCAACAAGAGTTTCGGAATCGACATTGCCTTGCTGAAAGAAGCGCAATCTGCCGCACTCTCACTTAATCGCGGTACCGTCAAAAATGAATTTGGCGAGAGCAATGTCATGTATTTTGAAACGGGGCAAGGCTCTGCTCTATCTGCTAATGCTAACTTTGGCGTAGATCAACAAACTTGCGAAGCACGCGCTTACGCCGTTGCACGGCATTTATCACCCTTACTTACTAATACCGTGGTGGGCTTTATCGGTCCTGAATATTTGTATGACGGCAAACAGATTATTCGCGCAGGTTTAGAAGACCATTTCTGCGGAAAACTGCTAGGTGTGCCTTTGGGCTGCGATGTTTGCTATACCAACCATGCCGAGGCTGACCAAGATGATATGGATACGCTGATGACGCTACTTGCAACCGCTGGACTTACCTTCATCATGGGCATTCCCGGGGCTGATGACATTATGCTGAATTATCAAACCACCTCGTTCCATGATGCGCTTTATTTGCGCAAAGTACTGGGCTTGCGCGCTGCACCAGAGTTCGAACGATGGTTAAAAGCCATGAATATTATGGATGCTTACGGTCAAGTACAGCCCATTGCCAACATACACCACATGTTGCAGAACATGCCTAAACACTTACTTAGCGCGGCGTAAATGATAATGACTAAACAAGAAAAGATTATTAAAGCGGACCCTTGGCAGCAACTTAAAAGTTTTACGCGTGCACGTATTGCCATTGGGCGGGTCGGTATCAGTTTGCCTACCAGTGAAGTACTGGATTTTGGCTTGGCACACGCCATGGCGCGGGATGCGGTGCACCTCGCCTTAGACGTCGAAGCGCTAGAAGCTGATATTCAACAGCAACAATTTACGACCATTCGTGCTAAAAGCATGGCGCCAGATCGGGCTAGCTATTTGTTACGTCCTGATTGGGGTCGCAGACTGCATGAGCAAAGTTTGATGCAACTTCAGAACATCAGTCAAGCACAGCCGATAGATTTTCTCATTGTAGTTGGCGATGGCTTGTCTTCATTAGCTGTGTCGCGCCATGTTGCACCGTTACTTGCAGAGATTCGTAATTTTTTACCCAATGATTGGCACACAGGCCCAGTGGTGATTGTTAGCCAAGCCCGCGTGGCGATTGGCGATGAAATTGGTCAAGCGCTCAATGCCAAAATGGTTGCCATGCTCATTGGTGAGCGCCCTGGTTTAAGTTCACCGGATAGTTTGGGCATTTATCTCACTTATAACCCTAAACTAGGTTTAAGCGATGCCGACCGTAACTGCATCTCAAACGTTCGTCCGGAAGGTTTGCAATATGCAACCGCGGCAAAAAAACTAATATGGCTTGCTAAAGAAGCGATGCGAATTAAAGTGACGGGCGTTGCTTTAAAAGATGAAAGTGAAGTACAAGAAATCGCCTAGCTAACTACTCCCGCTGAAACTTGACGTAGAACAAATCAATGGAGTTGATGCAACTCTAGATTTCTTAGTTTTGGCGCTAGTTTTGCGGTAATGCCCACCACGCTGAGTGTCATTAGCCCGCCAAATACGACAGAGGGCACTAGCCCCAATAAACGTGCGGCTAAGCCCGATTCAAAAGCACCTAACTCGTTTGAAGAGCCAATAAAAATACCGTTGATGGCCGAGACGCGGCCCCGCATCGCATCAGGGGTGGCAAGTTGTAAAATAGTTTGACGTAACACAACG
The DNA here is from genome assembly GCF_013141425.1 of Methylotenera sp. GTDB lineage: Bacteria > Pseudomonadota > Gammaproteobacteria > Burkholderiales > Methylophilaceae > Methylotenera. Next base: position 23,878 of record NZ_JABFRA010000030.1, on the reverse strand, counting down.
GAGATGCCATCAAATACACCAGAAAGGATGAGCAGTAAGCCCGCCAGCCAAATGGAGGTGCTTAAGCCAAATCCGATAATGCTAATGCCGAAGCCCGCTACGGCAGCCAGTAACCAGCGACCTGCATGAAAATTAATGGGGTGACGTGTCAGCCAGATTCCCGTCAAAATCGCACCAATAGCGGGCGCGGCGCGCAAGATGCCGAGCCCTTCTGGTCCGTAATGATATATATCCTGTATAAACGCAGGTAACATGGCGACCGCGCCGCCAAACAGCACGGCAAACATATCTAGCGAAAGCGCACCAAGTACGATCTGGTTGCTAAATACAAAGCGCAAGCCTTGGCTAATGCTGGCAAATACGGGGGGACTTTCTACCACGGCTGGCTCTTTGATATTAATGGACCGAATTGCGATGGCCGCCAATAGGCATAAGCTGGCTGCAATGGCATATGCCACAGTTTTACTGCCGAACCCGACTAGCAAGCCGCCGATTGCAGGCCCAATAATCAAGCCCATTTGAAAGGTTGAGCTTCCAATGCCTGAGGCTTTAGCGAACTCTTCACGCGGTAAAATCAGCGCAAATAAGGTGTTGTAGCTGGGGGCAATAAAAGCGCGGCCCACGCCAGTCAGCATAATGGAGCCATAAATCCAGTAGCTTTCGTTTGCGCTATTGCCGACATAGCCAATTGCCAATGTCGTAAGCAAGAGTGCGTTGATACCTAGTGTAACGGCAGCCAAAGTGCCAAAAAATCGGCGTGAACAATAATGGTCTACTGCGTGCCCAGCAAAAAGCGCGCAGGCAAAATATGGCACCACTTCAGCTAAACCAATCAGACCAAGCGCCAATGGGTCACGGGTAATCTCATAAATATGCCAGCCTACTGTGACGGCAATAATTTGGTAAGAAAACACCATTAGCATGCGATAACTGAGTAATTTAAGAAAAGCGTGATGGTGACGTGTGAAAATTTGCATGGTTAGGGTTTGCTTGGTTAAACTAAATAAATTCTGGCAGTGTAAAAATGAGTGTTGGCCGAGTTAATGAACGTGTAAAATTAACAACCTAGTGCTGTGAATAAGGCAGTAAGGCTATGCAAATAGTCCGATGAGTCGTCATTGACCTAGTGTGACTCTGCCGATATATATTAGGCGCACTATTTACCCGTTATTATTTACTACGAAGCTACTTTGGTACGCGCCACAGATACCAACTAGCAATGGTGCGATAGGGACTCCATGCGTTACCTATTTCGGCAATTTCTTTTCGCTTGGGTGCCGCGTCTAGCTTCTTTAGGCGCCTATAGCCCTCTACTATACCAAAATCGTCGGCAGGCAGTATATCTAAGCGGGCTAAGTTGAACATAAGCAACATTTCTACCGTCCAGCGGCCAATGCCTTTAAGTGTGATTAGCTGTTGAATCAAGTCTTCATCTGCCATTGCACTCGCTTTTTCATGCGATGGCACAAGCCCGCTCAAAGCACCTTCCGCGATGCCTTTTAGTGTTTCGATTTTTCTGCCCGAAAAGCCGCAAGCGCGTAAATCTGCAAGATCGGCCGCAAGCACTTGTGCTGGGCTAGGAAACTTACTCAAATTCGTCTGGCTAGTTTCCAGCGGATTAAAAAGTAGGATGAATTTATTCAGTATGGCGTCGCCCGCCTTGGCATGTAATTGTTGGTAAGCAACAGCGCGAATCAGTGCTTCGTAGGGCTCACGTTCTAGTTTTGGTTCAAAACTGCATACACCAACGTGAGTGATTAAACCTGCCCAATCTGCGTCGATATTTGCAAGGTGGTCGGTGGCTTTTTGTATGTCGGCATTTAATTTGGTCATCGGCTTAATCTTGTGCTGAATCAAGGTTCTCGATTAATAATCGAGTTACCATTATCGGATTAATAATAGAAACATCAAGAAATTGTTGGTGACCTAGTATGGTTTTAGGCAACTTGATGATTAAAGTAGAGGCGAGGATAGTATGCAAATTCAAATGAACAAACCCAGTCAAAAAAGTACGCAGAAATTTGCCTTATTTAATCTTGGCTTTCGCCCCTTCTTTTTAGGGGCAAGCATTTTTGCGATTTTTTCGATTTTTGCTTGGATGCTGGCTTATTTCTCTTTCAGTAAGGTAATCGTAACTAACATTTCGCTTAGTCAATGGCATGCGCATGAAATGCTCTATGGTTATGGCATGGCCGTGGTTGCGGGGTTTTTGCTGACGGCCGTTAAAAACTGGACAGGCATCGCAACACTACATGGCAAACCCTTGATGGTGTTATTTCTGCTTTGGTGTAGCGCAAGGCTGCTATTTTTGTTTGGTACAGATTTTTTAGCTTGGGCTGCAGTGGCAGATTTATTGTTTGGTTTGATGCTTATCGTGGCAATCGCCATTCCGATTGTTAAAGCAAAACAGTGGATACAACTTGCGGTGGTGAGTAAAATCATCCTGCTCTGGGTGGGTAATTGGCTATTTTATCTGGGTTGCTTTGGGGTGATATCGAGCGGCATGCTGTATGCCATTAACGGCGCGGTATTGCTTTTTATTAGCCTGATTTTAATGATTGGGCGACGCGTCATCCCATTTTTTATTGAGCGCGGTGTGGACTATAAAATTCAGCTAAAGCAATACAAATGGCTGGATATCAGCATATTAGTCGTTTTTCTTGCTTTATTCTTGAATGTCATTTTTATCCAGAACGCAGCAGTCACCACATTGAGCGCTGGTATTTTATTTACCTTAAATGGTTACCGTCTCTACAACTGGCATACGGTTGGGCTATGGCGCGTGCCCTTGTTATGGAGTTTGTATTTATCCGCTTGGCTGATAAATCTAGGGTTTTTGTGTTACGGACTACAAGCATTGTGGAGTCATTTGCCGGTATTAACGCTACATATTTTTACGGTTGGTGGAATCGGTTTAATGACGTTAAGTATGATGTCGCGCGTCGCTTTAGGACATACAGGGCGTGATGTCCGTAAGCCCTCTCGCTGGCTGAGTCTAGCTTTCGCAGGGATGCTGGCCAGCGTGATATTTCGTGCAGTATTGCCAATGGCTTTAAGTCAATATTATGTAAATTGGGTGTTTATCGCCAGTGTTTTTTGGATTGTGAGTTTTGCAATTTTTGTGGTGATTTATGCGCCGATTTTGCTAAAACCAAGAGCAGATGGTACTTATGGCTAATTCAATCATGCGGTTAGTTCGATGACTCTTTGTGTTAAATCACATTGCATGTTGCCCTAGAAATTAGAACGCACCCAATTTAGGGTGCGCAAAGTTTTTTGCAAGCATAAGTTTAACTAAAGTTTTAATGCCGCCTTGATGCGTTTAAATGTCTGAGTAATGATATTGCCATCTAACTGGTAATGCTTATGCAGCGGTTGTTTAACTTCCCACGTAATATTTACGCCAGCGGGAAAAGTCACTAAATCGCCTTTGCCAAAAGTTAGTTTAGTGCCACAGCAGGTGGTTACTTCACATTCGCCGTCTAAAATATACGCGATTTCTTGTTCTGGAAATGACCAAGGGAAAGTTGAAACTTCTTTTTTCCATGTAGGCCATTTGCTTACGTTAAGCGCGTCTAATTTTGCTTGCGCTGGGTTGTGTTCTACGGTGATTTCGCTTACTGGAGTTTGCTTCATGATGACTTCTTTAAAAATTAATATGCGCTATTTTAACGTATTACAGCCAAATGATGATGCGGAGTGTGCATAAGTAGTAAAATAGACGTTTTGAACCAATTAATATTTTTATGCGCGTTAGTTTAGAAGAGGCAGCAGCCAGACTTCAGAATGGGGAAGTTGTCGCGATTCCGACCGAGACCGTTTACGGCTTGGCGGCCGATGCGACCAATGATGTTGCCCTTGCGAAAATATTTAGCACTAAGCAGCGCCCAGCAGACCATCCATTAATTGTGCATATTAGCGATGCTAGTCAAGTCGCAGATTGGGCTTCGGCATTCCCAGAGCTGGCAAAAAAGTTGGCACAGGCTTTCTGGCCTGGTGCGCTCACCTTGATTTTGCCAGCCAAAGCGCACGTTTCAAAAGTAGTGCGCGGCGGTGAGCCCACCATTGCGTTGCGTGTGCCCAATCACCCAATAGCACTGGCCTTACTTAAGCTTAGCGGTTTAAGTGTTGCCGCACCTTCTGCTAATTTATTTACGCAGCTTAGCCCAACCACTGCGGCGCATGTAGAAACAGGTTTGGGGGATGCTATTCCTGTGTTAGATGGTGGCGCGTGTCAAGTGGGCATTGAATCGACGATTATAAGTGTGTCCGCCGATGGTCAATGGCAGTTGTTGCGGCCAGGCATGATTAGTGAGGCTGATATTGCCTGCGTTGCAGGCAAGCCGCAAGAGGCTAAAGTTGCGAATGACGATACGGAAGCATTTCAAAAACTAAGCCCTAAAGCGCCAGGGCAACATGCACTGCATTACTCGCCGCGCACACCTTTATTGTTATTTAGCGACAGGACATTACTGCTACGCGAATGTGAAGTGCTAACAAAAGCCAACTTGCAATGTGCAGCCTTATTGTTCGGTGAAGGCGCCATGCCAAGCTGTACAGTCAGGCAATTGTCAAATCAGCCAGCTGAAGTGGCTGAGCAGTTGTACAGCGCATTGCATGATTTAGATGCGCTCAAGCTAGACCGCTTATTGGTTGAATTGCCGCCGAATACGCCAGCTTGGACTGCAGTGTTAGACCGATTAAGTCGTGCCGGTGGCTAGCGCACACACGAAACCATGATTACAACGTAAAATAAGCTAAATTTTTAACCGCACAGGGAATACACGATGCACTCATTCAAACTATCCTTATTAACCGTATGTATGCTGGCATTTTTATCAGCCTGCAGCTCAATCAAGTTAAACCCATTTGGTTCGGGGACAAAAGAGCGTTCCGCTGCGCCAGAAAATGCCACAGCTTATGTGTGCGATGGTAATAAGCAGTTCTATATAAGATTGCTCAATAATGGGAATGATGCTTGGCTGATTTACCCAGACCATGAAGTAAATCTTAGCAAATCGGCGGATAATAATAATCGCTATACCAGCGGTGTGATTACCTTACTGATTAATGGTGATCAAACAACCTTAGACGATGGTGAAAAAATCGCATATGTAGCTTGCAAGCCGCAACTTAAAAAATAATATCCGACTAAACTACTATGATTTAATGCTTGCAATGGACATTAATTAAGCGTAATTTGTAAGTTCTAATGGATATTAACTATGGAGGTTTACCATGGATAATAAATACGGTTTAGGTAGCACGAAAGTGGCTACGGAGCATCACGAAACGCACCACAAATCACCTGTGGTACACACAAAGTACTGCAAATCTTGTGGAGGATCGGAATTGGTGTTGAGCCCAACATTACACGACCATCGATGCGTAGAATGTGGTGAACTGCAAAACGATATTCCACAAGGTTACTCAACAGGTAGAAGTAGCGATTATTAGTTGAGCATTTTTACCTTAATTGATGCACCTTAAAGCCTTTATTTGTCATTTTTTAAGGCTTTTTTCTATAAATTCATCAAAAAATCAAAATAAAATACTAAATTACAAAAGTTTTAACAAATTCATCCGTTAAAAGTTTTATAATCTTGCGTACAAAAATACCCTTTCCATTAAACAACTCCAAAAGAGAAGATAAATGTCTACGAAAAATGCTGATATTGGCCTAGTTGGCCTAGCTGTAATGGGCCAAAACTTGGCTCTCAATATTGCCGATCACGGCTACACCATTGCGGTTTACAACCGTGACTCTAAAAAAATGGTGAGTTTTATTGAAGAATGTAAAAAAAATGAGCCATCACATGAGCGCGTTGTAGGACATGCCGATTTAGCTTCATTTGTATTAAGCATCAAACGCCCACGTAAAATCATTTTGTTAGTTAAAGCTGGTAGCGCAACAGACGTTACGATTAACGCTTTATTGCCGTTTTTAGAGCAAGGCGACATTATCATCGACGGCGGTAACTCATTGTGGACAGATACTATTCGCCGTGAAAAAGAATTAGCTGTAAAAGGCATCGACTTCATCGGTTCAGGCGTATCAGGCGGTGAAACTGGCGCACGTTTCGGCCCATCACTTATGCCTTCAGGCACACGTAAAGCTTGGTCAAGCTTAGAGCCAATTTGGCGTGATATCGCAGCTAAAGTTGATTCTGTAACAGGCGAACCAATGGAAGGCGGTAAACCAGGAAAGCCAGTGGTTGGGGGTTTCTCATGTGCCGAATACATTGGACCAGACGGTGCTGGGCACTATGTAAAAATGGTGCACAACGGTATTGAATACATCGATATGCAATTGATTTGCGAAGCATACTGGTTGATGAAAAACTTGCTCGGCATGCCAGCAGACGAAATCGGTAAAGTATTTGAAGAGTGGAACAAAGGCGAGCTATCAAGCTTCTTGATTGAAATTACTGCCGATATTCTGCAACAAAAAGACCCAATGACTAAAGGCTTCTTGGTAGACCAAATCTTGGATACCGCAGGCCAAAAAGGTACAGGCCAATGGACAGCAGCGAACGCGCTTGAACTAGGCGCACCAGCAAACGCGATTGCTGCGGCTGTTTATGCACGCGCACTTTCAAGCTTAAAAGAAGAACGTGTTGAAGCTAGCAAAATCTTAAAAGGCCCAGCAATTAAACATGAAACAGATAAAAAAGCGACCATTGAAGCGATTAAAAACGCTTTATATTGCTCAAAAATCTGTGCTTATGCGCAAGGCTTCCAATTGATTGATAAAGCACAAGTGGCTTACAACTGGAAGTTGAACTTTGGTGAAATTGCTCAAATCTGGCGCGGCGGTTGTATTATCCGCGCACGTTTCTTGCAAAAAATCACTGAAGCTTATGCGTTGAACTCACGTTTGAAAAACTTGATGTTAGACCCATACTTCACCAAAGCCATGAACGATGGTCAAGAAGGATGGCGTAAAGTGATTGCACTAGCGGTTGTAAATGGCATTCCTGCGCAAGGTTTTAGCGCGGCGATGGCGTATTACGATGGCTACCGCAGTGCAGATTTACCTGCTAACTTGTTACAAGGTCAACGTGACTACTTCGGTGCGCATACCTATGAGCGCAAAGACCAGCCACGTGGCCAGTTCTACCATTTAGATTGGCCAGAAGCAGGTCGTCCACAGTTAGAAATCTAAGTTTAAAGCTGTGATTTAAAACTAAAAAGCCCGAGAAATCGGGCTTTTTTTAATGTATAAGTCAGCGACAAAGTAAAAAAGCACTGCCCTGCGGGCCGCATGTATATTGGTTCGCAGGGCAGTGCTTTTTTAAAGGCTTACATATTAAATCTAATACAAATAATACAGAATTGTCATTCCGTGCCGGACACAGAATCTAGTGACTTTAAGACACTGGATACCGACTTCCGTCGGTATGACGATGATGATTTACAGGCTAATCCTTTACAAAGTTCTGCTAAATAAATTCAGCGCTAATTGGTAGCCTATCATAGCCGTTTGTGCGTCGTAGCGCTCATCGCCATCGCGCATAAAGGCGTGCTGGGCATTGAATTCGTGCCAAGTAAAAGTGAGGTTAGTGGCGTTTAATTTGGCTTGAATGTCTGCACGGTCTTTGGTTGGGATGTATGGGTCTTGTCTGCCCCAAATCATCAGTAACTCTCCTGTGATTTCGCTTACACGATCCATGCTGTGTTGGCCTGGTTGATTGGGGATTAGATTGCCGTTTAGATCAGTGGCGTAAAAACAGGCGGTGGCTTTTACTTCTGGCTGTAGTGCGGCGCGAAAGGCCAAGTGTCCGCCAATACAAAAGCCCATGGCGCCAATGTTGCCGTCAAACCAGGCTTGTTGTTTCGCAAAGCTTATCATCGCGACGTTGTCGGTGTCGTAACTTTGCACGTCTTTTTTGCCTTTATCGGCGTTGCCTTTGTCGCGGCCTGCATTGTCATAACCCAGCACCGTGCCAATGGGGTTTAGTTCATGAAAAACTTCTGGTACTAGCACCACATAGCCGTGGCTGGCCATAATGCGTGCCGCGCTGGCAATGGGGTCTGTTTGCTGAAAAATCTCTGAATAAAATAAGAGGGTGGGATATTTGTTATCGCCCACGGGTTGATGGATATAAGTGCGCATCAGGCCTGTGGCAGTGTGAATGTCTGCGATTTGACTTTGAATTTTCATTGCATACTTTCTAAATTAACTATAAATACGATAATTTAGTTATTGTACAACGCCATAAAGCGTTATGCAGTGTTAGCAAGCAGGCTAGTCACCCTGCTACTTTTGTTTTCTGATTTAAATCTAAACGCAGTCGCAGCAAGAAGCGAGTAGGCGTTGTAGATTATTTTCTGCTTTTGGCTCATCTGCAACGGGTTTTGCTTGTGCTATTAATTCGCGTTTACTGATTGCTACTTGTGATGTTTTAAGAGTTTTTTTGCTTAAAGTTTGCTGTGCAGCATTTTGCATGTTTTATCCTTTTGGGAGTTTTATCTTCTGAAATTATGTTTCAGTCTAGATATTCTAGTAAAAAATAGTATCTATCTTGGTGAGACAGATACCGTTAGAAGCCATATTTTATCAATAGTTCACATAACGCATGCCAAGCTAATTTGGATGACAGTTAAATAATCGAGATAAGGTTTGCTAAGCACACTACAATTTTCGTAAAATGGTGCTTTAGATTCTCTTGCCTACTAATGACTATCGACATTTAAATCGAATTCTTTAATGGTAAACCCGATAAATTTTCTAACTTAAATTACCTACAATGCAGATTACAATTAACGGTAAAACACGTGATTTTGAAGTGATAAGCTTGAGTGTTGCAGATTTGGTCAAAACACTGGCGTTAGAAGGCAAGCGGCTTGCCATTGAATGTAATGGTGAAATCGTGCCACGTAGCCAGTTTGCTGATACGCAGTTGGCGGATGGCGATAAATTGGAAATTGTTGGTGCAGTGGGTGGCGGTTAGTGGTTTTTATAAAAGGAAATAACAGTTGTCAGACTTATTAAAAATTGCAGATAAAACCTATCATTCACGCTTATTAGTGGGAACGGGTAAATATCAGGATTTTGCACAAACGCGTGCAGCGATTGATGCTAGTGGCGCAGAAATTATCACCGTAGCCATTCGCCGTACCAATATTGGCCAAAATGCAGGCGAGCCTTCGTTGCTAGAGTTTTTGCCGCCAGAAGAATTCACTTACTTGCCGAATACCGCAGGCTGTTATTCTGCCGATGATGCCGTGCGCACCTTACGTTTGGCGCGCGAGTTGTTAGATGGCCATAAGCTTGTGAAATTAGAAGTGCTGGGCGACCCGAACACGCTGTACCCCAACATGATTGAAACCATTGCCGCTGCTAAAACCTTGGTAAAAGATGGTTTTGATGTGATGGTGTACTGCTCAGACGACCCGATTATTGCCAAGCAGCTAGAAGAAATCGGCTGTGTTGCCGTGATGCCGCTGGCCTCGTTAATTGGTTCAGGCATGGGGATTCTAAACCCATGGAATCTACAAATCATCATCGCGAACGCTACTATTCCAGTATTGGTGGATGCGGGTGTGGGCACGGCTTCTGATGCGGCCATTGCGATGGAACTTGGTTGCCAAGGCGTGCTAATGAATACGGCGATTGCGGCAGCGCGCGACCCTGTTTTAATGGCAGCTGCGATGAAAAAAGCAGTAGAGGCTGGCCGTGATGCCTATCTTGCAGGCCGTATGCCCAAAAAACTGTATTCGGCCAGCCCAAGTTCACCAACAACAGGCTTAATCACTTAGTGAGTATTGTTAAATGACCAGCGCCAAACACTACGAATGTACCGTAAAAGTTGAAGTTGAGTTTATTTCAGACCAGTCTGATATCGCGCAAAATCATTATGCGTTTGCTTATCACGTGAAAATCGCCAACACTGGCAATGTGGCAGCGCAATTAATTAGCCGCCATTGGATTATTAGAGATGCCAACGGAGAGCAAAATGAAGTAAAAGGTTTGGGAGTGGTTGGTGCCCAGCCATTATTAAATCCGAATGAGCATTTTGAATACACTAGCGGCACGGTGCTCACTACGCCCATGGGCGAAATGTACGGCACCTATCAAATGGTGGCTGATGACGGCACGCAGTTTGATGTGAAAATTCCGCCTTTTGTACTGGCAATGCCTAGAGTGCTACATTAGTTTTTGTGATGACGCTCAATTGATTAGAAAAATATCAGTACTGATTGGGATGGTGCTATTTTGCGGACTCACTTCGTGCGCGAATAAAAATCTAAAAGTAACGCCACCAACTAAACTGACTGCCAGTTGCGACTGTGCCGCATGTAAGCAGGTTGTTGTAAAAGCAGTAGAGAAATGCCCAGATGCAGGGCCAGTGCAAATTACTGAACCCGATAAACCCATTGCTGAAGTAAAGCCTGCAGAAGTTAAACCCACAGAAGCTAAATATGCCGACTATGGTTTACTTAAGCCCGCGCAGTGGGAAGAAGTGGATGGCTTGGGGCAAAATAAACTCAATTTATCGGATCTAAATGCCTCTTGGCCTGCCTGGATGCAGAGTTGCTCTACATTAGTAAATAAACCCATGTGGCAAAAGGCGTGTGCTACTGCGGCGCAATTAAACAGTCAAACTGGCAGCAAGCCCACTTCTGAGGCAATTCTGGCTTATTTCAAACAAAATTTTTCGGTGTATAAAGCCACGAATGCAGATGGTACAGAGAGTGGCTTGATTACAGGCTATTACGAGCCAATACTAAAAGGCAGCCGTTTTAAATCTGCTAAATACCCGAATCCCTTATTTCAAGTACCGACCGATTTAGTGACTGTTGAGTTGGATAGTTTGTTTCCTGAACTGAAATACAAGCGTGTGCGCGGCAGGCTAGTTGGCAATAAATTAGTTCCTTATTACAATCGTGCCGAAATTGAATCTGATGCAGCGCCGCTTAAGGGGCGTGAGTTTATTTATATCGATGACATCCTCGATGTATTTTATCTGCAGGTACAAGGTTCGGGCTTGGTTAAGTTAGAAAATGGCGAACAGGTGCATGTGGGTTATGCCGACCAAAACGGCCACACTTATAATTCCATCGGCAGATTACTGGTAGAACGTGGTGAATTGACCATGGCCAACGCGTCTATGAATGGTATTAAAAATTGGGCACGAAATAATCCAGCTAAGCTACGCGAGTTGCTCAATAGCAACCCAAGTTACGTGTTCTTCAGAGAGTTGCCAGCAGGTTTGCCAGGCCCGTTAGGTGCGCTGGGTGTGCCAATTTTAGGGGAGCGCGTCGTTGCAATAGATCCTAAGTATGTGCCCTTAGGTGCGCCCGTTTTTTTATCGACCACGGAGCCAAATAGCACAAAACCACTCAAACGCTTGATGATGGCGCAAGATACAGGCGGTGCCATTAAAGGCGGCGTTCGTGCAGACTTCTTTTGGGGCGCAGGAAATGATGCGGGTGCTAAGGCCGGTGCCATGAAACAGGTGGGCAAGATTTGGGTGTTTTTACCAAAAGACTTTGTGCTTTCGCAACCTTTAAAAACGCCATGACGCTAGGCTAAATTACTCCTGATAAACTTCGACCTGCTTCCCGTTTGCCCTATCAATTAAAATCAGCAAATACTACTCTATGGAGTGGATGAAATGAAGAAAACCTAAGCAACACAACGCGTTAAATCAGGCTATAGTATTTTTATTTTACAGCCTATGTTATTTACTCAATTTAATCCATTTCAAAAAAGTCGTGTAGTACGCTGGCTGACGGATGCACAGGTAAGTCATTACCACTAAATTGAGTATTGCCGTTGCTAAAAACAGCTCAGGAATACTGAATTTTTGGTTAAATATGAAGATTGAAAACACGGCTGAAACCACCATAAATAAGGCGTTAATAATATTATTGGCGGCAATGACGCGTGAGCGATAGCTTTTTTCTGATTGAGTTTGAATCAGCGTATAAAGCGGCACGATGAATAAACCGCCAAAGAAGCCAATCAACGCGATATCTGCCAATAGACGCCAGCTGGTAAAAATTACCTTCCCGTGTAAATCGTGATTTTTACTGATAAAGCCTAAGTAATCGAAAAGCACTTCTTTCGTCCAATGCATATTTATCCAGGTGCTGGAGTAATATAAATCGACCGTGAGTAACGTCATTCCTATTGCACCAAATAGCACTAAGCCAAGTTCTACCTTACCTTTTGAAAGTTTTTCACACATCAGTGAGCCAATGCCGATACCAAGCGAGAAGATAGAAAGTAGCAAAATAAAAACACTTTCATCGCCATATAAGACGTATTTCGCTAGGTTAGGAAATTGTGCAAGTAAGGTCGCTCCAAAAAACCAGAACCAAGAAATGGCGATAATCGCCAGCCAAATAGTTTGCTGCTGCCAAATGAATTGAATGCTGCGATACGTTTCTGTAATTGGATTCCAATTAATATTGAGTTGTGGAGCGGCTGCGGGTGAATTTGGTATACCTCTGCTGCTTGAGTAGCCCGTTACGGCGATAAGTAAAATAGCTAAGCTGGTTATAATTTCATGCTGCTGTTGCATTGCCACCCAAGCTCCCAGCACTTGGCCGAGCAATATCGCTACAAACGTTCCCATTTCTATCATGCCGTTGCCGCCAATCAGCTCGGTTTCCTTCAGGTGTTGCGGCAAATAAGAATATTTTACGGGGCCAAAAATAGTGGAGTGCATGCCCATCATAAACAGGGCTGTGGCGAGTAAGCCAATGTTGTGTAGAAAAAAGCCAGCGCTGGCAAACAGCATAATGCCAATCTCAAAGACTTTTATGTAACGAATAAGCTGGGATTTTTCAAATTTATCGGCTAACTGCCCCGCGGTGGCCGAGAAAAGAAAAAATGGCAATATAAACAAACCAGGCAATAGCGTTGCAAGTGTACCGCCGTCGATGTTAGTTAGGCGATTGGCGTGAAATGCAACTAATGTAATTAGCGCTGTTTTAAATAAATTATCATTGCAGGCACCTAAAAACTGCGTGAAAAAGAACGGGCGAAAACGCCGTTCACGCATTAAAGAAAATTGGTTTTTCATTTACGCTTTATTTTCAGTCTTAAGCAGAGAATAAGCCATGCCAGCCAACAGCAAAACGCCCAAAAACAGCCCGCCCCATAATAACCATGTTTTGTAATCGGGCGCAGATGTCCAGCTATTATTGGCTGGGGGCTTGCTTGTGCTTGTTAAGTCGCTTGTGCCAATAGTACCTAAGACAATATTCGCGTTAGGTAATTTGCTTACTTTTTCAACTTTATAATCGGGAATCAAACTGGTGATATCGACCGCACTTACGATGGTCGGGCTGTTGCCTACGCGCAAGATAAAAGGGGCTTGCCCACGCGCGTTCCACACTACGGTTTTCGGTATCCACCCTAATGAAAGCGTTGGGTTTTCGGCGCCAAAGCCGCCGTTAGACGCGTGAAATTGCAAACGCCAATATCGCCATGTAGAAGTATTTAACGCTATATCAGGGTTTGTGTAGGCTTTGCCCGCCTTATCCATACGGTAGAGTGATGCGCTGGTGAGCGTTTGCCATGGGGCATCGTTTCTATTGCGCACTTGCACAATAGCACTGGTAATGGTGTTATTTTGTGGCAACTGCACGCGTAAATAGCTGGCGGGATAACGGCCTAATGATTCAAAATCAATGTTTGTTAAAGCTTTGTCGTTGCTAGGTACTTCGCGCTTAAGTAAGGGAATATTTTGCCAAAGTATGTCTGGAGTTAGTGGGCGCACGCTATCGTATTGGGCGACTATCTTAGTCAGTAGTAGCCCATTAAGTGTTCTATCTGATGGCATCACTTTAAAATAGTGCGCACTACTGGCACGGTCTAAAGTAATGGTATTTTGAACCAGTATGCCATCAATTGCTGACACACCGACAGCTGAATTTTTGTTTTTCGTTTTTAGCAATACCCCACGGCCGATATTCGACCAATGTTCTAAGTCGTCGCTCTCTTCTACGTCTATAGTCAAAAACCTATCTTCATGACCTATCCAGTCTACGGTGAAGCTTTGCACAGGCGGGTGCTTTTCACCAGCATCCACCAAATAAATATTATTAGGCTCCTTAATTTGCGTATTAATTTCTAATGAGATATCAACCGAACCCTTTGCAACCTGAAAATACTTTAGAGCATGCTGTCTGCCGTCTGAATCATCAAGATCATCAACATAAATAGGCAACACATTTAGTAGCTTCACTTCTTTTTTAATGGCCGTTTGCGGGTGCAAATCTTCATAGCGCATTAGCGTGTAGGGCACTTGCTCCCCCGCCGCGTTACTGATCGTGAGGTCCTGCAAATTATCTGCGCGGCTGTGTTGATAGATATCTTTGGGCAATGCACTTTGATACAGTGGCGCATCGCCCGTGGTGTCTAGCCTAAAGTCGGCAGCGGCGGCATTGCTGGCAGTGAAAATGAGGGCAAATATTAATGTATAAAATTTCATGTTAAACCTCTTTCTTAATACTATTCTTTACTTCCTGCTGGGCAGGCGGTATCGGCGCAAAATAGCCCATTACCAACAACATTAAACCTGCGCCTATAAAGGAGGCAATACGTTCAACGGAGCCCGTTTGTGATAAATCGAGTAAGAAGAGTTTGGCAACAACAATCCCCATCAGGCCTGCGCCCACTAGCCAAAGCTGACGCTGTGCGCGTTGGTGCGCGAGTAGCATGAGCGTAAAGGCGGTAATGCCCCACAAGAAAGTAAACGACATTTGCACAGTTGAATTAGTGAATATCGATGCCCATTGAAAAGGTGTGCCTATCCAGTGGTGCAAGGTGCGCAACAAAATGCCATTCAGCAAGGTAAAGCCCGCCACACTGGCAATGATATGCAATGCGCCTTTGAGTTTGTCCAGATGTTTGCTTACCGCACGGTGCCAGATAAACAGCAAAAGCAAGGTAGCAAGCAGCGTGATGTCTAGCGGATTAATCAAAGGCACATAGGGTAGTGGTGCGGCATTGCCACTGGAGTTGAGTGACATCCAGAAAAACCATAGTCCTAAAAACAGCACGAGTGGAACGCTGCCAGTCCATGCCCAGGTGTGGGCATTTGCTAACTGCAAGCTGCTTAATGTGCGCGTTTTTCCAAACTGCCAGCGCGTTATGCCTAGCACGATTAAGATTGGCACAATTGCCCAGCCAATCTCTTTCCAGACACTGGATTCATTTAAAAACTGGCCAATTTGGTACTGCCATTCTAGTACGCCAATAATGGCGCTTATCCAAACTAAGGGCGCACGTAGCCAAGTTTTATTTGGCACAGCAGCACTATCAATCAGCCATGCGTAAGCCAATAAGGCGAATGGCCAAGCGAGGTAGCCGTAATGAGCAAATGGATGGGTTTGATAATAGATGCGCAATCCGCCGGAAGCTTCGAAGAGTGTTGCAAATGCAAGAACAGGTAGCAATAACGCCGAAAGACTAGCCAGCTTTGGCCATTTGAAATAGCGTGAAACTACTGGCAACAACAGGCTAGTGGCCGCAATAAAGATAAGCACGAAGTGACCATATAACTTGTTGGGCAATAGTTCATCAATTGCGGTTAAGCCTGAAGCTACCCACCAAGCCCAGCCCCATAAGGCAAGGGCAGAAGTTAATAAAGCATTTTTTTCTGGGCGATATTTATTCCACAAGGCTCCACATGCCCAGCCAGAGAGCGCGATAAAGCCAACGCCCAAATACATATTTTGATTCGATATTCCCGAATAACCGGTGAGCCCCCAGCCTTTAATAAAGGCAAAGGCGGCCAATAGCTGCAATGCTAAGCCAGAGAGTATTGGGAAAGTGCGATTTTGTTTGAGACCTACCCATAACAGCCCCACTCCTTCTACTGCCCATGCCGCTGAGGTCCAACGACCATCCAAGGCGAGTGGTAGGGTAAGCGTGATAAAACCAATGCCCAATGCAATAAAGCATTCACCCAAAAATTGCAGGGTATCGCGCTTGCGGGTGAGCACCCACCAAGCTAACCCGATATAGAAAATACCCAACGCTAAGGCACTATATGCCAAGCCAAAGTGCGAATCTTTAAGTAAGGCATATTGCAAACTAAAGGCGATTAATGGTGTGCCGAATACTAACGTAGCATCCACGTAATCGCTGGCTTTTGCCGCCTGACGATGCGCAAATAACACGGCAATGCCAGTGAACAGTAGAAAGAAAATAATCAGAAACGGTTCAGTGGTAGCAAAGTGTTCTGGAATGTAGTTCTTTGCACCCCACAAAGTGCCGATAATAAAGGTAAAGAACCAGCCGAGTACATTTAGCGGCCGCCAGCTTTTATGAAACGCAACAAAGGCAATGGCTAAATTCAACACCAGATAATAGCTGAATAAGGCGACATGGCTACCACTGCCTGTTGAGGTCAGCACGGGCGCTAAAAAGCCGCCAGTGAAGCCTAGAATTGCCAAAGGCAAAGCAGATTGTTTGACTGCAATAAATGCTGATAAAAACGCGATTGCGGCCAGTAAGGTAAAGGCTGGGCCAGCTGGAATCAGCGCGTACAGCTTGAGTGTAGCAAAAATGGTCAAGTATAAAATCCCGATACCGCCGCCCTGCAAGGCCCATGCGTACTCAGTGCGCTTATTACGTAAGCGCCAGCCTAGCACCAACAGAGCGATGCCACCCAAGGCGACGGCAGTCAAGCGAAATTCAATGGGAATAAAGCCATTATCCACGGCTAATTTAAGTAAAAAGCTAATGCCAATAAACAAAATGACAATACCTGAACGCACTAGGGTGTTGCCACCAAACAACCAGTCTTTGACATAAGCAAAGCCACGTTCGATAAAATTAGGCTCGGCTGGCTTGATGGGCGGTCTAACATAAGCTGGCCTAGCGGGCGCCACGGATTTTGCACTGTTAGTATTTGTTGGCTTGGTTGAAGTGGTGGCAGCTAGGGGATCCACCGCTTTAATGGGTGTGTTAGTGGTGACCGCAGCCAGGGCTTGTGCGGTTAAATCATCATCCGTGAGTGGCGTGGTTTGAGTTTCGAGGTTGGAGTTTAAATCGATTGTTGGCTCAACAATCAACTCAGGCGAATCCACTTCTAGGGTAACCGTTTGCGTGGGTGTAGCTTGCGGCTGATTTTCTATGGACTTTTTAAGCACGTCCAACCGCGTGCTCAAGCGTGTAATTTCAACGCTCAATTTATTGGTTTCTCGCTCGATTTCCCGTATTTTAGTATCTCGGCTGCTGGAGGTGAATAATGAAAAAAAACTCACAATACCGCCGATAACGACGACGACTCCCAATATTCCCAGTAAAAATAATAGCGACCCCATAAATTTCCCCTAAATAACCAACATCACACTAATATATCTATAACACGCTTTAAATTACGCTTGCATTTTCCGAATACCTACTGAGTTAGCAGATTACTAGAATGTTCTTTTACAATGCCTATAAGCGCATGTAGCTTATAAAAATCACCATAAGCATAGCCGCCAGAGGTGTTCACAGAATATTTACCACCATATTCTTCGATGCCGTGCGCATATAAACTAAAGCGCACAACTTCATTGGTATTTTTAGTTTTTACCTCCAACAACACCTGACCAGCTGAAACTTTTCCTGCAAATTTTCGCCATTGTTTATCGCGTAAGGAATTTAATTCTGCAATAATTTCTTAGCTATTTGCGGCTTCAACACCATTAATATACACAATCGCATCTGTAGCCAACTTAGAACGCGTTTCTAAAGTTGGTTTTAAAGCGCAACCGAGTAACAACCATAGGTTGATTGTCACAGCAACGCTTACCAATAAAATAATCTTCATTGTTTTCATTTTTAAGTGACACTATTTTTGAAAAAATCCACGCGTTTCAAATACGCTGGCAGGAAATTGTTTGCCCTCAAAACGAAGCAATCGTTTCATGGCAAAATCAAACATAATCGGGTTGTATTTACGCACTTCTTGCAAAAACGGCACGTGCTCGGCCTCCAACATACCTTCGCGATGAAATTGTTTGCTAGTAATTAGCGGAAAAACGCCAGGCAACGGATAATCTGTGCCGTTATGCAAGCGGTGATGCCAGTCGCTGCGCCTTAATACATGCTTAAGTACCCAGGCGTGGTTGAATAAGGTGGTGGCGGAAATGTCGCCAAACAATAATTTTTCATAGGCGGGTATATCCATCATGCGGGTAAATAACTCAAAGCTGGTGACAACTTTATTGCGGTTGTCGTAATCTTTATCTTTGCCATCACTCCCGCAGTGCGCCATTACCACCCGCACACCCGCGTCTAGCATGTGGTGTGCTTTTAGCGGGTTATTAAAATCTAGGTTACCACCTGGTACAGCACTTTCACGGCCAACGTGGCTAATAATAGGCATATTGTATGTTTGTAGCTTTTGGTAAAACTGCTTGCACTTTGGCGATGCAGGATCAATATTCATCGAGGATGGTAGCCATTTCATGGCGACCGCGCCTTCAGCATGTGCGCGCTCCAGTGCATCAATCGCATCGGGACGGTAAGGGTGAATTGAGGCTACCCATTGAAAATGCTGTGGATGCTGATTTACAATTTGTGCCGCATAACTGTCTGGAATATGAAAAATAGATTGTTCTTTGAGCGGCGTGCCTGTCTCATCGTGTGACCAATCAAAGGCAAACAACATGGTTTTATAGCCCGCAGGCATTTCACTGGATAAGTGCGCTAGGCGGCTAACAAAACTGATATCTTCATTTTTTTTATCTAGCCCAGCGCCGTTGATGTGAAAATATTTCTGAATCTTTAAAATCGGATGCCGCCAGCTATCCATCTTGGGTGAGGCCCATGCGCCGCTACCACTATCGCCAGAGCCGATGATATGCGCATGGCAATCCCATACTTTTGATGAGTCAATGCCTGACCAAACTTGCTTCATTAAAGGGTGATTTTTTAGCTCCTCTGGCAAACCAGCTAGGCAAGGGTTTTTGTGTCCCGATTCGAACCAAGCTTGTAAGCCTGTGTAAGCATTTACTAACATAGAAGTAGGGAATGATTTTGTTCTAAGGAACACTATAAAAACCCCGTAAAAGCGGTACGTTGGGACGAGTTACGTTTTTCTCCAGATAAGGGTTTGCCCTTTACCAGTTTTTCGTACAAAGCCAAGCCATTGTTATCAATTTTGTTTGTATTATTAGTAAAGACCAATTTGCCATCATGGCCAAATAACACCAGCTGTAGCGGATCGGCTTCGTCAGTTCCCGCACGTAGGGCAATGTCATCGGGCGTAATTGCAAAGCTACCCAATACATTTTTGGTAACAAAATCGACTTGAGGGTAAGCGATGTACACCAGTTCAGAACATACAATGGTGTTCGTGGTGTTCACGTCAAAATTAAAGTCGTATTTTTTCCCTAAGTTTCCTAAGGCAAGTTTCACTGCCTCAAGCCTATCCGCCACGCTTAGATTTTTGGGGCGCAAAATGGCCACATCATCCACGTTCATAAAATCTTGCAGCATGTTGAGTTGCACGCCGCTTCTTAGCGCCTCAACCACGCCATGGCCGTCAGCAATTTTGGCGATATTTTTTTGTACAATGGGCAATTCAAGTGCTTTCATTTCATGCAGTTGTTCTACCGAGCCCACGTAAATGGCTGCATGACCAAAATGCCCAGGTATGCTTTTATCTGTCAGTGTAAACGGTGTCTTTTCAAGCAAAATATCGCCCGGTTGAAGTTGCGCTAACATCTGCTGCAATACGCTTGTGTTGCCTTTGAGCTTGCCATCGCGCCATCGCACCACGCCCATACTGTTACCTACAACTTTTGAGCCAGTGAATTTAATTTTATTCAAGCTGTGCTCAGATAAATGCACCGTTCCTTCCGCCGCTTTGATAGGCAATACCACAATTTCTTTAAAAACATTGCTACCTTTAAAGCCTTTTAGCATAGGACTACGAGCAATATGCCCATAGAGCGATTGCACTGCATCTGAGCTGACGTTGATTTGCGCTTCAATAGCAGGTTTATTGTCATTAAAATAGCGCACGGCATCCAAAAAGGTTTTACGATATTCTGGGTTGCTTGAGCGCATGGTGGAAGAATCATAAAATCCTTCAGGAATACCAAACTCTGGATACCCTTCATTGAGTTTTTTGCGTAACAGGCGATTGTTGTCAAAGGATTGATGCATTTCGTTGCTGTTTTCGTAAAGCGTCACTGCCGCTGACATGGCAATCACAATCTCTGTTACGCGTGTGTTATCGTCAATCTCATTGTCTACCCGGTACAACGCACCACGATGCCTTAAAGCCTGCTTAAACAAGTTGTCGCGTAAATCATGCGCTTCAGAAAGCGCTTTAGCTAAGCGTAAGGCATAAGCCGAGGGTAATGCGCCTTTATGTTTAGAAATGGCTTGATTCGATTCCTTAATAAAGCCAGGCAGTTGCTCACGAAGCTTGTGTGAACTTTCGATAAATGCCAATACTTGAAGCGCATCTTGCGCGTACGCACTATTGAATTTTAGTTCGATAACTCCAGTTTGGCTTAGTGCTGGCTCGGGTTTAAAGTTACTTTCAGCCCCGTAAACCAAGGGGCTGGCTATAAGCGCTAAACTGAATATGCCTTTTTTAATTTGCTTGTAGGCCATTACGCGGCCTCAGCCATTTGTTTTAACGAAACATAGTCGGTTTTGCCTGTACCTAAAACAGGTAGTTCTTCTACGCGAATAATTTTTCGTGCAATTGCGATTTCTGGACTGCCTAAGTTTTTAGCAACAATTTGCAGATCTTCGCGTTTTAGGCTCGGGTCAGTGGTGAATAGAATTATATTTTCTCCGCGTTGCACATCCGTTTGAGTGCTGGCCGCATGTTGATGCTCTGGTGCGGCGGTATTGGCAATTTGTTCGACCACTTCGAGTGACACCATTTCACCTGCCACTTTGGCGAAACGTTTTACTCGACCTTTTATATGAATAAAGCCTTGTGCATCCACTTCGACAATGTCTCCCGTGTTGTACCAACCCTCGGCGGGCGGGTTGAGTACACCCGGCTGATCAAATAAGTAATAACCCAGCATGACGTTCTCTCCGCGCACATGTAGCAGGCCACCTTTGTCTATGCCAGGCACAGATTCAAGTTTGTGCTCTAAACCGGGTACAAATTGCCCCACACTGCCATTAAAGTTGGCCATAGGTGTATTGGCTGAAAGTACGGGGGCACATTCGGTAGCACCGTAACCTTCTAAAATTCGAATTCCGAATTTTTCGGCATAGGTTTTACGCACTTCTTCATTAAGCTTCTCTGCACCAGCCACCACAATACGTAGTTTATAAAAATCATACGGGTGTGCATATTTGGCGTAATTGCCTAAGAAGGTGCTGGTGGCAAAAAATATGGTACAGCCGCGATCATAAATTACTTCAGGTATGACTTTGTATTGTAATGGTGAGGGAAAAATATGAATTTTGATGCCATTTAATACCGGTAGCATAGTGCCCGTGAATCCAAAGGCGTGGAAAATCGGCAAGACCATCATCACTTTATCGGTGGGGTTAAAATCCAATACGGCCATGATTTGCGATATGTTAGATAAGATACTTTTATGCGAATGTACTACGCCTTTGGGCTTGCCCTCTGAACCAGAAGTAAAGAGCACCACGGCTGGCTCGTCGGGCTTATTCACTTCCATCGCGGCGCGAGGATAATGTAGTGCATACCCAATGAGCCAAGCACGATCCACCACACCAAAATCGGCACGCAAGTCTTCTAAATACAGTACATTGAGATTTTGCAGGCCTTCAACCACGCTTTCCAATTTAGCTGTCTCGATAAACTTATGCGAAGTGATGATGGTTTTTACATTGGCGGCGATGCATGCGTTTTGCATGCCGGCGGTGCCGGAAGTGTAGTTCAGCATCGCAGGAATGCGGTTAAATGCGCTCATGCCAAAAATCAGTGCAACGGTATTGGTGATGTTGGGCATCAGTACGCCAACCACCTCATTCGATTTGCTTACTTTAGTAACGATTCGGCCAAGCGCTAAGCTCTTTTTTAGTAAGTCCTGATAAGTTTCTTCCGTCTCATTCATGTCTTCAATGAGTTTGTAATTACTGCCAAACTTATCCATTGCGTCCAAAAGTGATTCAAAAAGGGTGCGACTTTTTTGCGATTGAAATAGCATTTTCTGCATTACACTTCGCATGCCCTCGCCTGCTATGCGGCGGCGCTGCTTGCCAGTAGGAAAGCCATGATGCGTTGATTTTGGCATGGCAATGGTGGTGGTTGGCATGATGGTTAGCATGACTTTTGGCAATAATCTTCTAGGGTGGTGGCTTGATAAGCGACCAAAATAAGACTCAGCGGCACCATCGATGCGCACTGGTAAAATGTCGGCAGTTGTTTTAGCAGCGACAAAGCCTGGGCCGTCATAGACTTTCATTAAATTGCCAGTTAAGGTGATGCGGCCTTCAGGAAAAATCACAACATTTTCGCCAGATTCCAGCAATTTAATCACTTTTTTCATGGCCAAAGGGCTACTAGGGTCTACGGCTAAATGCGGTGTTAGGCGTAAGGCTTGTCTAAACGTCCACTTTTTAAGAACGGAAGTGTGCACCACAAAGGTGGCCTTTTTGGGTAAAAATAAACCGAGTAATAAGCCATCTAAAAACGATTCATGGTTGGCTACAATCAATAGTCTGTTTTCTTGCGGAACATTTTCGATGCCGCGCACTTCGACCCGAAACAGAATTTTGCAAACAGAACGTAATAGTTTAGCCAGCATTGTTAATCTCCAAACTTTAACTAGTTAGATTTCGGTTTCAATATAATGCAATACGCCATTAATTGCGTGTGTGATAAAGCTTTTATTGACCCAAAAATACACTTCTTTACCAATTTTTTCACTTTGCAAAGCGCCGCTTTGATGCAGTATTTTTAAGTGATGCGTGACTGCAGTTCGGCTTAAGGTAGAGGCGGCGGCAATTTGCAGTATGTTCATTCGCTCACCTTTTTCAAAGGCAAGCAATATGCGTTGCCGATGTGCATCTCCTAAGGCGATAAACAGGTGAGCTATGTTTTGCCATTCGTCAGGAATTGTATGGATTATTTTCATAACTACATAATTAGTTATTTAGTTTTATGTGTCAAGTGGTTTTTTTAAATATTTTGAATATTAAACGATTCCTGACGTATTTTTTTGTAATTGTCGATTTATCTACATCAGTAAGCGCAAATAAGAACGGGCGCCTAAGCGCCCGTTTAGAGATTACCTAAGGTGTTAATTAGGCGTGATACGCACGTTCACCATGTTCTGAGGTATCTAAACCTTCACGTTCAGATTCTTCACTTACACGTAGACCGATGACTACATCTACAATTTTGAAAGCAATGAATGAAACTGTCGCTGAAACGATGATGGCAGTTGCTACTGCATAGATTTGTGCAGTCATTTGTGCAGCAAAGTTATACTCACCAACAGCATTTGCAACGTAGTCATATACGCCCATTCCGCCTAGTGCTGGGTTTACGAACACACCCGTTGCCAGTGCACCAAAGATACCACCGATGGCATGCACACCAAATACATCAAGTGCATCATCGTAACCAAGCCAGTATTTCACTTTAGCAACAAAGAAGTAGCAGATTGGTGAAACGAGCAGACCAATGATAATTGCACCCATTGGGCCTACGAAACCGCAAGCAGGTGTAATTGCTACCAAGCCTGCAACCGCACCAGAAGCCGCACCTAACATAGAAGGTTTACCTTTGAATAGCCATTCTGAGAATGCCCAAGCTAGAGTAGCCGCACCAGTCGCAATCATAGTATTTAATAAAGCTAATGATGCATAACCGTTTGCTTCAAGGTTAGAACCAGCATTGAAACCAAACCAACCTACCCATAGTAAAGCCGCACCAACCATCGTTAATGTCAAGCTGTGAGG
>NZ_JABFRA010000045.1 GCF_013141425.1 Methylotenera sp. | reverse complement strand
GGGCCAATTTCGTGAAAGCGCTTGGCGCGTACTTGGATTCTATCGAGTTTAAACTCTTTTGGCTTTTCACCTAGGCTTGGGATGTTTTCTTTCACAGGTGCTGGTGGTGTGGCTTTATCTAAATAATAGCCGCCACGTTGGTCGTTAATAATTTCTAGGCCGGTGCCTTTAAGTAACTCTTTGAAGCCTTCTTTAGTGCTGTAGTTGCCTTTTAAGCCTTTGGTTTCTTTGCCTTCTGTTTTGGCTGGCTCAAATGAGAGCAATACGCCATTTTGTGAGGCGTATGTTGAAAGCGCTTTGCCTAATGGCCCAGCGGGGATATTTGCAGGCTCGGCCGTGGCCTTTGTGGAAAGCATAACGCCAGTAAACATGGCGGCAATGCATAGTTGGCGTAACTTATAGTATTTAAATTGAGCATGCTGAATATTAACGACTTTGACCATTGAGGTATTTCCATCAATTATTTGCTTTTATCAAAAAAAATGTCGATAAAAATGCAATGTTTAATAAAAATAACTTGTGCTAGGGTCACGCGTTATTATTTGTTTATACCTCTATGTCAATTGAGAATTGAAAAGTGACAATGGTTTTGAAAATATATTTTTCAGAACCAAAAAATAAAGTACTAATTTAGCTATGCAGGTTTTAGCGTCACCCAATAACGGGTAAATGTTTCAATGCGCAAATTAAGCGTTTTACTTACGCTGGCTAATGTGGCATCAATATCATTGATTGGATAGGCACCTGAAATTTCAAGCTGGCTGATGCTAGGGTCGCAGTTGATGACGCCTGTTTTGTATCTTGAAATTTCTGCAATAAACGTATTTAAAGGCATTTTATCCACCACAATAAAGCCTTTAACCCATGCGTCTGAGCTAGTATCCAGCGCTGTTTTTGCTTGATATCGCTCCGCAGAAAAGCGCATAAACTCGCCTGCGTTCACAACGATGTGTCCGCTGCTATTGACTGCTTGAACGCTTACCGCGCCTTCATAGACATTTAAATCATTACTTTCATCATTCACTTTTACACTAAACCGTGTACCAAGCGCAGTGAGCTTGCCTTGCTCGGTAATCACACTTAGCGGCCGATAAACAGCGCTTTGCTCATGAGCGGTTTCAATTAAAATTTCGCCTTTTAACAACTGAATATTGCGCTCTTGCGTGGTGTAATTGATGGCCACTAGCGAATTGGTATTTAAAAATAATTTTGTGCCATCTTGCAGAGCGACTTGTTGCTGCTTGCCTGTTTCAGTAGCGTAATCAGCCATTAAGGTCTGCCAAGGCTTTTGCTCATACGTTAGCCAGCCTGTTGAGCCTGCAACCAACAAAATACTTAAATGCTTGAGCGCTTGCCTGCGCGAATGTGACGATAGTTCTGAGGTTTTGTTTTTAATTTTTACTGGCTGGCTTAACACCTCCATGCCCGTAACTGAATCGATCATAGAGAACTGTTGGGTGACGTTTTCTAACTTTAGCCAAGCTTGCGTGTGTTGCGGGTGCGCGTTTAGCCACGCTTGCCAGGCCTGCACTTGTTGGCTGGTAGCCTTACCTGAACTTAGCGTAACGTACCAATCAGCGGCAGTTTGCATCACATCAGGATTTTGTTTGCTCATGTTATTTTTATTGTGAAAATATCACGCTTTATTTTACTGCCACACAGTGCAACAAAGCCTTGGTAATGTATTTACGCACAGAGCTCACTGAAACCGACAGTTTGTCGGCAATTTCAGCATGACTTAAACCTTCTAGTTGACATAACAAAAAGGCCATGCGCATTTTTTCTGGCAAGCCATCCAGCATATTATCGATATTGACTAAAGTTTCAATGGCAATAGAAAGTGCTTCTGGTGAGGGCATGGCAGATTCTGGAAAGCGGGAAAGTGCCTCTAAATAGGCATTTTCTATGGCGCGACGCTTAAAATGATTGACCATTAAACCGTGTGCGATAGTAGTTAAATAAGCGCGCGGCTCAATAATTTCAGTTAAATCAACTTGATGTAATAATTTAATGAAAGTATCTTGCGTAATGTCTGCGGCATCGTGTATGCAGCCCGTTTTTTTGCATAACCACGCATATACCCAAGTACGGTGACTCTGGTACATATATTGAAATTGTTGATTTTGCAAAAGAGATGCGCTAAACATGACACAAATTATATCATTTAACTTTTTTCTAAAATTAAAATTCCATATTTGCCCTTATAATTCAACCATGCAATTAATTACCAAAACACTGTGATAGACGTTCGTTGGAAAGCGGTTTTGTTTATCTGCGCGCTCAGCGTTATTAGCTTATTTTTATGGCTAATCACCAGCTTAACCACGGCATTGTTAGCATTTGTTGTAGGGCTGCTAATTTATCTTGGTAGTCATATTTATTGGCTGCATGCATTACAACACTGGTTTCAGTCGCCCGATATTAAAAAAATCCCGGAAGGTTCTGGCATTTGGGAAGATGTATTTATTACCTTACTGCATTATGAGCGTAACAACCAATCAAACCAAACGCAGTTAAATTCTGCTTTAGAACGCTTTAGTCTGGCTACCCAAGTCATGCCAGATGGCTTGGTGATATTGAGCGCATCGAACGAAATTGACTGGTGTACACCGAATGCAGAGAGTCAACTTGGGCTGAGTTTAACGACCGATAAAAACCTACCCATCGTTAATTTAATCCGCGATAGTCATTTTATTGCTTATCTTTATAACGAAATATATGACGAACCTTTTAAACTGAAATCTTGGCGTAACCCTGAGATAGTGCTAGAAGTGCAGTTGATTCCTTTCGCCAATAAGCAAAAGCTTTTAATTAGCCGCGACATGACACAGCGTGAAAAAGTGGATATCATGCGCCGTGATTTTATTGCCAATGTTTCACATGAGCTACGCACGCCATTGACCGTTGTTGGTGGATTTTTAGAAACCTTAGGCGATATGGAGGGTGCTGTACCCGATAGCTTAAAAAGTTATTTCGCCATGATGGAAGAGCAAACACTGCGCATGCGCCGCATTATTGAAGATTTGCTCACTTTATCTACCATCGAAAGCAATACCCAAGACCCTGACGACAACGAAATCGACATGGCGAGTTTGCTAAAATCAGTACAAAACGATGCCATTGGTTTGAGCCAAGGCCTCAATAAAACCAAACATAAAGTTTATCTAGAGGCTGACCCCAATCTCAACCTAAACGGCGCGGTAGATGAGCTGCGTAGTGTATTTAGCAATTTAGTCAGTAATGCCATACGCTATACGCCTACAGGCGACAAAACCTCTGGCAAAAAGGGTGAGATATTTATCAGTTGGGCATTACAAAATGGCGAGCCAGCATTTTCAGTCCGTGACACAGGCCTTGGCATTGAACAACAGCATATTGACAGACTCACTGAACGTTTTTACCGCGTAGACCGAAGCCGTAGCCGCGAAACAGGCGGTACAGGACTAGGTTTATCCATCGTTAAACATATTTTGATTCGCCATCAAGCGAAGTTAGAGATTTCTAGCGAATTAGGTGTGGGTAGCAGATTTAGTGCGGTGTTTCCCAAAGCACGCATCGTCATGAAAAAGTAGTTGTTTCACTATGCGCCTTACCAAAACACTCAGAAATTTAACCCTTAGCCTCGCACTGTTCGGCATACTAAGCGCCTGCACGACAACATCGAACAATACGTCGGCACTTCCAGAAAAAACCATACCTGAGCAACAAGACCGCAGCACGTTTAACCAACTGGGAAAATCGGATTTTGATCGCATGGCCGATGTAGAAGTGCGGGAAAACACTGAAAGCTTGCGCCTGCTGATGCTAAAGCTTTATAAACGCAACCCGCAAGAACTGCATAAAAGCACGCCAGATGGGGCTGAAAAAATGGTGACTTGGGTGTTTGATGGTGGTGCCCAGCACCATTATCAATTTGAGACCATTAATAACCTGCAAAGCGCTGAGGCGATATTTTTAGCCTTTAAAGCGGACTTTACTGGTGACCGCGTATTAGCTTTTATTGTGGGTTTACAAACCATGTTACTGAAAGCGCATGGCGGCAAAACAGACTTTTATTTAAGCGATAGCATCGACCCACAGCACATGTACAACTTAGCAAGAAACATGGAGATAGCCGCATGGAAGCTCGCTAACGCCCGCGATGAAACTGGTAAACTATATCTTTTGAGTAATGAAATTAACGATAAAGACAAAAATTTATCTTTTGAGCGTGAATTTGGCAAAATAATTGGTCGCACCGATTTATTTGCCATTGCATTGGCTGAAAAATCTCAACGGCTCATTTCACGTGTCATGCAAAGCTTGGCAACGGCCGTTTTTCTGCCTTTCTGAGTTGAGATTACATCACGTTTTATGAATGTGTTATGCAATAAAAAAAGGAGCTTGCGCTCCTTTTTTTATTCTTTTCCATTTCAAATAAGCTTACTTGGCTACGGCATCCTTCGCTTCTTGCACAACTTCGGCTGCGTCCTCTTTCACTTCACCAATGGCTTCTGCCGTGGCATCGACCGCATCCTTAGCAGCATCTTCGGTTTTAGCTGCAGCGTCTTTTGCTGCATCAATCGTCGTTTCTTTTATTTCTGTCACCGCTTCTTTTGCTTTTTCAGCAGATTCCGCTGCGGCATCTTCCGCTTTTTTACTGCAGGCTGTTGCAGCTGTAGCAAGCACTAAACTGAGTAAAATTGCTTTTAAAAATT
The DNA here is from genome assembly GCF_013141425.1 of Methylotenera sp. GTDB lineage: Bacteria > Pseudomonadota > Gammaproteobacteria > Burkholderiales > Methylophilaceae > Methylotenera. Next base: position 26,058 of record NZ_JABFRA010000045.1, on the reverse strand, counting down.
GATTCATTTAATTTCCTTTAATAAATTCACAGGTACTAAATTTAGGTCTTATGGAATTTAGACCTTATGGATTTGCTGTAGGCGCAGGTTCAGCTACAAAAATCTCAACACGGCGATTTTTTGCCTTGTTTGCCACAGTATCATTCGCCACCAAAGGCTCATGCGAACCGCGACCATCAATCACAAAACGGTTTGAAGCAACACCTCTAGTTGTTAAATAATCACGCACACTCGCAGCACGATTCAATGAGAGCGGATTATTGATTGCATCGGTGCCCGTGCTATCCGTATGGCCGATAATTGTCACATTACTCTTTGGATTATTTACTAAGCCAGTTGCAAACGTATTCAAAATTTCTCTAAAATTTGGGCTGATGTCTGCACGACCGACTGCAAATGAAATATCACTTGGAATATCCAGTTTCAAACGATTATCCGCCGTTTGTGTTACTGCTACGCCTGTGCCAGCTGTCGCTTCTTCCATCTGACGCTTCTGCTCTTCTTGACGTTTTGTCCAAACATTACCCGCCACACCACCCGCTGCCGCACCAACTGCCGCACCGATAGCTGCGCCTTTACCGCCATTAGCAATTGCACCAACCACCGCACCTGCCGCCGCACCTATACCTGCGCCCTTCGCTGTGCCTTTTTGCGTTTCCGTCATATTGGCACAACCGCCCAAAACAAATGCCATCAAAAATGAACTTACAATTAGTTTATTACGCATATCAACTCCTTCTACTTTATGAAATGATCTTTTTTGAAAAACAAAAATATTGCTGAAAAATTTATTGAAAATTCACGAATTAAACCAATTATGAACCAGCTGAAAAAATATATATGTTGGTTAACGAACATTAGCCGATTTAGTTTACCAACATTCATTTAATCTGCAGGTTAACTAAACGTAAAGAATCGTAATGATTTTCGCGTCTTAAAACTACTATTGTTAGATATTCAAAGAATGAGAGGATTTAATAGATTTTTGCACTTAGATTTAAGCCTTGAGATTTAGCGCCTTCGAGTTTAATCCCCCTGCTACCGCGCCTGAGATTCCGATGATTTGTGTTTGGTTACTTTCTTTTGGCACAATACCATATTAGTATTTCACTATATTGTACTTAAACTTAAGAACAATTAATAAATTTCTGATTCTGAAGTACCAACTGGCTGCTTAGGCTCACTTCCTTTTTTCATACGCCCACGTGATGAAAATGAAGACCCACGAGCATCAATTACTGGAGCGAATGCATGTAAGCCTGTAGGTTTAAAAATATCATCATACACAGCCTCCATGCCACCAGTCATAAAATAACTTTCATGCCAAAAGCCTGTACCTCCTGAATTTTTGATAAATTTCTGCCACCACTCGCGATGTGGTGCTGAACGAGCCCAAAGCTCCATAGATTCAAAATCTCTCCAATACCAACGCATACCGATATGAAATGGGAATACGCTAAAAATAATATTATTTTCATAGTGAAGAAGTCCTTCTGGCCTGGCTCTTCCAGCGGCATCAATCTGAGGGCCAAGGCCAATCGCGGTCTTTAATCCTGTAAGGATATTTACACGGATACCAAGATAAATTACGACCAACTCTGGATAGGCGCTTAAATCAACAGTTTTTCTATTAACTGGAGTATTCATTACGATTCTCCTTTATAAAAAATAAAATCAACAAACTACATTATCACAACAACACCTTCTCAATCCCACCATTATTCACGCGCGCTACATATTCCTGCATCCAATTCTCGCCCAGAATATGCTTCGCCATCTCAACCACAATGTAATCAGCTTCTATGCCCGTATCTTCGCCATAACGGGATAAACCTTGCAAACAGCTCGGGCATGAAGTCAAAATTTTCACTTTTTCTTCAGGTGCGCCCACGGTTAAGCCTAGTTTACCCATGCCTTTTTCCAGTTCTTCTTGCTTGCGCATTTTGACCTGCGTAGCAATATCTGGGCGGGCAACGGCAAACGTACCGCTTTCACCACAACAACGGTCATTTAACTGTACATCGGTACCCATCAGTTTATTGGTCACTTCAAGTGGCTTATACGTCTTCATCGGCGTGTGGCATGGATCATGATACATATATTTTGTACCCGTAATGCCTGCCAGTTTCACGTCTTTTTCCATCAAATACTCATGAATATCCAACAACCTGCAACCTGGGAATATCTTTTCAAACTCATATTTTTGCAACTGATCCATACACGTACCGCATGACACGATGACCGTTTTAATATCCAAGTAATTCAGCGTATTGGCCACGCGATGGAATAACACCCGGTTTTCTGTGGTGATGGCTTGACCTTTGTCGTGATTGCCACTTGCCGTTTGCGGGTAACCACAACACAAGTAACCTGGAGGCAATACGGTGATTGCGCCTACTTCATACAACATGGCTTGCGTGGCCAACCCAACGTTTGAGAACAAACGCTCTGAGCCGCAACCTGGGAAGTAAAACACGGCTTCTGAATCTTCCGTCACTGTTTGTGGATTACGAATCACAGGAATCATGCTGTCATCTTCAATACCCAATAGTGCCCGTGAAGTTTTAGTTGGCATTTTTTTAGGCATCGGTCGATTGATAAAATGAATCACCTGCGCCTTGATTTCTGGCTTGCCAACAGTGGCTGGCGGCCTGATTTTATCTTTTAACAGGTGGAATTTCTTTGCCAATCCATGTGCAAAACTTTGCGCGCGATAGCCAATCGTAATCATAAAGGTACGCATTAACTTAATCGTTGCGGGATCTTTGGCATTCAGGAACGCCATCCCCACTGCAGTACCTGGATTAAATTTCTTTTTACCTTGTTCACGCAAGAAGTTACGCATGGCCACAGAAACATCACCGAAATCGATATCCACTGGGCATGGATTTAAACATTTATGGCATACCGTACAATGGTCGGCCACATCGTTAAACTCATCAAAATGTTTCAGCGAAATACCGCGCCGCGTTTGCTCTTCATACAAGAAGGCTTCTATCAACAACGATGTGCCTAAAATTTTGTTACGCGGGCTGTACAACAAGTTAGCGCGTGGTACATGGGTTGTACACACTGGCTTGCATTTTCCGCAACGCAAACAATCGCTGATGGAATCTGCAATCTCACCGATGGCAGATTGCTCCATAATGATAGACTCTTGCTCCAACAAGCCAAAACTAGGCGTATAGGCGTTTTCAAGTCCAGAACCAGCCAATAACTTGCCTTTGTTAAAGTGGCCGTTCGGATCGACTTTATTTTTGTATTTAGTAAAAGCCTCTATCGTTGAAGCTTCCAAAAACTCCATTTTGGTAATGCCGATACCATGCTCACCTGAAATTACGCCATCCAGGCCTTTTGCTAACGCCATCACCTGGGCAACTGCCTCGTGTGCGGCATTCATCATTTCGTAATCGTCTGAGTTAACAGGAATATTGGTATGTACATTGCCGTCACCCGCATGCATGTGCAGGGCAATAAACACGCGACCTTTGAGTACAGCTTTGTGAATCTCATCGCATTTATCCAGTATTTTTTGATACTCACGGCCTGCAAAAATATCGGCGATGGGGCGCTTCAACTCGCGCTTCCAAGAGATGCGTAAATCATACGATTGTACTGCACGGAAAACATTTTCATACTGATTTAACGTGCTGTCTACTGTCGTTAATATTGTATTTAACGACGATATTGGTGCATCTAAGTTGTTTAAAATCAAACTCCAGTTAGCGCGCAACTTTGCAATGTGTTGCAAAGCCATTACCTGTTTGGCTTTCACCATTTCCGCATCGGCATTACCATCTTCATCGGCCTGCAATGGCAAATCACCTTGCATAAACACTTCTAACGCGTCGAGCAACTTCAGCTTATTTTTAATCGAAAGCTCAATGTTAATGCGTTCAATGCCATCAGAATAATCACCTAAACGTGGCAATGGAATCACCACGTCTTCGTTGATTTTAAAAGCATTGGTGTGCTTGGCAATGGCCGCGGTACGGGCGCGGTCTAACCAGAACTTTTTACGCGCTTCCGCTGAAACGGCGATAAACCCTTCACCATTACGGGCATTACATAAGCGCACAATATGTGAGGCTGCTTCCCCAACGGCATTTTCGTCATCTGAGGCAATGTCCGCAATTAACACCATTTTCGGGCGTTGCTGGCGTGCGGCTTTGGTAGCGTAACCCACCGCCTTGATATAGCGCTCGTCCATGTGCTCTAATCCTGCCATGAGCACAAGCGGGTCTTTTTTAGCGGTCGCGTCTAAATAATCTTTAATTTCCACAATGGCCGGCACCGCGTGTGAAACATTACCAAAGAACTCTAAGGCAACAGTGCGGACATGTTTAGGCATGCGATGTAAAATAAAAGTTGCACTGGTAATTAGGCCGTCACAGCCCTCTTTTTGGATACCTGGTAAGCCGGATAAGAATTTATCTGTGACGTCTTTACCCAAGCCTATTTTACGGAAACTTGGCCCAGCGATTTCTAATATTTCAGGTTTCGCCAGCAAGGTCTTCATGTCTTCGGCATAACGGCTTACCTTAAAGCGCGCTATGGCGATGTCATGAATCTTACCCAGATTGTGGTCTAAGCGCTCAACTTCTAGCCACTCGGCATCAGGCGTCACCATACGCCATGAAGCTAGATTATCTAAAGCCGTTCCCCAAAGTACAGCTTTTTTACCGCCTGCATTCATGGCAACATTACCACCGATACAACTCGCATCAGCACTGGTTGGGTCACAGGCAAATTCTAAGCCTGCATCACTTGCTGCTTCCATCGCACGACGTGTTACTACGCCAGCACCGCATTCAATCGTCGCCACTTGTCTTGCCACACCAGGCAAGGTGCGCATTTGTACGCCAGTATGTTGGTCTAGTTTTTCCGTATTAATTACTGCAGACATAGCCGTCAGCGGAATCGCACCGCCTGTATAGCCAGTTCCGCCACCACGTGGAATCACAGTAAGCCCTAACTCAATACAAGCGCGCACCAAAGCGGCAATTTCTTTTTCCGTATCTGGGTTCAGCACCACAAATGGATACTCAACGCGCCAGTCAGTCGCGTCAGTCACGTGTGAAACACGGGCCAATCCATCAAACTGTACATTGTCTTTGCGTGTGATTTTTGTAAACTTAGCCAGTGCTTTTTTACGCAAATCATAGGTTTGACGAAAATCTTCAGCAAATTTATCCACCGCTTTTCTAGCAGCTTCTACCATTTTTTGCACTTTATCACTCGCGGTGCTGCCAGTATTGCGTTCATCGATGGTAGCAATACGGTGTTGCAAAGCATCGATCAAGGCTTTACGCCGTTTTGGGTTCTCGAGCAAGTCATCTTGCAAATAGGGGTTGCGCGTCACCACCCACAAATCACCCAGCACTTCAAATAACATGCGCGCAGAACGTCCCGTTTTACGCTGTCCACGCAATTCGTTTAAAGTTTCCCAAATTGATTCGCCCAAGAACCGAATGACGATTTCACGGTCAGAGAACGAAGTGTAGTTATAAGGGATTTCACGCAAGCGTGTGGAAGGTTGTGCTTCTGCGTTCTGAATAGTGCTAGGAAGAGGTGCGTTCATTTTCTGTTTTTTGTGAATAGCTTGGCTATTAAAAGTAGCATTATAACACGCAGCTTAGCTGCAAATAAGCGCAACCATTTCATGGTTATTTATGGCGATTCAGGCTGCATTAAAATCCTTTTCAGAAATATAACGCCAGCGCTGTGTTTGACTAAAAATACGATAGACTATTCAGATGAACACATTGTTAAAAAAATCATTGGTACCCTTTTTTATTGTTAGCTTTTTAATTTTCGCAATTGTTAAATTAAATGAGCAAACGAGCATCCTGTGGAAAACAAACGCCCCGGATGTGACCTTTACAACAATCAAAGGTGAAAAAATCGCCATGTCTGCCTTAAAAGGCAAGGTGGTACTAGTAAGCTTTTGGGCAACCGACTGTGCCAGTTGTATTCAAGAAATGCCAGATTTAGTCAACCTTTATAAGCAGTACAAACAAAACGGTTTCGAAGTGATTGCCGTAGCCATGCGTTACGACCCACCCGCACAAGTGTTAAATTACGCAACACAAAAATCACTACCTTTTCCCGTGATGCACGATGGATTTGCGGAAATAAGCAATGCTTTTGGCCATGTTAATGTTACGCCAACCACTTTTATATTTGATAAGCATGGAAAGCAATTGCAACGTACAATTGGCATTATTGATTTTAATAAACTAGACCAGCTACTCAATACACAATTGAACAATAAAAAGGACTTTGAATAATGCTATGGATTAAAGCACTGCATATTATTTTTGTAACGAGCTGGTTTGCTGGGCTGTTTTATCTACCCAGGCTACTCGTCAACCATGCCATGGTAACCGATACGGCAACATCGGAAAGACTCAAATTAATGGAGCAAAAATTGTATCGCTTCATGCTGCCATTGGCGATACTGGCCTTGATTTTTGGGCTGTGGTTATGGCTGGGCTATGGCATCACTGGCAAATGGATGCATCCAAAACTCACGCTGGTTGCGGTATTGATTGGTTATCACTTTTACTGCGGAAAGCTGATTAACGACTTTAAACACAATAAAAATACACGCAGTCACGTTTGGTACCGATGGTTTAATGAACTGCCTGTGCTAGTTCTCAGCTTAGTTGTCATAATGGTCGTTGTTAAACCATTTTAATCAACTCAGGTAGATGGATATTTTTAATTCACAGTGGCTGCTTGATATGCTGGCCAAATCCAGCAAAACCCCGCAAGGCCGCATACTCAGCTTATTCGACATTCTGAATGACTGGCTAGCTGCGCCTGAGATTCAGATGAAAATCTCACAAAATTCATTAACGAACAGGCAACTCATTGAATTTTTAACAACGCAAGCTAAACATTTAGGCGCTTCTAACCCTTCTATCCTAGCCGAGCATATTTTACTCATTGCTCGGAATGCAGCGCAGCAAGAAATGCGTCTTCCTGGCAGTGGCAGCTTAATGCATGCTAAAAAAGCAGCAAGCGCCTTAATCTTAGCGCAGACGCAAAATAAATGGGCTTGGCTAGAAAAAGTACGCGATAAGCCTGCTAGTTATGGCATCGTAGCGAGCTTTTTTGTTTTGGTGGGAATTGGCTCAATTTGGTTGCCTACGCTTTTGCAAAAGCAATCTAGCCCATTAATCGCTAAATCTTTTAGCAATGAAACTATAAAAGTGAACGCTACAGTTGGTCCACTGAATGGAAAACTTACCGCTCAAGATGCAGCCTTGATGTATACAAAATATGAGCAGATGCGCAATGGCACTTGCCAGTTTCCCGAAGCGCTACAGATTCCTGATAAAGATAAAGCTGTTTATTTAGAAAATGTAGTGGGTGGAAAAATACCCACTAATCTCAATGATTTGGCTATTGCGAATTCTTATTTAGAAAAAGTCCGCTGCAACTTCACACCAATGCTAATGGCTAATTCAAGATAATTAATACCGTGTGGCAATATTCTTCAACATTGCCACACGTGTTGCTTATTCTAAAATTTTCTTAAGATTCGCTAAACCGCCATCATAAACACCAGTAATTGTGTCTGAGGCTGCTTTTTCGTCAGCTGGGGCTTTGGGTAAAAAGCTACCTTCCCAAACCACGACCGACTTATCTGCGCCATTTGAATGTACAGATAAGTTTGAAGCGTATTCACTGACTGGCAGTACGCTGTCCGTAATAATGTAACTCAAGGTTTTATTTTTTGCGCTGTACGCAGTTAACTTTTCATTAATCTTGCCACCGTCTTGCAAAGTCAGCGTCCGTTTTGCACCTTTTTTACCATCAGTACCGGCTGTAATTTCTGTTTTTGCTACGGCTGGGTGCCAAGCGCCTAAATCACCAAACTTTGCGATTTTTTCCCAAGTTTTGTCAGCTGGCGCATTAATATTTACCGATTTAATCACATAAAGTTTTGCAGATGATTCTGCATTAGCCTGCTCTGTAAAACCAATTGCCGCCAAAGATAGTGCTATTAGTAACTTACTCATCTTTCTTCTCCTAAAATATACATACTAGTATAGTTAAAAACAGTTGCTAGTTGATGGCTAAACTATTTCCAATATTGTTTTAAAACAATACCAAAGAACACTTAAAATTTCGCCATAAAAATAGCTTACATTATATATACAGGTCTGTATATAGATTATTTATTTATTTTAGTATAGAATGGGTTTCAACTGTTAATTGGAGGCACTCCTAATGTCTTCTTTAAAAAGTAAAATTTTAGAAGTAGCAACAGACCTTTTTCAAACAAGAGGCATTAACTCTACTGGTGTTGATACAATAGTTGCCGTAGCTGGCACTACTAAAATGACGCTATATAAGTACTTTACTAGCAAAGAGAATTTGATTCTTGAGGTGCTAGATAAAGGACATCAAGATTTCCAAAGCTGGCTGAGCGATCAAGTCAATTCAGGCGCAAAAAAACCTAGCGATAAATTGCAAAAGTTATTTGAGTTTATTGAAGAATGGGTCACTTCGCCAAATTTCAGAGGCATGGGTTTTATTAAAGCCTCTGCTGAATTTCCTAATGAAGAAAGTCCCGTGCATCAATTGTCTTCTGAACAGTCACGCCAATTTAGACAATACATTAGCAGCTTGGCTAGCGAAGCAAATGTTCAAGATGCCGACGGGCTGGCATTACAGCTCTCACTATTATTTGAAGGTGCAGTACAAGCCGAGCAAATGAAACGTGGCTCTGGGGCGATGAAATATGCCAAAAAAGCGGCTAAAATTTTAATCGATGGGGCTTTAGTGTCTTAAACTATGTAGTGAATTAAGCTTGCCTGCATGCGTAAATACCTAAGATAATAAACGCTTTAAAATTCTCGACAATTACCATGCACACACTTATTTGCGGTTCGCTTGCATTCGACACCATCATGGTGTTTCAGGATCAATTCAAAAATCACATATTGCCCGATAAAATTCACGCTTTAAGTGTGGCTTTTTATGTGCCCGAAATGCGCCGTGAGTTTGGTGGAACTGCAGGTAACATTGCCTACAATTTACAGCTTCTCGAAGGCAACCCGCTCATCATGGCCACGGTAGGTGAGGATTTCACCACCTACGCTCAATGGCTCAATCAAAATAAAATCAATCCTAAACACATTAAAACAATTGAAAATAGTTTTACCGCGCAAGCTTTTATCACTACAGATACAGACGATAATCAGATTACCGCCTTCCATCCTGGTGCGATGACGGAGTCGCATCAAAATAGTGTAAATGAGGCTAAAAATGTGACGCTGGCGATTATTGCCCCTGACGGTCGTGATGGCATGTTTCAACATGCGCGTGAATGCTTTGAAGCGGGCATTCCATTTTTGTTTGACCCTGGTCAAGGCTTGCCAATGTTTAATGGCGAAGAACTTTTACAGTTTATTGCAATGGCCGATTATTTAGCGGTGAACGACTATGAATCTCAAATCATTCAAGACAAAACTGGGCTAAACCTAGACCAACTCGCACTAAAAGTTAAAGCCTTAATCGTTACGCTTGGTGGCAGTGGCTCTCAAATTTATGCGGAGGGTCAACGGTTTGACATTCCGTGCGTTAAAGCGGTTGAGATTGTTGATCCAACAGGGTGTGGAGATGCTTATCGCGCAGGTTTACTTTACGGCATTGCAAAAGGTTGGGATTGGCCAACTTGTGGTAGGTTAGCTTCTACAATGGGCGCTATTAAAATTGAAAGTCGTGGTGGGCAAAACCACAAACCTACACGCGCGGAAATTGAAGCCATTTACACTCAAGCACTGGTAAATGAAACTAAATTGGATGTATAACCATCAAATACATTGAACTAACATTAGGGAGAATAAAATGAAAGCAACACGTCTATTAGCCATTGGTTTATTAAGCTTGTTTGTAGCGGCATGCGCCAGCTCAAATTCTGGTAGTGTATACAGTCGCGATGACGCGCGTAAAGTTCAAACTGTCAGAACAGGTATCGTAGAAAGCGTTCGTCAGGTAAAACTAGAAGGCACTAAAACACCCATCGGAACTGTTGCAGGCGGCGCAGTGGGCGGTATTGCAGGTAGCTCAGTTGGTGGCGGCCGTGGCAGTGCGATTGCAGCAGTTATTGGAGCGGTAGCGGGCGGAATCGCGGGCTCAGCAATTGAAGAAGGTGTGACACGCAAGGACGGCTTAGAAATTACTATAAAGCTTGATGGTGGCGGCTTAGTGGCAGTCGTTCAAGAAGCGGATGAAGCATTTAATATTGGTGAAAAAGTGCGCCTTATCGAAAATGGCAGCACCACGCGTGTTTCGCATTAACTGCTGAAATTCATTCAGACAGCTTCGTCTCAGGGGTAGCAATACGACTATCCTGGAGATTTTTTTACTTTACTTGCCAAAGAACTACAAGTTCCATACAGACCGTCAATAAACCGTCACATATCCTTCATAATTCTTTAATTTTCACACATTAAAGTCTTCTTAATTAAAAAGGAGGCAGTCAATGTTAAAGAAAGAAATGCTGACGTTTAACACGGCAGGAAATAATCTAAAGCACAAAATCCCAGCATTTTCACAGGATAGGCGTCTGTCCATTGGTCTTGCGCACAGCCAACTTGAGGTTCAAGAAGCGCAACGCTTACGTTACAAAGTATTCGCAGAAGAAATGGGAGCGCAATTATTAGGCTCTGGTGGATTGGATGTAGATGGATTTGACCAATATTGCGACCACCTGATTGTAAGGGATACAGACACCAATCAAGTGATCGGCACCTACCGAATTTTAAATCCAGAGAAAGCGAATGAAGCTGGCGGTTACTACTCTGCAGCCGAGTTTGATTTAAGCAGAATAGCACACTTATTTGACCGCACTGTTGAAGTGGGTCGCGCATGCGTACACCAAAATTATCGCAATGGTGGCACAATCACCATGTTATGGGCAGGCTTAGCTAGATACATGCAAACTCACAACTACGAATACATGATAGGCTGCGGTAGTGTAAGCATGGCAGATGGTGGCCACGCAGCAGCAAGTTTATATCAACGATTGCAAGATGAGTATTTATCACCTTTGGAATACCGTGTATTTCCTCGAAATCCATTACTAAACAACTCATTACGTACCGATATGCAAGCGGCTTGCCCGCCTCTGATTAAGGGTTATTTACGCCTTGGCGCATATATTTGCGGCGAGCCCGCATGGGATCCCTATTTCAACACAGCCGATATGCTGGTAATGTTACCCCTTTCTAGAATCAACCCGAGATATGCGGCACATTTTCTAAAGTAAGTACTACAAATAGCTTACTTTAATTGGATGCTAGGCTATAAACTTACACTTGCCAATAAAATCAAAGAACACCAGCAATCGAATCACACGCTATTTCAGAATTAGCCGTATTGTCACGCATACACTCGTGGGGGTAATTATTGCGAGCTTAGTGTTCCCAATTGCTAGTAAATCTTTAAAAAATAAACTCATTAAATGGTGGTGTAGACGATTACTGGCGATATTTAACTTGCGCATCACCAGCCATGGTCACATCCCCCACCCAACCATGTCGGGTGCTATGGTTGTTGCTAACCATATTTCGTGGGTCGACATTCATGCTTTGAACAGCATTGTACCGTTAAGATTTATTGCTAAATCAGAGATTAGCAAATGGCCTGTGTTTGGCTATTTAGCTAAAAAATCTAATGTGTTGTTTATCGATCGAGATAAGCGACAGCTCGCAACGCGCATTGTGACCATGACCTCTAAAAGCCTATTGGAAGGTGATAATTTATGTATTTTTCCTGAAGGCACAACGACGGATGGCACCAATATACTTCCGTTTAAAAGTAGCATCATTCAAGCCGCCATTCAGGCTAACGCCTCCATACACCCGGTTGCCATTCGCTATCCAAGTTTAGATGGAAGCAACAATATCAGTATGGCCTATGCAGGAGAAACCACCATGATAGAATCGATACAGCAAATCTTGCTACAGAAAAACCCTGCAGTTGAATTGCATTTTTTGACACCCATCATCACCGCAGGGCGATCAGAAAATGCTAAAGGCCGCCGTGAATTAACCTTAAGCATTCAAGCTTCAATTAGACAAAAATTAGATTTCTAGACCCGTACTTATTCGAAGCAACGAAGCGACCAATCTCGCCTGATAACTGGATATAAACTAATCCAAAAACAGTTTATTTAACTTATGGTCTATTTTGATGGGCTTATCCAGTGGGTGCGATTGCACTTGAGTAATTTCTTTTGTTTCCAGGTTTAAAGCGGTAAGTTGGCCACCCCATAAGCAGCCGGTATCGAGCGCGTATACCTTAGGTCGTTGCTGCAAACCTAACGCTGACCAATGTCCAAAAATCACTTGCGAATCTTGCGTTGCTCGATTTGGCACATCAAACCACGGGATAAATCCTTTAGGCACGTCAGGCAATTCCCCTTTGAAATCAAAATCCATCGCGCCGAGTCCACTACATACTCTTAATCGCGTCATGGCATTGGTTATCACGCGCAACCGATCCAATCCAGTCAAATTGTCATGCCAGGCATCTGGCTGATTGCCGTACATATTGGCTAAAAAATCCAGGTAATCTTCTCCTTGGAGTGCAGCCTCAACCTCTGCGGCATAACGCAATACTTGCTCTGCTGACCATTGCGGCAATAAGCCAGCATGTACCATCAAATATCGCTTATCTGACGTTACCCCTTCTTGATACGCCAAATGCTGGTGACGCAGCCAATCGAGCAATATTTGGCAATCATCGGCTGCCAGCAAAGCATCCAAGGTGTCGCCTTTATGCGCTCTTAGAAAGCCAGCTGCGACGACCAGTGCGTGCAAATCATGATTTCCTAGCACCACTTTCAAGCTCTCTCGATGCGCATAGCACCAACGCAATACCTCGAGTGAGCCACTACCACGGTTGATTAAGTCACCGACAAGCCAAAGCTGGTCTGATTTTGGGTCAAAGCGTATGCGTGTTAACAATGCTTGAAAAGCATGAAAACAACCCTGGATATCGCCAATTGCATACCTTGCCATGATTTACTCGCTATCAATAAAAAAGCCACTTATGGAGATAAGTGGCTTTTTATTTATTTCTATCTTGTGATTAAACTTGCAATATATTCTTGCAATATATTGAAGATAAAAAAGATCAACCAGCCCTAGTCTAATCTGAATTAAAATCCAGCGCCCGCTTCGTTTGCCATATATTTCACGGCACTCGCGACTTCAGAATCCGACAAAGCCGCATTACCGCCCTTAGCTGGCATCATACGAATCCCTTTTGTCGCATTGGTCACCAAGGTATTGTAACCTTGTGCAATTCGAGGCGCCCATAAACCTTTGTCACCAAATTTAGGTGCATTCATCAAACCTGCACCGTGGCACATCGCACAAACGGCTTTATAGACTTCCTCACCACTTTTACCAGCAGTTGCCGTGACTGGAGTTACAGTGGCGGGCGCTGCCACTGGCGCTACAGCGGACGGCTCTACTGCTTTCACTTCTTCCGCTGGGGCAGCTGCAGGTTCAACAGCTTTCGCTTTAGGAGCAGTAAAATTTGCGCCACTGGCATTCGCCATATTGGCCACTGCATTTGCAATCTCGCCATCGGTCAAAGCCGCATTGCCACCACGTGCTGGCATCGAGCGAATTCCATTAATCGCATGACTCACCAACATATCGTAGCCTTGTGCAATTCGTGGCGCCCACTGAGCATTGTCGCCTATTTTTGGTGCATTCATCAGGCCCGCAGCATGACACATACCACAGACAGCCTTCACAACCTCTTCACCGCTTTTCTCTACATGCGGCCCCGCATCTGCGCTAGCGACTTCAACTTCGGCAACTGGCTTAATATTTGCTTCAACCTGAGTATCAACCACCACAGGTTTCACAGCTTCAGGTGCACTCGTCACTGACAACTTGGCAATTAAAGAAATAAGTAAGGTAAAAGCTAAAATTGTGCCTGGAATAACGATGATTAGTTGCTTAAATGTGGAGCCTTTGTATGCATTATCTTGATTGCTCATAACGATGAATTCCTAATGGTAGATTGTTGTTGGCGTTATTATACCTTCACTTTTAGCTTGGGCGAAAGGACTTACCATTTCCAACAATATGTCGCTCAGGTAATAAGCCAAGTGAGGCGATGGTTTGCTATAATGCACAGCTGAATGCGCCCGTAGCTCAGCTGGATAGAGTATTGGTTTCCGAAGCCAAGGGTCGTGAGTTCGAATCTCGCCGGGCGCACCAGCAGTGATTAACTTAAAACATGATTAGGCTTGTTTGCTGATTTACTGCAGAAAAATAAACTGGGAAATAGATTTAGATATCCATGCCAGAACATTTTAATATCATTATCATCGGCGCGGGCCCTAGTGGGCTATCCGCTGCGATTCGTGCGAGTGAGCAAAAAGTTTCTTACCTGTTATTAGAAGCAGAAGCCGCGCCCGCCAGCACGATACGAAATTACCAACGCGGAAAGTTAGTGATGTCTGAGCCGCGGGGCTTACCAATTCGGAGTCCGTTGCCGTTTACCGCTTCTTTGCGAGAAACGGTACTTGAAACTTGGGAAAGAACAATTGTAGATTTCCAAGTCAATGTACGTTACGAAGCTAAAGTCGTCAGTTTAAAACGCGGCAAAAAATGGCTCGAAATTACGCTAGCAGATGGTAGCAAGCTAACAGCGGAACATGTGGTTTTAGCGATTGGCGTGCAGGGCAACTTACGTAAGCTTAATATTCCTGGCGGCGATTTACCGCAAATTCAGTATCAACTGGATGATCCGCAAGCTTACCAAAACGAGACAATCGTGGTTATCGGTGGTGGTGATAGTGGCGTAGAAAACGCATTGGCGCTAACGGGTCGTAATCAGGTAATAATTCTAAACCGTGCTGAAGATTTTAGTAATTGTAAAGATAGCAATCTCAGCCAATTAACCGAGGCTCGAAAAAATGGCGCGCTAGACTGGTTACTTGAAACAAGGCCGCAATCCATCGAAGGAAACGCCAAAGGTGAGTTTCCGATTACTGTTTTTGCCAATACGCCAAATGGCATTGAACGTATTCCCTGCCATCGCGTGATAGCCCGACTGGGTGCTCTTCCACCACGGCCAGTACTGGAGGCGTTTGGCGTCGCCTTTCCAACACCTGATCTGGAAGCACTCCCCTTACTCTCCTCTCGTTACGAATCGAATGTACCCTGCCTTTACATTATTGGTTCGCTAGCTGGCTACCCGCTGATTAAGCAAGGCATCAATCAGGGTTATGAGGTCATTGAATACATCTTGGGCAACCCTGTTGAGCCAGCTGACACCGCGCTACTCAGAGAAAAATTTGCTAATTTCTGTACCGATCGTGGTGTGGATGATGTTTTAGAAAAAATCCGCAAGAGTGTACCGCTATTAGCAATGCTCAATACCTTGCAACTTCGTGAATTAGTGTTAGAAAGCAACCTCCTGCTATCACAGCCAGGTGAATACATTTTCAAACGCAACGACTACAGCACGACCTTTTATTTTGTTGTAGAAGGTGAACTTGACGTCCTGATAGACGATGACAATGTGACAGACGACACTCTCAAATCTGGCGATTTCTTCGGTGAGATGGCGCTGGTATCTGGTCGTCGCCGTCCTGGCACAGTACGCGCCACCACGCCATGCGTACTCATTGAAACGCCGCGTCGTGTAATGCAAAAGCTGATTGGTTCCGTGCCTTCGATGCGGCGCATGCTTAATGAAGTGGCAATTAAAACCGTTGTACAAATTTGCATTGGCCTATCATTAAGTGAACAGGATCTGAATGATTTGGCAGACAATGCCACACTAAAAAGTTACGCGGCGGGCGAAGAGCTTTTTCACGAGGGCGATGAGGCGGATGGACTTTATCTGATTCAAAGCGGCTCGGTCACAGTTTCACGCATGATAGGCGGGCGTGAAGTGGTGCTGTTTTATGTGGCTGCCGGTAAATATGTCGGGGAAATGTCACTAGTCTCGGGGGAACCCCGCTACGCGACTGTGCGCGCTGCGATTGCCACCGAAGCCGTGTTAATTGACGCCGGACGCATGAGTGATATCATCGCACGCAATCCTGAAATACGCAGTGAGTTGGACGCCAGATATCTTCAGCATCTACAGGACCAGGAGAAACTTCAGCAGCAAGAAGCGTCATCTGATAGCAGCAGTATTTCCGGAAATCAATCGACACCCTCTAACCTGATTTCTTTTCTGATTCAGCAAGGCGTGGGTGAGGCCACCGATGTACTTCTTATTGATGAATCATTATGTGTGCGCTGCAATCATTGTGAGCAAGCCTGTGCGGATACGCACGGCGGTGCCACAAGGTTAGATCGAGATGCAGGTCCTATTTTTGCCAATATTCGCGTGCCCACTTCTTGCCGCCATTGCGAACATCCGCATTGCATGAAGGATTGCCCGCCAGATGCGATTCATCGCGCACCCCATGGTGAAGTTTATATTGACGATAGCTGCATCGGATGTGGTAATTGTCAGCAGAACTGTCCCTATGATGTGATTCAAATGGCCGTAATACAAGATCAGCCTGAGCGCAGTCTGTGGCAAATGCTGCTTGGAGTTCAACCAAAAGCATTACCCACAATCGATGGCGCCAAGGTGGCAGTGAAATGCGACATGTGCAAGGACATTAAGGACGGTCCAGTCTGCGTGCGTGCGTGCCCAGTAGGTGCAGCTTTACGCGTCAACCCTGAAGAATTATTAAGCTATGCAGGTGGCAAATCAGCCGAGGCCGCTTTACTCGGTTCGGGCGAAGAATAATGGAAATCATTCATGCAACATAGCAACATTTTCGATTACAAAAAATACCGCTACTTCAAATGGGCTGTCGTCGTCATTCTCATTGCCTTTGCCGGCTACCTGTTGTTTGAGCCAGCCGTGGGTCACTACGGTGGCAGTTGGTTAGGTTATGGGCTTGGTACCCTATCAGCCTTAATGGTGCTATGGATGGCGTGGTATGGCATCCGTAAACGCCGCTACCGTAGCAGCGGCTCTACGCAAGGCTGGTTATCCGCGCACATTTATCTTGGTACCGCAATGACGGTAATCGTTACCCTGCACAGCGGCTTTCATTTTGGCATCAATATTCATACCCTCGCTTACGGTCTCTTATTAATCGTGGTTGTCAGTGGTTTTTTTGGTAACTATGCCTACATGATTTATCCACGGCTGATGACCGAGAACATGGGCGAAGACAACTTAGACGGCTTACTTTTACGTATTGCAGAAACTGACAAATTGGCACGCCAAATTGCATTATTGATGCCAGACGATATAAACAACGCGGTTGCTCGCGCATGTCGCGAAACCTACATTGGCATCAGCTTAATGGAGCAATTACGTGGGTTTCGCGCAGATTGCCCCTCTGCTTTGGCTGTGCAACAACTAACGGTACTAGGCAATAACGTTGTTGCAGAGCAACGTAAACTCTACCGTGACCTGTATTCCATTATGGTAAGGCGCGAATCACTCGTTCGACGTGTGCGACAAGATTTAATGTACCGTGCGCGCTTAGGTTTCTGGCTGTATTTTCATGTGCCATTCACTGTTGCGCTTCTGGTAGCAATGCTAGCGCACATTGTGGCTGTATTTTTGTACTGGTAAGTCATGATTAATTGCCTTTTAATCAAAGTATCACATAATTCGCGTGGAGTACTTTCCCGCAGCTACCGCACACTATCTGCTGAAGAAATCACCATCGGACGTGGGGCGGAATGCACAATACATTTACCTGACCCGCGTCTAGCAATGCATCATGCCGTCATTAAGCGCTTAGATGACGGACAATTACATCTCATCAGAATTAATGGCGAACTGGAGTCACAAGGTAGCATCGTCCAGAATGTAGCACTTTCTAATGGCATGCAAGTAATGATTGGGCCCTATCAGTTAGTCGTCGAACCTGCGCCGCCGGACGTCAATCTCTCGATCTCCTTACTGTTGTTGCATCGCTTACCCGATGATTTTCAAGATCTAAAAGCACGGACACACGAGCCGCTTTATGGAGCTTCGGCCTTTAAACGTCGCCTGTCCATCGCCATGGCTGCCATCATCGCGCTGTTATTTTTAGCATTGCCGCTTGCACAAAATTTAATACCAACACTTAAAGCCACCATGGCGCAACTTCCGTTAGGTTTTGATCGGGTTTGGAGCCCTGGCCACATATCTAATTCGCATTTACACTTCGGCTCGCAATGTTTTAATTGTCATGAAACATTAACGCAAAAAGTTGCTGACTCCGCCTGTGTAAAGTGCCATCAGGATACAGCGGCACATATCGCCAACCCAGCGCTAGAAAAAAGTGTGTTTAAAAGTACCAGTTTATTTTCTGATGGTATTCGCTGCGCAGAATGTCATCTTGAACACAAAGCACCTCACCCTTTGGCTCGGCAAGATAATGCCATGTGTGTTAAGTGCCACGGAAATATTAAAGCAGCTGACCCTAAAACCAACTTAAGCGATGTTAAAGACTTTGACCGTAGCCACCCAGAGTTTAAGTTAACTTTTAGAACAGGCCCCGCAGTTGTTGATTTTGAACGCATTCCTCAATCTGAAACAGAACGCTTGATTGAGCAATCTGGGCTCAAATTCCCACATTCGCAACATTTCGGCAAGGTGCAAGGGCCTGATGGCCTTTGGGATGTACGCAACCTCTCTTGCACTACTTGCCACCGACCTGAGGGTAAAGAAATGCGCTTTGCCGCCGTGTCTTTCAATCGAGACTGTGTTGAATGCCACAAAAGTGAATTAACGGTTGGTCCTGCCAAGGCTACCATTACCGTGCCGCATGGCGCCGAGAAAAATGTTATCAACACCTTACGGTTACAAGCGCCGAAAGATTTTACAACTTATACGGAATCGCTTAAGACCGATGGCTGCGCGTATTGTCATGAAGTTGCAATAACTAAAAAAGGCGATGAATTGCCATGGCGCATCACGCCATTACAGATTAATCAAGACTGGTTTAGTAAGGCCATTTTTAATCATGCCTCGCATCAAACCCAGCAATGCCAATCGTGTCACTTAGTGGAAAATTCAGAAACCAGTGAAGATGTGGCCATGCCCGACAGGAAGTCTTGTCTACGTTGTCATTCGGGTAACAATCCAAAACCTAAGCGCATCGCCAGTAGCTGCATGTCTTGCCATGAGTTTCATAGCTCGCATGCAGCACCTAAAACAACAGCTAAAAAGTGAGGCTTAGTTGTTGCCTATTGCACAACTTCATTAATTTCAATATTTACTTTATCGCCTGGCTTCACAGCTGCAGATTTACCTTGCAGATCGCCCGCTTGTGAAGTTGCATCACCACTTTTTGAAACACGGGCAACAACCAAGACTTCGCTAGCGCTCGAAAGCTTATTGCCTGGCATGAGTGCTGAGTTATCATCCAACACATACTTGTATGGCAACTCTTTTGCCGTTAAACGCACAATGGCCAGTGGCATTGGTGCTCCTTTTGTCGCTTTTGCAAATACAAACACAGTGTCTGTGGGGTTAAGCTTGCTCGATAATGCCGGGGCAATACTTACTGTACCGCTAATTTCAACTGGTCCAGCCACTTTTTCTGCAACAACTGGCTTAGCAACTTGCAGACTGGGTTTGATTCCAGAAACTGCATACGCTTCCGCCAATGCGGCTTTTACATCTGGCAAAACATCGGAATCGGCTGGCAAATCTTGTTGCAGACGTTCCCACAGGGTAATCGCCTCTTTAAAATCTTTTTTATTGTAGGCAATGGTGGCGGCAAGCAATAAAGCCTTGACGTTGTGTGGATCAAGTTTTAGCGCTTGCTTAGTCAGTTCTTCTGGCTTACCAGTAAGATCATGACCATTCACCACGGCTAAAGCATCGGCATAATCGGCTAATAACTGTGCGTCATCAGGAAAAGCTTTCGCTGCTTTTTCATACGCAGGAACTGCGTCAGAATGACGCTTAAGCTCAACATAAGATCTGGCTAATAGCGCCCAACCAGAGCCATCCCCGGGATCTTTCTCTAACTTTCCCTTTAATGACTCCAGCAATGGCTCTAAGTCACTGACCATATTACTGTGGTCCGGAGTTGGCTGTTTACCTGCATCTGCCGAAAAGGTATTAGGCGTTTCGACAGGGATAGTTACCGATGCTGGGCTACCGATTTTATAGTAAATCAAAATCGCTAGTATAGGAATTAACACCAGTAAAATTAAAGCCAAACGACGATCTGGCGTATTTTGTATGGCCGTTACCGGCTCAACCTGAGTAGTACCAATCTCATCCAACATACGGCGCTGAAGTTCACTCATGGCAATTTCGTACTGACTTTCATCAAGCACCCCATTAATTTTGTCTTGCTCAATTTCATCAAACTGCTGGCGGAATATCGCGCGCTTTTCAGCATTTGCATCCGTTTTTATTACTGCACTAGGCCGCGTCAAAACTGGCAAAATTTGGAACAACACAGCCCCAATTAGTAAAAATATAACTATCCAGAATAGCAACATTATGATTCCTTATCTAATAATTCGCTTACTTTACGTGCCTCTTCGGCGCTAAGTGGGGCGTCTGTCGTCATTGTTTGGCGTCTACGTAACTGCAAAAATAAACCGACACCTCCTGCAAGCAACAGCCCAAATGGCCCTACCCATAACAAAACCGTTGATGATTTTAGCGGTGGGCGATAGCGTACAAAGTCACCATACCGCTCAACCAAATAATCCACAATCTCCTTATCACTCATGCCTTTCGTCGCCATCTCGCGGATTTCTCTTTTTAAGTCCAGCGCAAGATCGGCATGTGAGTCAGCTAGTGTCTGGTTTTGACAAACCAAACATCTTAGCTCTTCAGAAAGGCGCTGCACTTGTACTTCAATGGCCTGATTGGCCTCTAGAGGTTGCGCCTCTTCGGCCAATACAATTGTTGTGTGCAAGAGCAAGCAAGCAAGTGCGAGTCGTAATATTGAATATACTTTCATTGCGCTTTCAGCCTTTTAATTAAAGGAATCAGTTTGTCACGTAGCACTTCTTCGGTGATAGGCCCAATTTGCTTGTACGCAATGGTTCCCTTCTTATCGATAACGTAAGTCTCTGGTACGCCATACACGCCATAATCAATGCCTACTTGCCCATCAATATCCATTGCCGTGGCCACGTAGGGATTCCCTCGCTGGTCAAGCCATTGCTGTGCATCCTCACGGGTGTCTTTATAATCCATGCCATAGACTGGCACAAAACCAGTTTTAGCCAATTCAACCAGTAAAGGGTGCTCGTCACGGCAGGCGCCACACCATGAAGCCCACACGTTAAATAGCCAGACCTTACCCAACATTTCTTTAGGCGTAAAAACTGTTTCAGGATTATCGAGTCGCGGCAGGCTAAACTGGGGGGCAGGCTTACCGACTAAGGGTGACGGCACTTCACGCGGATCAAGGTTCAGACCTTTAAAAAGAAAACCTGCAACCACCAGAAAAATCACTAACGGTAATATAAAACGTCTCATGCTACCGCCTCATTCGCTAATGCCTCATCTTTACTGCGTTTTTTTATACGATAGCGTCTATCAGACAAAGCGAGAATGCCACCAAAACCCATCATCAAACAACCGAACCAGATCCATTCCACCATCGGCTTATGGTAAATACGCACACTCCAAGCACCATCCGTTAAGGGCTCACCTAATGAAGCATATAAATCATGTATGACCGCCGGACTAATCCCTGCTTCGGTCATCGGCATATTAGTAACCGTGTACAGTCTTTTTTCAGAGGTAAGTACGGTTCTTTCTACGCCATTTTTGGTAACGCGTAACTGACCACGACTTGCAGAGTAATTTGGCCCTTGAATTTCATCTACACCGACAAAAGTGAAATCAAATCCAGCTAAATGTGCAACATCGCCTGGCGCCATACGAACGGCGATTTCAGACTCATAACCTTTCACAATGGTGACACCAACTGTAAATACCGCAATACCCAAATGGGCAGCCACCATTCCCCACCAAGAACGTGGTGTGGATTTAATGCGTGTAATAAGTGCTTGATCGCTACCGCGTAAGCGTTGATAGACCAAATTAGCGGTAGTTGCAAAGACCCACACAGCTAAGAATAAGCCTAAGCCAATCATGGGAGTTAAATTACCAAGTAGCAGTGGCAATATAATTGCTGTGGCAATACTTACTCCAAAGGCCCAACGCAAGCGTTTAGCGAGTTCTGGCAATGAAGCATTTTTCCAGCGGGCAATGGGACCGATGCCCATTAGGAATAGTGCTGGTGCCATCAACGGTGCGAATACACTATCAAAATACGGAGGGCCGACAGATATTTTGCCAAAACCTAATGCATCTAAAAATAATGGATAAAGCGTTCCGAGTAGCACAGAAATTGCGGCAACCGCCAAAAGTACATTGTTTGCCAACAAGAAGCTTTCACGTGAAATCACGCTGAATTTTCCACCACGACCAATAGTAGGTGCCCGCCAAGCAAATAAGGCTAATGACCCACCAATCACAACTACCAAAAACGCTAAAATAAACAAGCCACGTCTTGGGTCAGTAGCAAACGCATGCACCGATGTGAGAACACCAGAACGCACTAAGAATGTACCGAGTAAGCTTAAAGAAAAGGCACATATAGCAAGTAATACGGTCCAAGCTTTGAAACTTCCGCGCTTTTCGGTCACCGCTAATGAATGGATGAGTGCCGTACCCACCAACCATGGCATAAAGGAAGCGTTTTCCACCGCATCCCAGAACCACCAACCACCCCACCCCAATTCATAATAGGCCCAATTACTACCCGCCATAATACCTAAAGTCAAAAATACCCAAGCCAGCGTGGTCCACGGGCGTGACCAGCGCGCCCAAGCGGCATCAAGTTGGCCACCCAATAAAGCGGCAATTGAAAAGGCAAACGCAACTGAAAAGCCGACATAGCCCATATAAAGCATGGGTGGGTGAAAAATCATACCCGGATCTTGCAATAAGGGATTCAAATCACGACCATCGAGTGCAGCAGGAATTAAGCGTTCAAATGGGTTAGATACCATCAACATAAACAATAAAAAGCCGACACTCACTAAACCCATCACCCCTAAAATACGCGCACGCATATCATCGGGCAGATGTTTTGAGAACAAGCTCACGGCTACCGTCCATATACTCAAGATCATGGCCCACAGCAATAATGAACCTTCATGACCACCCCAAACCGCAGCTATTCGGAATTGAATTGGCAATTTTGAATTCGAGTTTGCAGCCACGTACATAACGGAATAATCCATCGCTGCAAAAGCATAAGCCAAACAGACAAAGGCGACGGCAATGAGAAGAAACTGCGCCCTAGCCGCAGGCCTGGCTAAACCCATCCACACAGCATTGCCACTAGCAGCGCCTATGATAGGGAGAGTACCCAATACTAGCGACACAAGCAAAGCTAGAATCAGGGCAAAATGTCCAATTTCAGGAATCACGTTAATATCCTTTTAATATTTATGCGGGGGTAAAACTTAATACAGTGGAATTTTTGAAATTACGTTAATCGAATTACAGCGGTTCTGCTCAAAATATCTATTTGGGCATCACCAAACTAGTAGAACCTTGAGCCTGCGCTCTTTTCAAAGCTTCAGCGGCTTCTGGCGGCATGTAGTTCTCATCATGTTTCGCCAGCACTTCACTTGCAACAAATATACCGTCTGGTCCTACTTTACCTTGCGCCACAACGCCCTTACCCTCTTTAAACAAATCGGGTAACACGCCTTTATAAACAACTGGCACAGTCTTGGCGGTGTCCGTGATAGAAAAGTGAACGGTTAAACCGTCATCTTGACGTTTTAAGCTATCTGGAGAAACTAAACCGCCAATACGAAAACCAGTGTCATGCGGCACTTCACCCTTGTCAACCTGCGTTGGTGTGTAGAAAAATACCATATTGCTACTAAATGCATTAAAAATAAGTGTTGCCGCTAAGCCTAATAAGGCTAAACCTATGGCTATTAATATAAATCGTTTATGTCGCGCTTTAATGACCATTGTTAATCCTGTTGTGCTAATAGTTTAATGAGTCGCAATGCTGCTTGATTGCGATTGTGTAGAGCTATGACTTCCCAGATTACACAAAGTGCTGTCAATCCGAATGAAAGCCACACATAAAATGCGTAGCCGCCCATATTAAAAAATGCTGACCAACTTTCCCATTGCATTATGATTTTGCTCCTGATGATTCACGCGTAGCGAGTTCCTTCACCCAACCTGAATTACGTTCACGCTCTAAAATAATACAGCGCGCACGTATTAGGGTAACCGCGATGGTATACATCCAAAAGGCTAGTGCCATAATGATCATGCCTTCAAACATCGTGGCTGCCATTTTAGGTGCAGCTCCCATATTGATGCTAGAGCCTTGATGTAAAGTACTCCACCATTTAACAGAAAAATAAATAATCGGCACATTTACCACGCCAACTAAGGCAAGCAAGGCACCAGCACGGTCGGCTTTTCTTGGGTCGTCAATGGAAGATTGTAGTGCGATAAACCCTAAAAATAAAAATAATAAAATCAGTTCTGAAGTTAAGCGCGCATCCCACACCCAATACGTCCCCCACATGGGCTTACCCCACAAGGAACCCGTTACCAAAGCAAGCAAGGTAAATATAGCACCCGTAGGTGCAAGGGCTTGTGCCATCATGGCCGATAATCTAGCATTTAAGATTAAACCTAGCCCAGCCCAAAAAGCCATGGCAACATAAATTACCATCGACATCCAAGCCGCAGGCACATGTACAAAAATAATGCGATAGGCTTCGCCCTGCTGAAAATCTGTTGGCGCTATCGCAAAACTTACGTATAAGCCATAAATAACTAGCACTGCAGCTAACCACGCAAACCAAGGTATCAACAATCCAGCCGTTGGGTAGAAAGCTTGCGGGGAGGCATTATGATAGAAATTATCGTCGAAATAACGTGATTGGCGTGCTAAAGCAGCACCGATTAATATCAAGGCAACATGAACGCCAATGTATTTGGTGCCAGTCACAAAAAGAATCAATGCGGCACCCGTTAAGGCAATAAGCAAACCTAAACCTAATATAATTTTTTTCATGCTCATCATTAAGTTACTCTAAAGAAATTCGTAATGCTGCAGCGGTTGCCAGCGGTGCCAGCACCAATGCTAACAGCGAAATTGCCGCCAACAATGAAAGATGCGCTTGTGGGCTCATTGCATGCTGGCTTGCTGAAACGGCTAGTGACCCAAAAATTAACACTGGAATATAAAGTGGCAATACCAGCAAGGCCACCAACAAACCACTACCCCGCACACCTAAGGTTAAAGCCGCACCTATCGCACCAATTAAACTTAGTGCCGGGGTGCCTAGCAATAATGAAAATACTAAAATACCAATTGCATCACTTGGCAAAGCATATTGCAAACCAATAACTGGCGCCAGCAATACCACTGGCAAACCACACACCAGCCAATGCGCTAAAATTTTGGCTGTCACCATTAAAGCCAAGGGCTGTGGCGACAACAGCATTTGCTCCAAGGTACCATCAGTAAAGTCTGCGGCAAACATTCGAGAGAGCGAAATCATGCCAGCCAATAAAGCCGCTACCCATAATACGCCTGGGGCAATAGTACTTAAGATGGCGGAATCAGAACCTACACCTAACGGAAACAAACTTGATACGATAACAAAGAAAAACAAAGTGGTTGCAATATCAGAGCGTCGACGAAAAGCTAGCAATAAATCACGTTTTAATAAAACAAGCCATGCGTTATTCACTTAACTCAATCTCAGCGTTTGGGTTGTTACAGCATTCACCTGTACATCCTGATGTGTTGTCAAAATTGCCATTCCGCCATTGGATAGATGCTGACCCAGCCGTGCGGCTAAACCTTCGACGGAAGCAACATCTAATGCGGCAAAAGGTTCGTCCAGAATCCACAATTTACTTTTTACTAGCCAAAGCCTAGCCAATGCAACGCGTCTTTTTTGACCTTGAGATAAAACACGTACTGGCAGATTTGCACAGCGTGCTATGCCGATAGCA
>NZ_JABFRA010000111.1 GCF_013141425.1 Methylotenera sp. | reverse complement strand
TCGACTGATCTTCTCCATCATCCATTCTTAGACAGTTTAGATTTGCATGAAATATAGAACCGTTTTCATGGGAAAATTTCATGTCAAAACTTAATTCTTCACCTCCAGCAAGCTCTTTCATGATTGTAAACTGGCGGCGCCAACGATCTTTGTCATCGTTTTCAACAAATTTTGCAAAGCGTTCTTGAAGTAGCTCATTACGCTTTAGGCCAAACATCGCAGTTACCTTCCAATTAACTTCCATGATTAAGCCTTGGTTGTTAATTGAGAGATAACCAACTGGAGCAAACTCATAGAGGTCTAAATAACGACTACTTGATTCTTCCAGCGCAATTCTTGTATTTTCTAACATACTTTGCGAATGTTTTCGCTCAGTGATATCCTGAGCAATTCCACGCATCAATATCGGTTCCCCGTGGTTATTACGTTCCACTTGTCCTGATGAACGCATCCAGCGAACTTCACCATTAGCATGATTTACGCGATACTCAACTTCATATTTAGTACTCTGTTCGATATGCGATTGTGTTGCATCAATGACGATTTGACGGTCTTCTGGAAGTATAAGCGCCAAAAAATCTTCAAAAGTGGGCTCTTCAATGGCAGAGAAACCTAGCAAGGCAATACAATTTTCTGACCAGATTTGTTTATTATTGATTAAGTCGGCTTCCCATGTACCAATACCACCGCCAATCTGACTCAGTCGTAAATGCGCTTCTTTGCTACGCAGTTCTGCTTGAGCCTGAAGTAACGCTTTATTCTGAATTTCTAATTGAAGCATGTGTAACTGCAGATCATGTAAAAGATCTTCTGCTATCACCAGTTCCAGTTTATCTAGGGTTGAGGTACGGCGAGCCTCATGCTCCTCAAGCAATAGCTGAAGCTTATCTAGGTAATCGGTAATGTTTGCGTCACTCATATGTTTACCATTATTAGCAATAGTAATATTTTAATTATTATGTTTTAGCCAATGATGCTGGCGATAAGGACGTGCTTGATAGTGACTTTAGAACTATCAGGAAACCTGAGGTAAAAAAAAATGATTTCTCAGGAAACTTTATATTAATCAGAGTCATCCACTAAATTTTTAGTCGAGCGACTATATATGCTTTAGGTAAAACTCATTTGACCTATATCAATAAATTCTGTAATTATTGGGTTTGTGGAATCTATCGGTAAGTCGTTAGTTTTTTGGAAAGGTCATAATATAAAAGATAGTTACATCACCAAGAAAATAAGATAATTAGATCCTACTCTAATGTCTGCAAGTGTCTGGCTTGAAGTTTACTTAATATATTTAAGTGGCAGCTTTGACCCGCTTGGTTGTTGATGATAAAAATTAGCGACTGGCAGCTAAAGGGCCGGGAGTGCCGATTCTCAGTGGCAGCTTTGAAGAGGTTTAATTATCAGGCCAAATAACAGCCGGTCATAACTTCACTCAGGGCCCAAAGCCGTCTGTCACCAATTATGATAATCGACAGCATCGTGGGATAAAGTAGCCGAGCAGTTTTGCATCGTCAATGCGTACTTACAGCACAAAGTGGTCATTTATGATATTAAATTGTGATGAATTAAATATTCTACTGTCTATATTTTTCAATAAAAAAGGCAAGTCATAGACTTGCCTTTTCAACTAACATGATTATGCCAATGCCCTAAAATTTTACTTTTGCAGATAGCAACGCACTCACAGGAACACCGGGAATCGCACCATTTTCATTTCCGCCTGTTGCAGCATCTGTGTAATTACGATCAAATAAGTTATACACATTTAAACGTACTTCGTATTTCTTTGCTTCATAAAATGCGGTTGCATCAAAACGTGTATAGCCTGGCATCCAAGCACGTTCTCCAGCAGTAATGTAACGCTCACCAGTTGAAGTTACGCCACCACCTATACCAAAGCCATTTGAGAATCGTTTAGTCACCCATAAGTTAGCACTGTGTTTTGCCACCATAGGTACTCGATTTCCTTCTAGGAGAACATCAGGATAGCCCGTCACTTTTTCTACACCATCTGATTTCACAATAGTTGAATCTAAGTAAGTATATGCTGAAATAATATCCCATCCATCAGCAGGTCGGCCTGCAAGCGATAGTTCTAAACCATTCGTGCGCGTTTCACCACCTTGTCTATTATCGCCACTGGGTTGATTTACAGTGAGCCTAGTATTGGTGCGCTCTAAGCTAAACAATGAGGCTTGCGCAGACAAACCACCTTCCATTAAGTCAAGCTTTGCACCTATTTCATAATTCGTCGTACGCTCTGGCTCCAAATCTCTAGCAGTATAACTAAGGGCTCCATCAATACCTGTGGGTTGATACGAGCGGCTAAACGAAGTATAGATACTAGCGTAATCGGTAGGTTGATAAACGACACCAACACGCGGGCTTAATGTGTAGTCGGTGCGACTAATATTTCTCCTAACATCCGTATTAAGGCGCATATAGTCTGTTGTATCTTGCTTAAATTGATCATAGCGCAAGCCAGCCAACACCTTCCATTTTTCGTTAAGTGTCACTAAATCCTGAGCATACACCCCAATTGTATTAGTATCATGATTGGTGTTTGAAACCGACTTCAACTTTGTCCCTCCAGGTAAAGGCGTGTACCAACGTTTTTTAAAGTTGGCGTAGGTAGGCGTTGTCGCAGTGCCATAGACAATAGGCGTAAGAACTGGGTTGAGTTGATTTACCGCATCAACGTCAAAACGGCTACCCCAAGAGTCTTTGTCCTGATGATTTAACTCTAGGCCAGCCAGCAATTTATGCTTCAATCCAAAGCCGTCTGTGTCTAACATTAGATCCGTTTGGTTAAATATACCCTTATCTTCGCGATTGATATTTGTGTGTTGGCGGGTAAATGTTGTCGCAGTAAAGCCAGGTGCGCGGGTATCATTTCGGTCCTGATCTAAATCTGTCGCTCTAAATACATTGCGAATTTTTAACCCACTATTAAACGCATGATCAAAGCTAATAGTGGCACCTGTGCTGTGCGTTTGTATGTAGTCGTCTTTTTCACCATTAAGTGAACCGTAATATTGGCTTCTTTTAACATTTAATGGGCCGCCAATACGGAAAGGAACACCCAAATCATCTAATCTTCGGTCATCTAAATAATCAATCTGAAAAAGCAAGCTTGTTGAATCTGATGGTTTAAATAATACAGAAGGTGCAATTAGGTGGCGCTCCAAAAAGTATTGGTCACGGAAACTTTCAGAATCCTCAATGCTGGCAGCCAGACGCACGGCTACAGTATCACTTAGAGGTTGGTTAAAGTCAATTTCACCGCGCTTAACATTGTAAGAACCAACAGTGCCACCCAGCTCATAAAAAGTCTCGAACATTGGTTTTTTTGTAATTCGGTTGATTAAACCACCAGAGCCGCCACGTCCATAAAGCGCAGATGCGGGCCCTTTAATGACTTCAATCCGCTCAATGTTGGCTAAATCGCGATAGTAAGTAGCATCATCACGGAAACCGTCAACCAAGTTATCTGTTTGTGAGCTAAAGCCACGAATTAATACCTGATCACGCGCACCATCACCTGCCAAAACACTCACACCAGGCACACTGTGCAAAGTGTCGTTCAGTGATCGCGCCCCTTGGTCACGCCAAGTTTCCTTTGTTATCACATTAATTGTTTGCGGAATGTCTCTTAGCAAGGCATTTGTTTTGGTACCAGTAGTTGTGTTTGCAGGCTGGTATAAGCCACCAGTATCTTTAGTAGCTCGAATATTAATTTTGTCTAACTCGACTTCTCCCACTTTAGTCGTTGACTTATCAATTTCGCTTGAACTTTCTGTGGCAGCTTCTTTAGCCACTGCCGCAACAGGTAAGGCTAGCAATGAGGTAAGCACCGCCAGTGAAATATGTTTGAGTTTAAATTTTTTTTGTTGCATTTGTTTCCCCTATGTTTGCGTTTATTTTCACTTCATTTATTTAACCGTTGCTTCAATCACCAGTGCATTACTAACTTTTTTAGCTATCCAACTGACATTTCCACTGCTTTCTACTTTTGGTAAAACTTCACCAAAGAACTGCTTGGCAACGGTATAACTTTGCCCAGACTTCACTAATGCTGAGCTACTCACAATCGGCTTAATCACTGCTGTACTATCTGCTGAACTTATGCCTTTAGCATCTGCTATCTTGAGTGTGCCTTGAATGGAGCTGTTATTTTCAGACGACTCAGCTGTAATGACTGGGCTGATCGTAATATGGCTACCTGCCACCGTTGCTATCGTCACATTGCCAGTAATCGTGCCACTGTTTTCTAAGGCAAAGCGTTTATCTGGGTTCGCTGCTAAAAATTCTTCTTCAGTTAAATAGCTATGCACTTCATCGCCCGCCAAGAACCATTTTGAAGGTAAACAGCCTTTGAGTGGCACATCAGGCGCCAAGCAAGCTGTGGCAGATTGCCCTGCGGCAAACGTGCCTGCAGGGTAGTTATTGGTGGCGTTAGTCGCAGCATATTTGTAAATGAAGGTTTGATTGACATTGATATTGCCCGCAATCGTGCCGCTATTGGTGAGTTTGTGGTCGCCCGTGCCTAGCACTAGGTTTTGCATAGTGCCGATGTTGTCAATCGCGCTGTCGCGTCTGCCTGCCACTTTCATAAAAGATTGGTCATAACCAGCCACTCTTGAAGCCATTTCAGCTAAGCCGTTGACATCCACCATGCGCACATCACCAATGATATTGCCTGTATTTTTAAGTGCGGTTTTGCCGATAATGATTTGTAAAAAACCGTCTTCTACTTCGTTAAATGGCGCTTCGTAGCTCACAATCGCCACACCACCGCCAACGCTGCCCGCGCCTTTGTTGTAGCTAATCGTGCCATCGTTAGTAATACTTAAGATGTTTGAACGCATATATAAGGCCGCCGTCAAATCACCACTGCCTAAAATTGTGCCGCCCTTGTGGTTATGGACTGTGGATTCCATTTGCTCTTCTTCAGTAAAAAAACCTGCCGCATAAGCAATATTGCGCGCTTCGCCGTAACTGGTACTCGCTACTTTTAATTTTTCTGCGCCTTTTACGGTGCCTTTTAAACTGGCGGCGGTGTTAGTAGTGAGTATCAGCGGTTGAGTGCGTTCTGCCGAAATCGTGCCGTAGTTTTCCAAAGCAAAAGTGTCTGCTTTCCCTGCGGCGGCAACCGCCCACACCTTGCCAATGCCTGCATGTCTAGCACTAATGATGCCGTGATTTTCCACTACATTATGACCGTGCAACTCAGTATCTACACCAATCGCTGCTGCATCAAACCCATAGGTCGTGACCGGACCATTTAACACCCCATGAGGCGCGCCAGCTTTAATAGGTAGCGTACCATCGAAAAAAACAATGCTGGTATTTACGGTAGAGGTGGAAATAGGTTTTGTTAGATTTTTGGCACTAATTTCTGCAGACACTACACCACCAGCAAGATTCACCAATTTAGCCTTATTACCACCAAGAAGCACAGCAACATTGTTCACTTTACTTACACTGTTATTTTGAATCGTGCCACGGTTGTTAATCGAGCTATTGGCATTAACCAGTGTAGACACACTGTAAATGGGCGTCGCAATTGCACCTGTTTGATCATTCGTTGTCCAAAGCTGAACACGAGGATTTGGATTTATTTTAGTATCCTTTGCAACATTTAAGGTCACTTTTCTTAATATGTTATTCCCATTAGGTGCGTTTGGATTCGTCTCTGTAAGGTTTTGGGTATTTAATAGTGACTGATTCTTTCTAGCAAGATACCCATTGTGAACATTTCCATCACAATTTACATCTAATTTATTATTTTGAATAATGCATGTCGATGATGCTTCACTTGAGACCAAAAGTGCGATTGCGCTTGCTACTATTTTAGCGAATACATTTTTTCTGCTCTGAATTACCATATTGGACTCAATGTTAAGAAACTATAATGACTCAACACTATGAGGTTATTGAACCCTAATTCCTAGGGAGTTTTTCCTGACTTTTGTAGATAGAATACCCTTTTAAATATAAATTAGAAGAATCTATACATATTGTTAATATTGCCCGAAGGTCTGACTATAATGGTTCGACTGTTGTCTGTGATAGGGAAAGGTTGACCGTCAGCTTTGGGGATTTTTTCGGTCAGTAAGTAAAATTAGATGAATGACTCAAAAGGGTCG
>NZ_JABFRA010000121.1 GCF_013141425.1 Methylotenera sp. | reverse complement strand
TAGTCGCTTGGCACGGCTGGATACTTTAGTTTTAAGTTTTTAAGCGTGTTGAGTAGCAATTTTGAAATCAGCAGATTTCGATTGGTTTTGGAATCTGCTGGTATTACGTACCAAGGTGCGTATTCAGTAGATGTTGCTTTAAGCGCTTGCTCATAGGCTTGCATGTATTGCGGCCAAAGTTCACGTTCTTTTAAGTCGCCTGGGTTGAATTTCCAGGTTTTAGTTGGGTCATCTAGGCGCTCTTGCATGCGCGTTTTTTGCTCTTCTTTTGATATATGCAAAAAGCATTTGATGATGGTAGTGCCAGTTTCAGTGAGTAAACGTTCAAAGTCGTTGATTTGCGCAAAGCGGCGCTTGCATTCAGCTTCATCTATCCAGTTGTGTACTTTTACAATCAGCACATCTTCGTAATGACTACGATTAAAAATGACCAATTCACCCGCTTTAGGCACTTGTTGATGCACGCGCCACAGGTAATCGTGTGCGAGTTCTTCGCTACTCGGTGCTTTAAAACTAGCGAGCCTTATACCAAGTGGATCGCACTCACTAAAAACGTGCCGTACGGTGCCATCTTTACCGCTGGCATCCATGCCTTGTAACACCAGCAACACTTTGCGTTTACTTTCAGCGTTTAAAATATCTTGTAGCGCATTAATTTCAGTTGCTAGATTGGCTAATTCAATTGCATCTTGCTCTTTACTACCGCTCCGTTCGCTTTTATCGTTGGATTTAAAATCCTTCAATGAAAATTTTTTAGCATCGACTCGATATTTATCTAGGCTAGGCATAAAAAAGTTTATTTGTGTACTTTTGTGTAATTCATTAAGCCATTGGTGGAACTGTCAAACTCGGTAATCACGGCATCATTGGTTAACAGTGGCAGAATTTGTTGAGCGATTTGTTTGCCATATTCCACGCCCCATTGGTCGTAGCTGTTAATGTCCCAAATCATGCCTTGCACGAAGATTTTATGTTCATACAGTGCGATTAATTTACCTAAAGTATTTGGCGTCAGTTTATCAAACATGATAGACGTGGTCGGGCGGTTACCCTCAAATACTTTGTGTGGCAGAAGGTTTTCCAAGGCATCGCCAGTCAAGCCTTGTTTTTCTAATTCTACGCGCGCTTCATCAGGGGTTTTACCCAACATTAACGATTGCGTTTGCGCAAAGAAATTGGCCAGAAGAATTTTGTGATGTGCATAGCCGTGTTTGCCAATGGAATAATGGCTATGCACGGGCATTAAGAAGTCGCACGGCACAATTTGTGTGCCTTGATGGATGAGCTGATAAAACGCATGTTGGCCGTTGGTGCCAGCCTCTCCCCAAATCACAGGGCCAGTTTTGTATTGAATGCGTTTACCATCGCGGCAAATAAATTTACCGTTGCTTTCCATATCCGCTTGTTGTAAATACGCTGGGAAGCGCGCCATTCCTTGGTCGTAGGGCAGAATGGCGTTGGTGTCGACATGGAAGAAATTGTTATACCAAATGCCAATCAGCGCCATGATCACTGGAATATTTTGTTCTAATGGTGCCGTTTTGAAATGGTTGTCCATTTCATGCGCACCGGTGAGTAGCGCTTCAAAATTATCCATGCCTACGTATAAAGCAATGGATAAGCCGATAGCAGACCAAAGTGAATAACGACCGCCGACCCAATCCCAGAAGGCGAACATATTGTCGGTGTCGATACCAAACTCTTGTACGGCTTTTGCATTGGTTGACAGGGCAACAAAATGCTTTGCAACGTGAGCGTCTTCTTTTGCGGTGGCTAAAAACCAAGTGCGCGCAGATGTAGCGTTGGTCATGGTTTCTTGCGTGGTAAACGTTTTGGAGGCCACAATAAACAAGGTGGTTTCAGGCTTACATTTTTCTAAAGCGCGCATTAAATGTGCACCATCGATATTTGAGACGAAATGCACTTGTAACTCGGGGCTGGCGTAAGGTTTTAGTGCATCGCAAACCATGACTGGGCCCAAGTCTGAACCACCAATCCCAATGTTTACAATGTCGGTAATGCGTTTGCCAGAATAGCCTTTCCAGTCACCGTTACGTACTTTGTCTGAAAATACGCGCATCTGTGCAAGCACGGTATTAACGTCAGGCATCACGTCTTTACCATCCACATACACTGGCGTGTTACTGCGGTTGCGCAGAGCCGTGTGTAAAACTGCGCGGTTTTCCGTGATGTTGATTTTTTCACCAGCAAACATGCGATCGCGCCAGTTTTCAATTTTCGCTTCGCGGGCCAGTTGAATCAGCATCGGCAAGGTTTCGTCGGTAATGCGATGCTTCGAGTAATCAAATAAAATGTCTTCAAATTTAAGACTATATTTGTCGAAACGATTTTTATCCGCGGCGAAAAGATCGCGCATGTGAACAGATAAAATTGCTTGCTGATGTTGGCAAAGTTTTTGCCAGACGGGTAGTGTTGTAAGTGCAGCCATTTTTTATTAAGAGTACTTTGTAAGTTTGAAGTAAAAAACTAATTATTGTAATTGCAAAACAATACCAGCTAAAGGCGGTAATGTAATTACAAGCGATTGCGGATGATTCATCCAGGCAACATTTTCGGTATGCAAACCAGAGCCGTTTCCTTGATTGCTACCCCCATAACAGCCAGCATCACTGTTAAACACTTCTTGATAACTGCCCGCTTGTGGCACGCCGATGCGGTATGCATTGCGTAACACTGGCGTAAAATTCAAGACTATTATAACAAAACTATTGTCTAAACCTCGTCTAATATAACTAATAATCGATTGGTCCGAGTCATGACAGTCTACCCATTCAAAACCATGAACGTCAAAGTCCAAGGCATAAAGTGCATTTAATTTTTTGTATAGATTATTTAAGTCAGCCGTAGCCAGCTTAACACCTTGATGCCATTGATGGCCTTCGTAGTCGTTGCTAAGCAAATGCCAATCTAGGCTACTATTGACGTTCCATTCACGGCCCTGACCAAACTCATTACCCATAAAGTTGAGTTTTTTGCCTGGCGCGGTCATTTGATAGGTTAGCAACAAGCGAAGATTTGCAAATTTTTGCCAGGCATCACCAGGCATTTTGTCGAGCAATGAATGCTTACCATGCACGACTTCATCGTGTGAAAATGGCAAGACAAAGTTTTCTGAGTACGCATAAAGCTGCCCAAAAGTAAGCATGTCATGGTAATAACGCCGATGAACTGGGTCGTGTTCAATGTAGGTGAGGGTGTCGTTCATCCAGCCCATGTTCCATTTCATGCTAAAGCCCAATCCACCTAAATACACAGGGCGAGAGACCATCGGCCATGCGGTCGATTCTTCAGCAATCGTCAACACACCTGGAAAGTCTTCACCCACCATCACATTGAGTTGTTTTAAGAAGTCGATAACTTCTAAATTTTCACGTCCACCAAATTTGTTCGGCAACCATTCTCCGGCTTTGCGCGAGTAATCCAGATAGATCATTGAAGCCACTGCATCGACACGCAAACCATCAATGTGAAACTCTTGTAGCCAGAAATTAGCATTGGCAATTAAAAAGTTGCGTACTTCATTTCGACCATAATTGAAAATATACGTGCCCCAGTCTTGATGTTCACCTAATCGCGGGTCTTCATGTTCATAGAGCGCGGTACCATCAAACCGTGCAAGTGCCCAGTCATCTTTTGGAAAGTGACCTGGTACCCAATCTAATATCACACCAATATTGGCTTGGTGAAATGCATCAATCAAAAAACGCAAGTCGTCTGGCGTGCCGAAACGATTGGTAACGCCAAAATAACCTGTGGTTTGGTAACCCCAAGATTCTGCCAGCGGATGCTCGGAAATTGGCATAAATTCGACGTGTGTGTAACCCATCTCCGCAACATAAGGGACTAAGGTTTTAGCCAGTTCACGATAAGTTAAAAAATGGCCTTCTTTGTTCCGTTGCCATGAGCCCAAATGTACTTCATAACAGTTAAATGGCGCATGCAGCCAATCACGTTTTTTGCGTGATTCCAACCATTGTTTGTCTTCCCATTGATGATGGCTGCTGCTGATTTTAGCGGCCGTGCCAGGACGTTGCTCAAACTCAAAGCCATACGGGTCTGTTTTGGTTAACACGCCACTCGTATGTCGATTGCGAATCTCGAATTTGTAAGTGTCATGGGTGGTTAGATTGGGAATGAAAATATCCCACACGCCGCTCGAGCCATGTGCGCGCATCGAGTGCACTCGGCCATCCCAATTGTTAAAGCTGCCTGTTACACTCACACGTTCGGCGTTTGGCGCCCATACTGCAAAGCGCACACCAGCAACGTTATCTTGGGTAACAAGTTGTGCGCCAAGTGTTTTGTAAGCTTGTTTTAAGCGGCCTTCGCCAAACAAGTAAAGTTCGTCTTGCGTAATGCTTGAAGTGAACGAGTAGGCATCATAAGTTTCATAAGAATGCTCACCAAGCTCGACTTTCAGTAAACAGGGGGTTTTAAGTGCGGTTTTGTTGGTAGTTTCAAATAAGCCATCCGCATGTGTTTTCTCGAGTTTAATCCAAGATTTGGCAGACTTCACTGAAACAGTGCTAGCATTTGGTAAGAACACACGATAAGCATAGCCTGCTTCTACCTGATGCTGTCCTAAAAAGCTAAAGGGGTCGTGGTGTTTCGCTTTTAAAATCAGCTTCAGTGCATCTGAAATCGTATGCGAAGAAGACTTGGCATTTGAGCTCGATTTTTCAGATGTTTTTGCTTTTGTATTAGCTTTAGGCGCTTTTGATTTAGCTGTCGGCACGTTAATTTTGTCCAAAGTTTTTTCCAAGATACATTTCTCCTTAAATTTCCCTAAGAAATATTTTTACTTTTTTTAATTATATTTACTAGTTTCGCGGTGTTTTAACTAGATTATAGTGCTTTAAGCTGATTATAATGTAAACAGAGTCAGCGAATATATAAAATAAAGCTAGTTAGCCCAGCTAGTTCTAATAATGATTAATTAAACTTCAGGAGGGCATCATGCCGAAGAGCCAACAAGTGGATCAGCATTCAGATCGTTTTATTAGTACATTAACCAAAAATACCGCAGCAATTATTCTGGCGGGTGGCCGTGGTAGCCGTCTGAAGAACCTTACGGATTGGCGTGCCAAGCCCGCCGTTCAGTTTGGTGGTAAATTTCGTATCATCGATTTTCCGTTATCGAATTGCATCAATTCTGGCATACGTCGCATCAATGTTGCAACACAATACAAAGCACAAAGTCTGATTCAACATCTTCAGCGTGGTTGGGGTTTTTTGCGTGGTGAGTTTAATGAATACGTCAATATTATTCCTGCGCAGCAGCGAATTTCAGAAGAGTGGTACAAAGGCACGGCAGATGCGGTCTACCAAAACCTCGATTTGTTGCGTGAAGGTGGCGGCGAATACATCTTGATATTAGCGGGTGACCATATCTATAAAATGGACTACGGCAAAATGCTCGCCACGCATGTGAGAAGTAATGCCGACATGACTGTTGCTTGCATCAACGTTCCTTTGGAAGATGCTAAAGGTTTTGGCGTGCTTGCGGTAGATGAAACGGATAAGGTCGTCGAGTTTGCTGAGAAGCCAGCAAACCCAAAACACATGCCTGGTGATCCAACAAAGGCATTCGCAAGCATGGGTATTTATGTATTCAATGCTAAGTTCTTATACGAACAGTTAATTCGTGACGCCGGCGATCCAAAATCAACCCATGATTTTGGCGGCGATATTATCCCTTACATTATCAAAAAATATAAAGTGCAAGCGCACCGTTTTACCGAAAGCTGTGTAGGTGCAAAAAATGGCAATTACTACTGGCGTGATGTCGGTACGATAGATGCCTACTGGGAAGCCAATATGGAGCTCACGCGCGTGATTCCTGAGTTGAATCTATATGACAGAGAATGGCCAATCTGGACATCGCAAGAGCAATTACCACCCGCCAAATTTGTATTTAATGATGAGGGTAGAACAGGTAAAGCAACCGATTCGTTGGTTTCAGGTGGCTGTTTGATTAGTGGCTCTAGCGTCACAAGTTCAGTGTTATTCTCGGATGTGCGTGTGCATAGCTATAGCGATATTGAGGGCGCTGTGATTTTGCCAAAAGTCACCGTGAATCGTAATGTGATTCTTAAAAATGTGGTTATTGATCGTGGCTGTAGCATTCCAGCGGGCATGCAAATAGGTGTCGATTTAGCCTTGGACGCTAAGCGTTTTTATGTGTCAGAAAAAGGCATTACCTTAGTCACACCAGATATGCTTGGCCAAGATTTATATCGAGTTATTTGAAATAAATCAATAAGTTGTGTTGTTTAATTTAAGTAAACTATTAAGGTTGTAAATTTAAGTGAAACTGAATCGCCCTAAGTTGTATCTCAATCTTTATTGGCACATGCATCAGCCAGATTATCGCGACATCGTGACGAACGAGTACGTGTTGCCTTGGACTTATCTGCATGCGATAAAAGATTATAGTGACATGGCATTTCATCTTGAGGAGAATCCTAAAGCGCGTGTTACTTTTAACTTTGTGCCAATTTTGTTAGAGCAACTTGAAGATTACTCAGCTCAATTTAAGCAGAATAAAATTCGCGACCCTTTGTTAAGATTATTGATTGAGCCTGACTTGGCCACAGTTAGCCATGAGGATTGTCGATTAATCGTGAATAGTTGCTTTAAGAGCCATCACGAAAAAATGCTTAGCCCATTTCCGCATTACCAGCGCTTATTGCACCTTTATCAATTGGTCGAGCCTATGATGCAAAACGATGAGTTTCATTATCTTTCGGGGCAATATAAATCTGATTTGCTTGTCTGGTATCACTTGGCTTGGTGCGGCGAGAGTTTGCGCCGTAATAACAAGGTGGTTCAGAATCTTATGGCAAAAGGCTTGTTGTTTACTCAAGAGGAAAGGCAGCAACTATTTAAGGTCATCGGTGAAACTATTTCAGGCTTGATACCGCGTTATAAGGCCTTAATGCAAACTAAACAAATTGAGATTTCGACCACACCTTACTATCATCCGATTTTACCTTTGTTGTTAGACTTTAAATCGGCTTTAGATGCCATGCCATTTGCACCGTTACCCGCGAATGCTAAATATGCGGGCGGCCAAGCGCGTGCTGTTGCCCATGTGGAGTCAGCTAAAATATCGCACTTGGATTATTTTGGAGCTAAACCACGGGGTATGTGGCCTGCAGAAGGTGGTGTATCCAGTGCGGCGTTGTCGCTATTAGCAGAGCAAGGCATAGAATGGGCGGCAACCGGTCAAGGGGTGTTGGCCAATAGCCTAGTGAAGTCGCAATTGAGCGCAGCGGATAAATACGAGTATCTGTATCAACCCTATCGTGTGACGAACGGTACGCAGGATATTTTATGTTTCTTTCGAGATGATCAGTTGTCCGATAAAATTGGCTTTGAATACGCAAAAATGCATTCGCCCGATGCCGTAAGAGATTTCATTCATTCGCTGGAGCATATACATGCTACAAATCGCGATGGCGCGAGTGTCAAAGCTAAAGTGGTGAGCGTGATATTAGACGGCGAAAACGCATGGGAATACTATCCTTACAATGGCTATTATTTTTTAAGTGAGCTGTATGCGGCTTTAGCCAATCATCCAGATATTGAAATGACTACTTTTAGTGATATGGTTGATTTATATCAATCTAGCGATTACAAAACTAAGGGAATATCAGCTCCAGTACTCCCTCAAATTGCTGCAGGCAGTTGGGTGTACGGTACTTTTAGCACATGGATAGGTAGTAAAGATAAAAACTTAGCTTGGGATTTACTTTGCGCCGCTAAAAAAACCTACGACAGTGTGGTGTTAAAAAACGGCTTAAGTGCGAGTCAACTGAAGGCTTGCGAACGTCAACTGGCGATTTGTGAAGGCTCGGATTGGTTCTGGTGGTTTGGCGATTACAATTCTTCTGACAGCGTAGCGAGCTTTGACCAGTTGTATCGCCGCAATCTGATTAACTTATACACTTTATTACAGCAACCAGTGCCCGCCGTATTGCATAAAACAATTAGTGCTGGCGGTGGTAATGCCGATAATGCAGGAACGATGCGGAGAGGGCAGGCATAAACGCACGTAAAGATAGAATTAGTGTTAACTCGCTTCAAGTAAGCTTAATTTACAAGTAGGTAAAAATGAAACGCACTAATTTATCACTTTTGGCTCAGCGCCGCGCAGGCGTTTTGCTACACATCAGCTCGTTGCCGAGTGCCTATTATGTTGGTGATTTAGGCGTCGAGGCTTTTCGTTTTGTCGATTTCTTAAATTCAATAGGTGCTACAGTTTGGCAAACGTTGCCAATCAACATGCCGCACGCCGATAACTCGCCGTATCAATGCTTATCAGCTTTTGCTGGAAATCCAGATTTTATTAGTCTGGAAAATTTGCAAACACAAGGCTTGTTATCCAAGTTGGATTTAAGCGGTCTAATCAGTACCAAAACACTATTGCTGGAAAAAGCTTATCTGGCTTTTATTGCGCAAGCTGAAACTTCACAAGTTAGCAGTATAAGGGCACAGCAAGCTTTTAAACGATTTTGTAAACGACAAGCGCATTGGCTGAATGATTTTGCATTATTTTTGGCGCTTCGAAATAAGTTTAATCAAGCGGGCTGGAATTTTTGGCCAGACTCTTATAAAAACCGTGATGCAAAAGTACTTAGGCAGATTCGTAAAGAACTTGCGCATGAAATAGCCGTAATTCAATTCACTCAGTATGTGTTCTTTAGCCAGTGGCTAGCACTTAAAGCCTATGCGGCTTCTAAAAATGTTTATTTATTTGGCGACATTCCCATCTTTGTTGCTTATGACAGTGCCGATGTCTGGGCGCAACCCCACTTATTTAAGTTGGATGTCGATAAAAATATGGCGGTGGTTGCTGGTGTTCCACCCGATTATTTTTCAGTGACTGGGCAGCGTTGGGGAAATCCGCACTATAACTGGCAAGCGATGGCGCAAGATGGTTATAGCTGGTGGGTTTCACGCATGGCCACGCAAAACGCACTGTTTGATATTGTGCGCATTGACCATTTTAGAGGCTTGGAAGCCGCGTGGGAAATTCCAGCAAGTGAAGACACCGCGATTAATGGCCAGTGGGTGTTGGCGCCAGGTGATGCGCTACTCGCCGCTATTAAAACAGCACTTCCAAAAATTTGCTTGGTGGCAGAAGATTTGGGCATTATCACAGCTGAGGTAGATGCTTTACGCGAAAAATACAATTTGCCTGGCATGAAAATTTTGCAATTTGCATTTAGTGGCAATGACGATAACCCGTATTTACCTGCCAATATTGAAGAAAACAGTGTGGTTTACACGGGTACACATGATAACGATACGACCGTTGGCTGGTATGTCACGCTGAATGCCGAGCAGACCCAACAGCTTGAGCGTTGTATTCATGGCACAGATTCAGAGCCCTCGCAGCTAAATATTCCAGAAGATTTAATTCAGTTGGCGCTTGAATCAAACGCAATACTGGCCATTCTACCGATGCAGGATTTGCTTGCTTTAGATACAAATCATCGCATGAATACACCAGGTACCTGTTCCGGCAATTGGCATTGGCGTTTTAATTGGCATCAACTCGCAGAGTCGCCAGCAGAGAAAATTTCTGAGGTAATTATCCGTACTGGAAGGAGCTAAACCGTGGCAACCTTAATCGGTATCGATGTCGGTGGCACAAACCTTCGTTTGGGTGTGGTTAAATATAACGATGCATTTATTGAAGAGACTCAGCAGGCGCAACCACAGTTAATTGAAGAAAAACGTTTTCAAACGGATTTTTCAACGCTTTGCAAATCGCATGAGCCAAAGCAGGCCTGGCAAAGCATCCTAAATGCAATCGCAGCAGCAGTTGAAAGCATGCAGCTTAAGCACCCCGAAATATCGGCTGTAGGCATTGGATTTCCTGGGTTTATCGACCCGAAAACACAAGCTATCTCACAATCTCCCAATTTACCTGGCTTAAGTAATGTGGATTTAAGCAATGATTTAAGCCAAATTATCGAGTTGCCTGTCATTACGGAAAATGATGCGCTTGCGGCGGCTTACGGCGAATATATAAGCCGTGCCACACAAATAAATAGCTTGATATATTTAGGCTTAGGCACGGGTGTTGGTGGCGGTTTGATACTAAACGGTCAGCCATTTCAAGGTCAGCATGGGGTGGCGATGGAAGTTGGACACATTACGGTATTGCCCAATGGCCGATTATGCGGCTGCGGTAATCATGGCTGTATGGAGCAATACGCTTCTGCCAGTGGCATTGCCATTAGCTATTTTGAAACGAATAATCAGTATTTGAAAGCCCATGAGATTGCCGACTTAGCTCGACAAGGCGACCAGAATGCAATTGCAGCCTATCATCTGGCAGGTAAAACATTGGCGCAAGCGCTTGCACATCTTTTAAAAGTGATTGATGTAACCGATGTGGTGATTGGCGGTGGCGTGAGTGCTGGCTGGGCGCTGATGGAACTGGTGTTCGCACAACAATTAGATGAAGATTTAATACCCGCCCTACGTGGAAAAGTGAACGTGACTATTTCTCAGTTGGGCGATCAGGCGGGCATTATCGGTGCAGCCATGCTGGCAAGTCAGAAGTTACAATAAGTAAATGGCAGGCAATATCGTTAAATTCGTTCAGATAATTGTTTTTTTGATAATTAAATTAAAGTTATTTTAAGAATAATAAGCATGCATTTAAGGGGTAAAAAACATCATACTGGAATGATGAAGTCGCAGCTATTGCCATGGCTAGTGGCTGCGGTGGTATTGTTATTTGGATTTGCTCTAACTGCAGTGCTTTGGAAGGATGAAAAGCGACATCAGTCGCGTGCTTTAAAAGCTGATTTGGAGTACGCAACGGATCAAGCAGCCAGCAATATCCTTGGCCGACTAGAAGACTATGAAGTGGTCATGCGCGGCGTTAAAGGCTATCTAGACGGCTCGCAAGAAGTTACGGTTGAAGAATTTCGAGCTTATGTTGAGTCTTTGCGTTTGCCAGAAAAAAAATCAGGTGTGCAGGGGGTTGGGTTAGTTACCATTGTGCAAAATGCTGATAAAGCGAAACATATTGTGGCGATACGCAAAATTGGATTTCTGAATTACGACGTTAAGCCCGCGGGCGAGCGTGATGCCTATGCGCCCATCATCCGCATGGAACCAATGAACGCTGACAACTTTAAAGCATTGGGATTGGATACGTTTTCTATCCCTGCCGCAAAAAGTGCCATGGAACGTGCGCGTGATAGTGGCGATGTTGCCATTACTTCGCACTTTACCTTGGTACAGGATGTAGGTAAAAAGGATGTATTGGCGTTTGTGATGTATTTGCCGATTTATCAAACAGACACCAACCTAAAAACACTTGCCGCTAAACGTGATGCGATTAAGGGCTGGGTGGATGTGCCATTTCGTATGAATGATTTAATGGCTGGGCTTCAAGGCCAGTTTATTAAAGACATTGATCTGGAAATTCATGATGAAAAGGTAACGACTGCCAGCACCTTGATGTATCACTCTGATAAGAAATCTTCTGCATCTAGACTCGCAGACGGAATGTTGCAAACGAAACGCGATTTGAATTTTGGTGGACGGACTTGGACGTTGCTGGTGAACACCACGCCCGCCTTTGAAGCGCGTATGTCAAACCCGCAGCAACTTTCAATCATTGCCTGGACAGGCAGCGCCTTAACCATAATGCTGGGCCTGTTGGCGTGGTTACTAGCAAGGGGGCGGCAAATCGCTAAAGTCCGCTATCAGCAACTCTTCAGGCAGGCCGGTGAGGGCGTGATGATGTTGGATCGCGATCATCGTATTATTGAAGCCAACCCTGCTGCCTTAGCATTATTTGGCTATGGGCGCGATGAATTACTCGGTCTGAGTTTGCCCAGTCTGCTGGCAAAACATGAACTTCCTAGAATAAATCCAGCCGTTGAGAGCCTGATGAAGGGCATGCCGCATTCTGGCGAGTGGTTACATATACATAAAGATGGCAGCGAATTTATGGTGGAAGTTAATGCCCGCAAGTTGGATGATCAAACGTACTTTGCTATTTTACGTGACTTGACCGAGCGCAATAAAGCCGAGCAAAGCATCCAGCGGCTAAAAAATCTGTATCAAGCCCTCAGTGAAATCAACCAAGCCATTGTGCGTATGGCGAACGAGGCCGATTTATTTCCCTTGGTCTGCCGTTGCGCCGTAAAGTTTGGCGGCATGAAAATGGCCTGGATAGGGCAGTTAGAGGCGTCCAGCGGCTTTATTAAGCCAGTTGCTAGTTATGGCAATGGCCTCACTTATTTGGATGGCATCAAAATATCGGTCAGCCCAGACGTGCCAGAAGGGCGAGGACCCACGGGTACAGCGTTTCGTGAAAACCACCCAGTCATTATTAGTGATTTTCAAGAAAACGAGCTGACGCGGCCCTGGCACGAGCAAGCCAAGCGCTTTGGCTGGGGTGCCTCTGCTTCTTTCCCTATTGCTCGCAATGGCAGGTCTTTTGCCATATTGTCTATATATGATTTCCACATCGATGCCTTTAATGAAGAAACCATCAATTTATTGAGCGAGATGGCGATGGATATAGGCTTTGCGTTGGATAATTTTGATCGTGAAAAAGAGCGTGTTCAGGCGCAAAGTAAGTTGCAGTTAGCACAGGCTGCGGTCGTTGAATCACGTGATCGATATGCGGATTTATATGAATTTGCACCAGTGGGTTATTTATCCATCCGTCAATCGGGTG
This sequence comes from Methylotenera sp., assembly GCF_013141425.1. GTDB lineage: Bacteria > Pseudomonadota > Gammaproteobacteria > Burkholderiales > Methylophilaceae > Methylotenera. The sequence continues at coordinate 18,298 of NZ_JABFRA010000121.1, read as the reverse complement.
AAATTGCTGAAGTGAATTGGAAAGTGACTTCGATGTTTGGGTTGAAGCGGAATCAGCTCAATGGCCAACTGTTTTCGCAATTTGTCATTGAGGCAGAAAAGACACACTGGCAGCAATTGTTTTTAAGTATGCAGGATTTGGACGGCGGTGAAGAGCTTAATTTTGACATGAAAATGCGCCATGAAAATGGCACGACCTTTATTGCTAATTTTAATTGTTTGCGCATGGACGATGCAACTGATCAGCCTATTTTACGCGTTGCGATGATGGATGTGACGCAATTAAAACAAGCAGAAGAAGCACGGCAGCAGATTGATTTGAAATTGCAGGCTACGATAGATGCAATTCCGGATTTATTGTTTGAGCTTGACAGAGAAGGCCGCTATTATGCGGCTCACAGCCCTGACCAACAACTGCTTGCCGCCCCAACTGATGATTTAATCGGCAAGACGGTGCACGAGGGGCTACCTAAAGCCGCTGCCGCAGTCGTCATGGCTGCATTGGAAGAGGCTGAACAGAACGGTCGTTCGCAGGGCAAGCAGTTTGACTTGCAATTGCCTCAGGGGCAGCGTTGGTTTGAGCTTTCCGTTTCTAAAAAATCTAAAGCCACAGGCGAGTCGCAACGTTTTATTTTGCTTTCACGTGATATTACCGAGCGTAAATTAGCTGAGCTGGAGTTTCGCATCTCTGCCACGGCTTTTGAATCGCAAGAAGGTATGATGGTCACGGATATTAACAAGACCATACTAAAAGTGAATAAAGCGTTTACTAAGATTTCGGGCTACAGCGCAGAAGAAGCAATCGGGCAAACGCCACGGCTTGTGAGTTCTGGCCATCATCATGCGGATTTTTATGAATCCATGTGGGAAAATATCGCTAAAAATGGCGGTTGGGAAGGCGAAGTGTGGAATCGTCGTAAAAATGGTGAAGTGTATCCACAACATCTCACCATTACTGCAGTGAAGGGTGACGATGACGAGGTAACGAATTATGTTGCTACGTTCACGGATGTGACATTACGCAATGCAGCGGAAGCTGAGATCAACCACTTGGCCTTTTATGATGTGCTGACGCGCTTGCCTAATCGGCGACTTTTAATTGATCGCTTGAATCATGCTTTGTCGGCAGGGGTCAGGTTGGGTTGGGGAGGTGCTTTATTATTTCTTGATCTTGACCATTTTAAAACGCTGAATGACACCTTGGGTCATGATGTCGGCGACACCTTACTCCGTCAGGTGGCAGAACGTTTAACCGCTTGTGTGCGCGAGGGAGATACCGTATCACGTTTAGGTGGCGATGAGTTTGTGGTGATGTTAGAGAATTTAAGCAAGCAACCACTAGAAGCGGCTTCGCAAGCAGAAACGATTGCCAATAAGATTTTATATTCGATTGGTTTGCCGTTTCAACTTTCAACAAACATGTATCAAACAACCGCTAGTATCGGCATTGTGTTATTTAATGAAAATGACCATTCGCAAGAAACCCTGTTAAAGCATGCTGATATTGCCATGTATCAAGCCAAAAAAGCCGGGCGAAATACACTCTGCTTTTTTGATCCCAATATGCAGGAAGCGATTAATACTCGTGCCGCCTTGGAGGTGGACTTACGCAAAGCAATCGATAATCAACAATTTGATTTGCATTACCAGGTACAAGTGAATGCCGTTGGCCAAGCACTTGGGGCTGAGGCGCTGATTCGTTGGCCACATCCAGTTCGGGGCATGATTTCGCCTTACGAATTCATCCCAATGGCTGAAGAAACCGGTTTGATACTGCCCATCGGGCAGTGGGTGCTAGAAAGCGCCTGTGCTCAGTTGAAAAATTGGGAAAACTCCGCGGCTACGCGCAATCTCACTTTGTCTATCAATGTGAGTGCTAAACAGTTTTATCAAGTCGACTTTGCTGCTCAGGTAATAACGGTGGTTAAAAACTTTGGCATCAATCCTAAATTATTAAAGCTAGAGTTAACTGAAAGTATGCTGCTTGAGCATATTGACGACACGATTACTAAAATGAACGAGCTAAAAAAAGTAGGTGTGCATTTCTCGTTAGATGACTTTGGTACGGGCTATTCCTCACTGCAATACCTTAAATTGCTGCCCTTGTACCAATTGAAAATTGATCAATCGTTTGTGAGTGATATTGCCACCGATGTGAGTGACCAAGCCATTGTACGTACGATTATTGCAATGGCGGAAACCTTGAATCTGGAAATCATCGCAGAAGGGGTAGAAACCACCGTACAGCGAGAGTTGCTAGCGAACTGTGGTTGCAATACTTATCAGGGTTATTTGTTTGGCAGACCTTTGCCGATTGAGCAATTTGAAGCGTCATTAAAGCAACTTCGATATTTAGATTAGGTTAGATGCTGCTTTAGCGCCCATTCAATATGTTCACGCAGTAAGGGGCTGGCATTCTCCAAGCGGTTTTGCAAAGCTGAAATAATCTCAGGGCGTGTCTCGGCATTGCCTAGGCCGATGGCAATATTACGTAGCCATTGTTCATAGCCAATACGATAGATGGCGCTACCCGCCATGCTTTTAGAAAACTCTGCTGCTGTCCAGCTAAAACATTGCACCAAACTTAAATTGTCCAATCCGTTTCTGACTGCAAAGTCCGGCTCCTTGCTATGCTCGGCAAATTTATTCCAAGGGCAAAAAATCTGGCAATCATCGCAACCATACACGCGGTTGCCTATCATATGCCTCAATTCGAGCGGAATGCTGCCTTTAAGCTCAATAGTTAGGTATGAGATGCAACGCCTTGCATCGACCTCATATGGAGCTGTAATAGCCTGAGTGGGGCATACTTCGATGCAGTTGATGCAGGTGCCACAATGGTTGCTTGCAGGAGCATCTGTTATTAAAGGTAAGTTGGTGTAAATTTCACCTAAAAAGAACCATGAGCCATGCTCTTTATTGATGAGCAGGGTGTGTTTGCCACGCCAGCCCAAGCTGGCTTTTTCTGCCAGTGCAACTTCTAACACGGGTGCGCTATCGGTGAAGACACGATAACTGAGGTTATTTGCATGTTGAGGGGTGATTTCTGCTTGTATTTTTTCGCATAATTTTTGCAGTTTGTTGCGCATCACTTTGTGATAATCACGCCCCAGCGCATAACGCGATATAAAGGCTTTTGAGCTATCTTTTAGTATAACTTCACTGTTAGCACTATTGGCAGGTGAGTAATCTAAACGCGCCGAGATAACGCGCAGGGTATTGGGCACTAATTCAGCAGGGCGGGTTCGCTTGATGCCGTGTTTTGCCATATAATCCATCTCACCATGAAAACCTTTCGCAATCCAAGCTTGATGTTCAGTTTCGGCTACCTGCAAGTTGGTATCGGTGATGCCAACTTGATTAAAACCCAAGGCCATGCCCCATTTTTTAATATTGGCTGTCAGGCTTATCAAATCAGTTTGCGTGAAATTGTGCAGGTCGGTCATGGTCGATAATTTTACACTTGATTTGGCGGATGAAGCAGCGACCTTGCAATTTGGAATGGTTCTGGCAAAAGTAATTCAACCGAATCTGACTATTTATTTGCATGGGGACTTAGGCGCAGGTAAAACCACCTTGGTACGCGGTTTACTGCGTGCGCTCGCTTATATAGGTAAGGTGAAAAGTCCAACCTATACGCTGGTTGAACCCTATGAAATTCAACCAAATAAATTTAAAGTATTTTCTAGTTTAATGTTGTATCATTTTGACTTGTATCGATTTAATGATGAAGAAGAGTGGGAGTCTGCTGGTTTTAGAGATTATTTTAATGCGTCAAGTGTGTGCATTATCGAATGGCCAGAAAAGGCGGCTCATGTGTTGCCAACACCTGATTTAAACATTACATTAGAGATTAAAAATGTAGGAAAATCTTTAGGCCGTCACTTAATAATTTCAGCCCATTCTTCATTGGGTCAACAATGCTTAAGCGCAATTTCAACTGAGAGTTCATGATTATTTTTAAAATTTTTCAAGCATCGATATGGTGGTTTAACAAAGTATGTCGCTTAGCACTACTTGTTATTTTAGGTTTGAGTTTTACTTCCTTAGTTCAGGCGGCCAATGTCGTCACCGCTGCGCGTGTTTGGCCTGCGCAAGACTATACGCGAATTACCTTAGAGGCGAATCAGCCCTTTGTCTACAAAATGTCTGTCATTCAAAACCCAGACCGTGTGGTTTTGGATATTGAGAACGTTGAATTAAATCTAATCGTAAAGTCGCTCACTGATAAGATTTTAGCCAGCGATCCTTACATCAAACAAATTCGAATAGCTAAGTTTCAGCAAAATATTGTGCGCTTAGTTGTTGATTTGAAGACAGAAGCCAAACCCAATGCTTTTAAATTAGCCCCCACTGGCCAATACAAATACAGGTTAGTGCTGGATGTTTATCCATTAGTTGACCCGCTAATGGCGATGGTAGCGGAGCGTGATGCCACAGTGAATCTTGATCATTCGGGAGTATCGTCGACTCAAGAGGGCAATGCGCCAAAAGTCTCAACTAATATTGCACTTGATACCAACCAGCCAACCTTGATTATTGAACCATTGCCTGTACAGCAACCGCAAAGTAGCGGATCTGATGCGCCAACAGAGGCAATTAAGTCCGAAAGTACAAAACCTGTTGAAGTTGCAAAGCCCGTGGATATTTCCCCTTCGGATATTGCTGTGGAAAAAGCTGAGATTAAAACCTCCGATGCAAGGCCTGCCTCGAATAAAGCGAATCCATTTCAGGAAGAACCTCAGAATAAAGATAAAAAAAATAGTCCAACCGTCAATAAATTGGGTCGTCAGATTGTGATTGCCATTGATGCGGGGCATGGCGGCGAAGACCCAGGTGCACGCGGTGCAAATGGTAGCCGTGAAAAAGACGTTACCTTAATTATTGCAAAAAAACTAAAAGAAAAAATTGACGCTGAACCAAACATGCGCGCGGTATTAACGCGAGATGGTGATTTTTTTATTCCATTGCATGGTCGTGTGGTAAAAGCACGCAATATGCAAGCGGATCTATTTTTATCTATTCATGCAGATGCGTTTACGAATCCTGCGGCGAGAGGCTCTTCGGTTTTTGCTTTGTCTGAGCGTGGCGCTACCAGTGCGGGAGCGCGCTATTTGGCCAAAAAAGAAAATGAATCTGATTTAATAGGCGGTGTTAGTTTGGATGATAAAGACCCGTTATTAGCTAAGACATTGCTTGACCTATCGCAAACCGCCACCATAAATGATAGCTTAAAGTTAGGTAAAGCAGTCCTTGGGCAGATTGGCGATATTAATACGCTGCATGCCAAGCGCGTAGAGCAAGCTGCGTTTGCGGTACTGAAATCACCTGATATTCCGTCCATATTGATTGAAACCGCTTTTATCAGCAACCCTGAAGAAGAGCGTAAACTGAATGATGATGCTTATCAGGATAAATTAGTTAACTCAATTTTGACTGGTATTAAAAAGTATTTTGCTACCAATCCAGCCTTGGCTAAAACGAAGGTCGCACTTGATTAATACAGTAGATTGAGGTGAAGTAACTCCGTGCGTTTAAACAATTATTAGGGGTATTCTGAAAATGGAGCTAACATTTCTTGGTGCAACAGGCACTGTCACTGGCTCTAAATATTTTCTTAAAGCTGCGGATAAACGAATTTTAATAGACTGTGGGCTGTTTCAAGGGCTTAAACAATTACGGTTAAAAAACTGGGCTGCATTGCCCGTTAACCCGAAAGAAATTGATTATGTGGTGTTGACCCATGCGCATATTGACCACAGCGGATATTTACCCTTGCTGGTTAAAAACGGTTTTTCAGGCAAGGTGTATTGCAGTGAAGCCACCAGTGATTTATGTGAGGTGTTGTTATTAGATGCCGCGCACTTGCAAGAAGAAGAGGCCCGATACGCCAACAAAAGCGGCTTCTCTAAACATAATCCAGCATTGCCCCTGTATACACAAGAGGACGCACAAAATGCGCTTGCATTGCTGACACCAGTCACTTTTGAGCAGGTGGTTGATTTAGGCAGTGGGGTCAGTTTCAAGCTTTCACCGAGCGGACATATACTAGGTTCAGCCTTTGTGCGCATTCAAGACGAAAAAACTTCAATACTTTTTTCTGGCGACATTGGACGTCCGCATGATGTTTTGATGAAGGCACCCGCACGCATCAAGCAGGCAGATTATTTAGTGCTTGAATCTACTTATGGTAATCGCCTGCATGAGAAAATTGACCCGCAAATTAAATTGGCTGAAATCCTCAACAGAACCATCAAACGCAAAGGCGTGGTGGTAATTCCAGTATTCGCCGTTGGCCGAGCGCAAGAACTGCTTTATTACATTCATTTGCTTAAATCATCAGGCGCGATTCCAAGCAATATCCCTGTTTACCTGAATAGTCCGATGGCGGTGGATGCGACAGCGATATTTAATCATTTTCGCGGTGAGCATCGCCTTAACCCAGAACAAAGCCATGCGTTATGCCACACGGCACACATGGTGAATGGTATTGAAGAATCCAAACGACTCAATGAAAGCAAGGGCCCAATGATTATTCTGTCCGCAAGCGGCATGGCAACAGGCGGGCGCGTAGTGCATCATTTAAAAGCTTTTGCGCCAGACTCTAAAAACACGCTGTTATTTGTTGGGTTTCAGGCGTCGGGGACACGAGGTGCGGCAATGTTGGCGGGCGTAGAAAGCATCAAGATTCATGGCGAATATGTGCCAGTGCGTGCGCAGGTGGAGTATTTGCCAAATTTATCTGCGCATGCCGATTACGCCGAGATTATTGAATGGTTAGGTGGTTTTGAGCAGGCTCCTAAAAGAACCTACATTACACATGGTGAGCCAGAAGCCGCCGATGCAATGCGCCTGCATGTGGAAGAGCAACTAAAGTGGCGAGTAGTTGTGCCTGAATATTTAGAGACGGTTACTTTGCGTTAATAATTTCTTTTGGTCGTTAAATAGTCAGCTTCTCGCGCAGTGTCACCATAACCTGCTTGGGTAAGCAAGGCCTGTGTTATGTAATGACTCACGCGCTGCCGCAAGGTTGTTGTGGCATTACCCTCAACAAAAATAGCTGGAAACTTAAAACTCAACCAAGCATATAAGCTCAAGTTGTGGCTTAGTAACTCAGCCGCTTCAAGGTGTTTAGGTGATGCGGATTCCAGCCAATTTGGCGGGCTAGGTAAGTGGCGAATTTGTGATTGTGCGACGCTTTGCAAACATAATAAATAATAGTCTTTTTCAAAAGCTAAATTGAGCGAGATTGGCGCGCAGACAAAAATATACTTGTCTTTCAGCGACATAGTTGGCGCATAGTTATCCACTAATATGGCTTGTGCAATTTGTGTGTTAAGTGAGGATTGTGCGAATAATTCTGAGTCAAAACGAGTTCTTTGCTGATGATAGCTTAAAACTTCTGCAATCTTTTTTGTGTGCAATTTTTGAGCAATCTCTCCAATTTGATTAAACGCAATATTAATTGGCAGCTTAGTTAAATCAGACGTGTCATCTGTACTGAGCATGTGCTCAACATGAATCAGCTCATCGTTTTCTAGTACGTTGACATAGCCTGTATCGTAAATACCAAAGCGGCCTGCGCGTCCAGCAATTTGGCGTATTTCGGTCGAATTCAGATAACGTGAAGCCACACCATCAAACTTATGGATGTTTGAGAAAATCACACGCCTGATTGGCAGGTTTAAACCCATGCCAATTGCATCGGTTGCTACTAAAATATCAGCTTTGCCAGAACAAAATCGTTCAGATTCAGTACGTCGCACTTCTGGGGAAAGTGCTCCGTAAATGCTAGCTACTGTGAACCCCCATTGGCGAAATCTGGCAGAAAGCGTCAGTACATCTTTGCGGCTAAAGGCGATGATTGCATCACCTTTTTGTAGTTTTGGCTTGAGTTTTTGACGGCTGTAATGATTGCCACAAAGACTTACCTCTTCTAAAACTAATGGTGTTTTGCGTACTAGGTAAGTGATTTCATGCGTTTCGCCCATAGATTCAACGGTAGCGATACACGGCGCGGTAACCGCGGTTGAGCCACATACAAACACCTGTGTTGCAGGTACACCTACTAGGGCTGCTGTCCATGCACTGCCGCGGTCTGGGTCTTGCAGCATTTGAATTTCATCGATAATTGCGACATCTACCAAGCTGCTTGGATTCATCATTTCGATGGTAGAAGCTGTGTGTCGAGCGCCTTCCATCAGAACGCGCTCTTCACCAGTAATCAAGTTGCAAGGCACGCCAGAAGCCACTAAACGATCGCGAATTTCCATTGCCAGCAGTCGCAATGGCGCTAAGTAAACGCCAGATTGAGCGTTTTGTAAGGCGATTAAAGCTTGATGCGTTTTACCTGAATTAGTTGGCCCTAAGTAAAAATGGTGATGGCGTTTAATACTGCGTGCATGGCTAAAGCTGTTGATGTAGCTCGTTTCGTTTAAATCTGCAGCGTTTGATTTCATATTCACAAGAATTTAGCTTAAAACAGGTAAAATAACCACCAATAAAATTAACCTCAATTTAAATGCACAAGCCTCATGCGTATTCAATTATTGCCAGACCAACTTATTAGCCAAATCGCCGCAGGCGAGGTGGTTGAACGCCCAGCTTCAGCGCTGAAAGAGTTGTTGGAAAATAGTTTAGATGCGGGTAGCACCGATATTTCTGTTTCGCTGTTGCAGGGTGGTGTTAAGCAATTACGCGTTGCTGATAACGGCAGTGGCATTGCACAAGATGACCTTGCTATGGCGCTTACGCGGCATGCTACAAGTAAGATATTCAGTTTGGAGGATTTGGAGGCTGTTGCCAGTTTGGGTTTTCGTGGCGAGGCGCTGGCCAGCATCGCGTCGGTTTCACGTACACAAGTCAGTAGTCGTTTTGTAGATAGCAAGCATGCTTGGCGTATCGCTTCTGAAGGCAGCGAAATTTCGCCGATTGAGCCAGCGGCGCTGGATGTTGGCACTATTATTGAAGTCAACGATTTGTATTTTAATACGCCCGCGCGTCGTAAGTTTTTAAAAACCGAAGGCACGGAATTTGGTCATTGCGAGGTCGCTTTTGAGCGTGTGGCGCTTTCACGACCCGATGTGGCTTTTATGATGCAACACAACGGCAGGGCACTTAGCCGTTATGCCGTGAGCACTCCGGAAAAGCGTTTTAGTGAGGTTTTGGGGTCGGAGTTTGCTGCAGAAACGATTTTTGTGGATGAATCTGCTGCGGGTTTGCGCTTGTGGGGTGTGGCTGCCAAGCCGACGTTTAATCGCAATAAAAGTGACACGCAATATGTGTATGTCAATGGCCGTTATGTGCGCGACAAACTGATTTCGCATGCTATTCGCCAAGCGTATCAAGATGTATTGCACCATGAGCGCCATCCTGCATTCGTGCTGTTTTTAGAGCTAGACCCTAACTTGGTCGATGTGAACGTACATCCAAGCAAAACGGAAGTCAGATTTCGCGATGGCCAAGCGATACACCGTTTTATTTTTCACTCGTTGCATAAGGCCTTGGCTTCGCCGACGGGAGTTTCAAATGCAAGTACGTCGAATCAAGCGGCATTTAACCCATTTGCTTCATCAAATGCTGCTCGCCCTGAGTCCTTCGACAAGCTTAGGACGGGTTTTGTCGAAGCGCAATATCCATACCCTAAATATCAATCTCAAATCAATTTAAGCGCAAATCAGCCGTCTAACTTTTACCAAACCTTATTTGGTGAGAATAATTCGCAAAATTATGTAAGCAATACATCAAATAACGCTGCCCTGCAAGCCAGTATCCATGCGCCTTCCAGCGATGCTGCTTTTGCACCAAACGACCACCCGTTAGGCTTTGCCGTGGCGCAAATTCATGGTGTGTACGTGCTGGCGCAAAATGCAGAAGGCTTGGTGGTGGTCGATATGCACGCCGCGCACGAACGTATTATGTACGAGCAACTAAAAAATGCACTAGATAATAAAGCCGTTGCGATGCAGCCTTTATTGCTACCAGTGAGTTTTAATGCGGATAGGCTGGAAGTTGCCGCTGTACAAGAAGCCTTGGCGACTAATGATGGCAGCCTTCAAGACTTAGGTTTTGATATTGCAATATTATCTCCCACTACATTGGCAGTGCGTGCCATACCGACCATGCTACAAGATGCTGATGCCGTCAATTTAGCTCGAGATGTATTACGAGATTTACGCGAATACGGTGCCTCACGTGCGCTTACCGAGCGTCGTAACGAGTTATTAGGCTCCATGGCTTGCCACGCTGCCGTCCGTGCCAATCGCAGTCTCACAATCCCTGAAATGAATGCCTTGCTCCGTGATATGGAAGTGACCGAGCGTTCAGGGCAGTGCAATCACGGCCGCCCAACTTGGTTTCAAGTTAGCATGAGTGATTTGGATAAGATGTTTATGCGGGGCAAATAACCATGCGACAACAAGGAAAACTTGTTAAATGGTCAGATGATAAAGGTTTTGGTTTTGTGTCTTCAGAGGACTCAACTGAACTAATATTTGTACATATAACTGCGTTTCCTAAGGGGCAATCACGTCCAACGATTGGCGAAGCAATCACTTTTGATATTGCAAATGATACTAAAAAAGGGTTGCAAGCGTATAACGTTTTATATTTGAATCGACTACAACAAGCGCAGTCTAGAACCAAGTCTAAGGTAGTAAAAAAACAAAATAATTTCATCGTAATTATCTTAGTATCGATATTAATTTTTTGTTCCATCCCTTTGTATCAGTTATATAAAAGGATTTCTGGGGTTGATTCATCCTTGCAAAAAACTATTGAATATACAAATTCCATCGAAGCAGCAAAAGAAACGAATCCAAAAACCTTCTTAACTATTTCAGATAGTTCTAGCTCGAATAATGCTAGACGCAATGTTGGCGCCAACTACTATCAATGTTCTGGTAAAACACGATGTGGGGAGATGGCATCATGTGACGAAGCTAAGTTCTATTTATTAAATTGTCCTGGAACTATTACAGATGGTGATGGCGATGGAATCCCATGTGAGGATCAGTGGTGTGGTCATTAACATCTAGCTATTTTTTTATTGGCCGAACAGCCCAGTTTACAATTTTCCGTTTGGGAAAATAAAAGCATTTTGCCACCCAGCGTTAACTGCTTAAATCACTTGGCGCTTTAATTTAGATTGAAGCCATCGCCAAACCAGACTGTCTGGAATTTCAATGCCATCGACAATGTATTTGAGTGTTTTTACGTGATCGAGCAAGATTGGCAGGGTCGATTTGGCGTATGGACGACCACAGAACAGAATACAGTCGCCCAAAGCCAGGCGGGTGGTGATATCGGGCACTAGTATCGGCATATTGTTGCGCACTAGCATGAGTGGGACTAAATCCATTTGCTGCTCGCGATCGGCGGGGTTTTGTGTCAAGTGGTAAAGCGTAACATCGATCCCTTTGTTCAGTAATTCTGTCACGGCAGGTGCTTTTTGCGCATTAATTTCTACTCCCCAAGTTTCAGGCACCAGTTCACCTACTTTGCTGACCAGTTTGCTGATGAGCTGGTTAGCCCATTCATTGCTTTGATTGCGTGAAAGCACTAGAAACTGAGCTAACAAAGGCGAAATCATATGTGCTAAACATTCATGGGCGATGATGTCCGTAGGTTGCATGGTAATGTTGGCATTAAATTCTTTGAATAATTCATCGTTATGGCGTTTGTTTTTTCGGATGACCACGAACAGTTTCGGATTCAATTCGTATGCGGTCATGACGATGGATAAATTGTTAATGTCATTATCGGTGCCAGCCACAATGCCCACGGCATTCTCAATACCGGCCTCAATTAAGGTTTTGGCTTCCGTACCGCTACCTAGAATGTATTTATCGCAACCGGTTAGTTGCGGCATGGCTTCTACTATTGTTGCGTTGATATGTTCGCGCTCTAAATTTTTAACAACGGCTTTGCCAAAGCGGCCATAACCACAGACAATCCATTGTCCTCTAGGTGGCGTTTCAGGTGGCGGAATGCTGTCACCTGGTACGTCGGTAAGCCATTCATGCAAAATATACGTGCCAATAGCATGTACGCGTATGGCTAATTGGTCACCAAATAAAGTGTAGGGGTTAATGATGTGGTCTGTACCAAAAGAGGTCATATTAGCGGCAATATCATCGCGTTCTGCGCGGGCGAGTACTGGCAAATTTGGATTCATTAATTTTACTGCCACCGCCACAGCCAGATTCACTTCATCGTTGTCAGTTAAGGTAACTACGCCAATACATAAAGGGTGGTGAACACCAGCGCGAATTAGGTTTTCTGGCATTTTTGCATCGGCACAAAGAAACGGAATCACACTTTTTGTGTCACTTAGTTCTAATTCATTGAGTCGCTCTTGTTGAGATTCAATTACGACGGCACGCATGCCTTTTTGATCAAGCGCTTTAGCAATTAAACTAGCGGATTCGCCATAACTACAGAGGATGTAAAACGGTTCTTTCAGTTGACGAACGTTGCGTGCAAAATTTTCGATAATCATCGTTTGGCGTAGACTTGGGTCTTGCAACAGGGTGATGATTTTACCAATGGCATAAAACCAGGGGATGACCGTTAAATAAATCGAGAATGTCATCCAGATGCGCTGTGCCTGACTGAATGGGTAGGGCAATTCGCCAAAACCAATGGTAGTAGCGGTGTAACTGATAACGTACAAAGCTTGAAATATGCTCATGTGCCATGGTTGGCCTTTGTCGTCCATACCTGGCATTAGCGTCAAGCCGATAATTGCAATGGCAAAGCTCACGATAATGAAAATTAGCGGCCGTCGTAAACGGCGCAATATCAAAAAGAGGATGTTATTCATGCTTTAGTTTGAAATTGTCTTTAAGCATTTGTGAGGAAATGACCTATCGGCGTTGGCTGATTGTTTCAGAAATTAGTAAGATGACCGACACAAAGTTTGCCATGAGTGCGCCACCTGAAAGCGAGACGATGTAAGTGATGAGGTCGGCTTCTTCCATTTTTCCGTCGAGTGCGGCCCACAAAATAGCGGCGGTAATTAATTGCAAATCGGCTGCCAAGCTGGTGGAAAGTAATATCGCACCAACGTGAGTGCGATCACCAAATTTTAATACAGTAGCAATCAGGCTAACGACAATTGCGGCATACAGCTCATAAACGTGATGATGGTTAGGGTTGTCAATTTCTCCCAGAAAAAAGCCAAAATTAAGTGTCATGGCTAATACAATAAAAAAACCAAAAACAACTTTTTCTAAATTCATGGATTCAGTCCGCCGCAAAGAGTGATTAACAAAGAGAGATTGATAAGTAACATAATAATTGCCTAAGAACGAGTATTATACAAGCCTTACGTTTCGCTTTAGTTGTTTGTACTGGCTTTAAATGACAAGAATTACATGAATATGCATCCATTTCCTCCAGCAATATTTTTAATGGGCCCAACCGCCAGTGGTAAAACAGGCGCGGCGGTTGACCTTGTCTCAAAGCTTCCAGTTGAAATCATTAGTGTTGATTCTGCTTTGGTGTTCAAAAATATGAATATCGGCACAGCCAAGCCAAATGCGGCAATGCTTACAAAGGCGCCACATCATTTAATCGATATTATTGAACCAACTAGTGCATATTCAGCCGCCAACTTTAGAACAGACGCCTTGCGTTTAATGGTGGATATTACTGCGCGCGGCAAGATTCCCTTATTGGTGGGCGGCACCATGTTGTACTTTAAGGCCTTGCAAGAGGGGTTAAGTGGCTTGCCCGAAGCGAACCCAGAAGTACGCGCTAGGCTAGATACTCGTGCGGCCTTTATTGGCTGGCCAGCCATGCATGAAAAGTTGGCTTTGGTTGACCCAATCACCGCCTCGCGTTTAGAGCCGAACGATACACAACGTATTCAGCGTGCTTTGGAGGTGTTCGAACTGACAGGTGAAGCAATGTCTACGCTTTACGCAAGGCAAACAAGTGAGGTTTTGCCCTACAACTTGCTTAAAATTGCTTTAGTGCCTAGCGACCGTAAAGTACTGCATGAGCGTATCGCTATTCGATTTGAGGAAATGCTCAAAGATGGATTTGTCGAAGAGGTAAAGGCGTTAATTGCGAACTATCCGTCCTTGACGCCTGAATCGACCTCGATGCGCTGTGTTGGTTACAGGCAAGCGTTAGAACATCTTGCAGGTGAATATGATGTCGCCGAGTTGCGCGATCGAGGCATCTTCGCCACACGTCAATTAGCGAAACGGCAGCTCACATGGTTGAGAGGTATGTCGCGTGGTATGGAGGACACTATTGAATTAGATTGTCTAAATCCACAGTTAAATGAATTGGTATTTAATGAAATAAATCAATTTATTACGATTTAAACTTAACAAATTACATAAACTTTACCCGTCATTCCTGCGTAGGCGTTAATCCAGTCAAATAGCAAGTCTTACTGATTGGTCTCTATAATCTGAAACCTTATTTTAATTACATCAGTATCATTTAACTACAATGCAGCCTAGCTAGATTCCCGCCTGCGCGGGAATGACGACTTAGCAAGGTTTAGATTTTTTGCATTCTATTTGCCGCTTCAACGCATTCGTCATGCGATGCTACCAAGGCCATGCGAATGAAGTTTTTACCAGGATTTAATCCATGTGCCTCACGTGCTAAATAGCTCCCTGGTAACACGGTAATATTCAAATCGCGATACAGCTTTACCGCAAGTTCCGTATCACTTTGTTTACTTCTAGCCCATAAGTAAAATGCCGCATCGGGCACTTCAACGTCTAATACATTTTTTAGTAATGGTGTGACTACATTGAATTTGGCCGCATACAAGTTGCGGTTTTCAACCACATGCGCTTCATCATTCCACGCCGCGATAGAAGCCGCCTGCACAGCAGGGTTCATCGCGCAACCGTGGTAGGTGCGGTAGAGCGTGAATTTTTCGATAATCTTTTCATCGCCCGCCACAAAGCCCGAGCGCATGCCTGGTACGTTTGAACGTTTAGAAAGCGAGCTAAATACCACTAAATTAGCATGGCTGCGGCCCAATAGATATGCGGCTTGCAGGGCACCTAATGGCGGATTGACTTCATCAAAATAGATTTCGGAATAACATTCATCAGCCGCAATCACATAGCCATATTTGTCTGATAGCTCAAAGATGTTTTTCCATTGTGCTAAGGACATCACCTTGCCAGAAGGGTTGCCTGGACTGCATACATAGACTAATTGCGTGCGCTTTAGTACTTCTGCGGGCACGCTTTCAAAATCCATCACATGTTGATTTTCGGGCAATGTGTTAAGAAAATAGGGTTGAGCACCTGCTAAAAAAGCTGCACCTTCATAAATCTGATAAAACGGGTTTGGCGAAATCACTACTGGATTTGGCTTGCTGTTATCAATAATCACCTGCGCAAAAGCAAATAGTGCTTCTCGGCTGCCTGTGACTGGCAAAATCGCCGTTTCAGGATTAAGCGCTGGCACTCCATAACGGCGTGAAATCCAATTAGAAATCGCTTCGCGAAGGGCTAAAGAGCCAATGGTGGTTGGGTAACTCGCCAAACCTGCGAGATTATTCACCAGCGCATCTTTAATGAGCTGTGGCGTGGCATGTTTGGGTTCACCAATCGATAAATTAATTGCTGAGAAATCAGGGTTTGGGGTAATGCCTTTAAACAGGTCGCGCAAACGTTGAAAAGGATAGGGCTGGAGTAAATTTAAATTTGGATTCATAACGAGTATTGTAATATAGCAAGCGCGCTTACCAAAATTTGCCGCTGATTTTTTTAGCAGATATTGTTAAAGTTTCGCGCTGTTTCAATAATCGGAGTTGACTAAAATCGGCGTGTGCAGTCACTTAGTGCTTAAAAAGATAAAAATGAATACCACCAATCAAACATCAAAACCTACTACTAGCCAATATTTCGCCGTTTTTGGCCTGCTATTTGGCGCACTTTGCTGGGGCATTATTTGGTTCCCGTATCGTATCATGGCGGAAGCGGGGGTTTCTGGCGCAGTATCAAGTTTCTATACCTATGCAATTGCAACATTGATTGCGGGTATCTACTTTGCCAAACATTGGCACGGCATTTTTAAACTGCCTGTCAGTATTATTTGGCTGGGTTTGGTGGCGGGCTGGACCAATTTAGCTTATGTGCTGGCGGTAATCGACGGCGAAGTGATGCGCGTGATGCTGCTGTTCTACCTGTCTCCACTCTGGACATTGATATTGGCGCATTTCTGGTTAAAAGAAAAAACGCAATTGACAGGTTATATCGCTATTGCTATTTCGCTATTGGGCGCATTTATTATGCTGTACGACCCAAAACTGAGCAGTTTACCTTTGCCTAAAAACACCGCGGAATGGCTAGCTTTATCTTCTGGCGTCGGCTTTTCACTTACCAATGTGATTACGCGACAATCCAAACATTTGAGCCTGAGAGCAAAGTCTTTTGCGGTGTGGATTGGCGTATTAGTTGTGTCGCTTTTTTATGTGGTGCTGGTGGAAAAAACCATGCAGGCACCCAATTTTTTAAGTTTTACGCACTGGTGGGTAATGTTGCTAATTGCATTGTTGCTCATGGCCGCCACGCTACTCGTGCAATACGGCGTAACGAGAATGCCAGCGACACGTGCATCGGTGTTGTTTCTGTTCGAGTTAGTAGTGGCCGCTATCGCATCCTATTATCTAGCGCATGAATCCATGGCTATCAATGAATGGATAGGCGGTAGTCTGATAGTAGCTGCCGCAATCTTTGCGGCATTTAACCATAACGATTAATCGGTTAGCTAAAGCTTGAGTTACGTGTGCCTTCCGCCGCAAAGCGGATTTTTAATGACAAGTCATTGCGCGAGTCGGCATTGGTCAGTGCATTTTCTTCATCAATCTTGCCGTTACTAAATAAGCGGAATAAGGATTGGTCAAAGGTGTTCATACCAATGTCGTTACTGTCGGCCATGGTATCTTTCATGTCACCCATTTTTTGTTTTTGGATTAGTTCTGCAATGTAAGGCGTGTTAATCATCACCTCTGTTGCGGCAACGCGTTTGCTTTGTTTGCCAGGAATCAATCGCTGGGAAACAATCGCGACCAAATTCATGGATAAACCAAGCAGCAAGCCCGCTCTGGCATCTTCAGGAAAGAATGAAATAATGCGTTCAAGCGCTTGGTTGGCATTATTTGCATGCAAGGTGGCCAAACATAAATGGCCCGTTTCTGCGTAGGCCATGGCGTTTTTCATGCCATCCATATCACGCACTTCACCAATCAAAATCACATCTGGCGCTTGGCGCATGGCGTTTTTAAGGCCGTTTTCAAAGGATAGGGTATCAATGCCGACTTCGCGTTGGTCCACCACCGATTTTTTATGTGGATGAATAAATTCAATGGGGTCTTCCAGCGTAAGAATATGGCCATTCATGGTGGAATTTCGATGGTCAATCATCGACGCAAGCGTGGTGGTTTTACCCGAACCGGTCGCGCCCACCACCAGAATCAAGCCGCGTTTGCGTAAAATCAGGTCTTTAAGCACAGCAGGCAGGCCAAGCGAGTCAATCGATGGGATATCGGTTTTAATGTGTCGCACCACCATGCCAACTTCACCGCGTTGCCGAAACACATTCACGCGGAAGCGGCCCACATCTTTTTTACTGATGGCAAAATTACATTCCAAAATGGATTCAAATTCCATAATTTGGTCTGGACTCATCAAGGAATAGGCAATTTCTTTAATCATGCCTGGTGTCATGATTTGCGCGTTAATCGGCAAGGTGTCGCCTTCAATTTCAATATGAATGGACGCGCCTGTACTAAAAAATAAGTCAGAGCCGCCTTTATCCAGCATAAATTTTAAGATGGGGCTAATGTCGATTGCTGCCATGATTTAATCCTATATGTTTTTTTAAGTGCGCGAAATATTATCTAGAAAATATTAGCTGTGAGACTTTAGCATAAAAATTTAGATTGTTTTATCGCTTTGTAACCGGTCCGACATGGTTTGATATTGGCGTTCTAAATCACGTGCGAAACTAGGCGTATCAAATAATGCTGATTTATCCTTACTCTCCGCTAATTTTTGTTTAACTCTCATGAGTTCAATTGGGTTGTTTGCAAGTTGCAATGCTTTTGCTTGATAGTCGGCTAATGAATAAGTAATCAACTCTTGCATTGCAGTGGCGCTTAGTAGGCTACCCGCTACGCGCGCGGCGAAGGTGTCGCCCACACAGGTCAATACTGGAACACCCATCCACAAAGCATCGCTACAGGTTGTGTGGGCGTTGTAGGGCAATGTGTCTAAAAACAAATCGGCATGTGCGTGGCGTGCTAAGTGGTCAGC
>NZ_JABFRA010000135.1 GCF_013141425.1 Methylotenera sp. | reverse complement strand
AACACGCGAAAACTCAATCTTGTCACTTAGATGCCTTTCCGAGTAGGGGAAGTAGCTATTATTCATTCAAGCGGGACGCCTAATGGAGCCCTTTAACTCAATACGTTAGGTGTATAAAACCATGTCAAATTTGCACGTGACAGAAATTAAAGCTTTTGTTCCAGCTAAAGACTTTGAATTGTCTAAGCAGTTTTATAAAGACATCGGCTTTACCATGGCATCGGAAGGTGGAGGCATTGCTTACTTTCACTTTGAGCATGTAAGTTTTTTGCTTCAAAATTTTTGCTCTGAGGGTCTCGCCGAAAATTTCATGATGCACATGCTAGTTGCCGATGTTGATGCATGGTGGGGTAAAGTCAATCAAAGCGAGGTTGTATCGAAATACGGCGTAAAACTTTGGCCAATTGAGCTTCAGCCATGGAAAATGCGAGATTTTTGTATTACAGACCCATCTGGCGTTCTTTGGCGTATTGGGCAAAATGTTGAGTGAAAAGGGTCTTTAGTAAGTTAAATACACCTAACCCATCTCTAGGGACTTCCTCTACCTGTCAAGCAAAATCATACTAACACCCATTTTACGGGTGTGATTGCGTTTCAGTTTTTATGGTTACCGCCTTATTTCTACATAACAATTCACTTTAAAGGTTTATCCATGACAATCAAAGTATTAAGTTTAATAGCTCTACTTTCAGTTAGCTTTGCGAGTCTAGCGGCAGAAACTTTTGCATTGCCTGTGGCAGCGATTGCAACCTCACCCAAGCAGAAAGGCGACTTTGAAAATTATGTGGGTAAAGCGGCAACATTTGAACTAACTTTTCTCACTCCTGAACAGAAAAAACCGACGGATACTTTTGCTGAACCGCCATTTTACATTCGCAACTTTGCCACAGGGCAAACATGCCAAGGTGGCGAAAAAGGGGGCATTTGGAAGCAGGGTGCGATTTTTCGCACCTTGGATGATAAGGTGCTGATACTGGGCGCTTACAGTGGTTCAAGTAGCGCATGGGAGTTTTATGACACCAAAACCTGCAAACAAATTGATTGGGTAGAAAGTTTGGCCGAAAATGACCCGATAGTGGTCAGCAAGAGAAAAATAATATTTAAAAATGGACTACCTGCTGGCTTAATAAAATACTTGAGTGCTACCAAGCATTGACGAACATAAATGTTTAGCGAATGATGCTATTGCACTAACCAAGTAGAAAATAACATCGATCACTTATTTTTAAAATTATTAAGCTTTCTGTATAAATGTTAACTTTCACCCCTAACCAAAACCTTCCAATTACTAGCGACTTAGATGCTTTTGAAGCTGAAATTGGCTACAAATTGCCTAGGGATTATCGTACGTTCTTGCTTAAATTTAATACCGATTGGCCAGAATATCCCGAAACAGACGATGATGATTTGAGTTTGGGATTTGAGGTGCCACAAGATGTTCAGGCGGACATTGGAAAAGATTCTTTTCTGTTCAATGCGTTCAATGAACTCACTCTCAACCCAAATGATTATGGGCTTTTACAAATCTACAAGACCACTACGCAAGACTGGGGACACCTGCCCGAGCTTTTGCCTTTTGCCCGCACAGCGGGTGGCACGCATATATTCATTTGTCTCGCAGGTACCAATATTGGCGGTATTTATATTGCATCGTACGAATATTCAAACAAACGCGAACTAGGTTTAGATTTGTCCGTTGAAGACTATTGCAAAATAGCCCCTTCGTTTACTGCGTTTATGGAAATACTCAAATGGTCAAACCCTTTTTCCTAATTCTTCTCGAATACCACGCCATTAAAAGCGTAGTGGTGAATAGTCATAACGAAAGGTAATTTCAATGAAAACTCCCCGAAGCATGGCCTTTATTTCACTTATATTTTTGCTTCCCACAATTGCTGGGTGCAGCACGCAGACTTGGTACGAAAGTGCTAAACAAAAGGCCGAGAGCGATTGTCGAAATCAAGCGCCTAGCGAAACAGAGCGCTGTTTAGAAAGGCTGAATCAAAAAAGCTATGAAAACTACGAGAAAGAACGCGCGGGACAAAAATAATCTAGCTTTGTTAAAAAGTTTGTCGCATTTGTACTACTTTTTAGCCGCAAAGTATGGAAGCTATCACGTCATGATGTAAAGCTATGTTAAAAACATGTAAAACGGCGTAAAGGTTCGGTTGCGCACATACTAAGCAAATAATAATTGCGTATACTGGTTTCACATTGATATTTTTCAATTTTGATAGTAGTGACACTTAGGTAAATAGGGCCGCTTTGATTATTCTTTTTATTAACTTGTGTAATTTCATTGGTTTACATTGATAACTTTAAATCGTGCGTTTTTTCATATACTTCAACATACTATTGTGACTTTTATCAAACATACTGCGATTATTTTTTGTACATCCGTTTTGCTATTGAGCGGTTGCGCATCTTACAAAACTAAGCACACCGATACTGCAAATATAGATGTGCCGGCTAATTGGGCTGTAAATGAGGCAGTTTCAAATGCACATGCCACCTCGCTAACCACATGGTGGATGCGTTTTGATGATGTGCTTCTTACTCAACTCATACAACAAGCATTGCAGGCCAATACTAACGTGAATAGTGCAAAAGCTGCACTACTTGAGGCGCGTGCTTTGCGGGATGTGGCAGCAGCCACGCTGTCGCCAACGTTAGGCAGTTCGGCTTCGGCCCAGCGTAGTAAATCGGGCAACAATAATGCAGTGAATAATTTTAAAGTGGGATTGGATGCAAACTGGGAACTAGATATTTTTGGTGCAAATCGCAGCGGACTTGCTGCCAGTGAGGCTACAGCTCTGGCCAGCGCTTCAGGCTTAAGTAATATTCAAACCTCTATTGCTGCTGAGATAGCGCTTGATTATATTACTCTGCGCAATGCTCAAGCACGTTTAGCCATTGCCAATAAAAATTTGGCAAGTCAGCTAGAAACACTGGAAATTACCCAATGGCGCACGCAGGCTGGTTTGGTGTCGTCGCTCGATGCGGAACAAGCAAAAACCTCAGCCGAACAAACACGTGCCTCGATTCCACCGTTAGAAACCAGCATTGCGCAAATGAGCCATGCACTTGCCGTGCTAACGGGGAAATCACCAGCGACTTTTCTTGCTCAATTAGCAAAAGATAGCCCGATTCCGCAAGCGCAAAACAACTTGGCGTTAAATTTTCCTGCCGAGACATTACGTCAACGCCCTGATGTGAGTGCCGCAGAGTATCGAATTAGCGCTGAGTTAGCGCGCTTAGAGCAAGCCGATGCGGCACGACTGCCTAACTTTAGCCTTGGTGGATCGCTTGGCCTAAACGCACTTACTTTAGGGTCTTTAACCAGTGGTTCTTCCGTTGTCAGCTCTTTACTGGCAAATGTAGCAATGCCTTTATTTGATGCTGGCTCAAGGCGTGCCAAAGTACGCGCTCAGGAGGCTGTGCTGGAGCAAACGCGTTTTGCTTATAAAGCGACGGTTTTAACAGCGCTTCAAGAAGTTGAAGATGCGTTAGTTGCTCTACGTGGTGATTTAGAGCGCGTTTCACGCTTGAAACTTGCTGTTGAAGCAGCAGGCAATGCGGCCATAATGGCAAACCAAAGTTATCAAAGTGGTCTGGCCGATTTTCAAACCGTACTTGAAACGCAACGCTCACTACTAAACACCCAAGATAGCCTGTCCAATGCCAGCGCAGATGTGAGTGCGGATCACGTCCGCCTGTACAAGGCTTTGGGTGGAGGCTGGATGCCAAGCAATCCATCATGAAAAATTACCTAAAAAATACGAAATGGAACTCTCGTCGATGAACGCTAATACGCCACCAGGAACTATCGCGTCCACAGTTACCACTGTGAACAAACCAGTTTCAGAAACCGACATCACTACATTGCTAGATGAACCAACGGCAGTCGCTTGGTATCGCCGCCCTGCGCTATGGTTAGGCTTGGTGATATTCATCGCAACAATAGCGGGCATCTGGTATTGGCAGACGCTCAAAGCTGCAAACGCTAGGCCGAGCTACACGACACAAACAGTAACGCAAGGCAACCTCACATTAACCGTCACCGCAAACGGCACAATCCAACCCACGCGATCCATCAACATTGGTAGCGAGCTCTCAGGCACGGTGCTTAAAGTAAATGTAGACGTAAATGATGTGATTAAAAAAGGTCAAGTGTTGGTTGAACTAGATACTGCAAAACTAAATGCGCAGATATTACGCTCAAAGGCTACGCTAGCTGCGGCTATTGCAAAAGTTGCGCAAACGGCAGCGACCATTAAAGAAACCACATCGACCTTGCAACGCCTAGAGGAAGTCGCGCGTTTATCTGGTGGTAAAGTACCCTCAAAAACTGAGCTTGATGCTGGCCGTGCTGCGCATGAACGTGCAATAGCTGACCATGAAAGTGCTCGTGCAGGCGTTAGTGATGCAAGAGCGGCGTTATCTACGGACCAGACCAATCTATCCAAAGCCTCAATCAGAGCGCCTGCCGATGGCATTGTGCTGACACGTGCGGTTGATCCGGGTAATGCAGTGGCTGCATCTTTACAAGCCGTGACCTTATTTTCGGTTGCCGAAGACTTGGCTAAATTAAGACTTTGGGTATATGTGGATGAAGCGGACGTTGGCGCGGTTAAAGTAGGCCAAAATGCTACGTTTACTGTAAGCGCCTACCCAACCCGTAAGTTCCCCGCGCGCATTACACGCGTTGGCTTCGGCTCTACAATTACAGATAATGTAGTGACATACCTCACTTATTTAGATGTGGATAATTCCGATCTTAGTTTGCGCCCCGGCATGACCGCTACCGCGCTAATCACAGCAAAACAAGTGAGTAATGTGTTGCTAGTACCAAACACTGCACTGCGCTTTACGCCTACACTAGCAGACGCTAACGCTACAGAAAAAAGTAGCATTGCGTCGAGCTTGTTACCACGTATGCCGCGCAGCAATACCCGCAAATCGGCGGCGGATACAGCAAGTACGGCTTCGGCTAAGCAGGTTTGGGTTTTGCCAAAAGACGGTTCAGGTAATGCAGTTGCAGTGGCGGTGAAACCCGGTATCAGCGATGGCCACATGACAGAAATTATTGGTGGCGATTTGCAGCTTGGCATGGAAGTTATTACTGATCAGAAAGTGGCAGCCAAGTGAGCACACCACTCATTCAATTAATTGATATTAAAAGAAAATATGGCTCAGGCGCCTCTGAACTGATGGCCTTAAAAGGCATAGACTTGAGCATTTCGCAAGGTGAATTTGTTGCAATCATGGGGCCAAGCGGTTCAGGAAAATCGACAGCAATGAATATTCTTGGCTGCTTGGACACACCAAGCGATGGTCAGTATTTGTTCAAAGGAGTTCACGTGGAATCGTTATCTCGAGATCAGCGTGCAAGGCTTCGGCGGCGGTATCTTGGTTTTGTATTTCAAGGGTTTAATCTATTAGCACGTACTTCTGCGCAAGAAAATGTGGAATTGCCACTGCTTTATAGAGGCGATAGCGCGGCTAAACGCCGCGAAGCAGCTACAAAAGCGCTGAAATCGGTGGGGCTAGGTGGTTGGGAACATCATACGCCAGCGGAGCTTTCAGGTGGACAGCAGCAACGGGTCGCCATCGCTCGTGCCATTGTTACTGAGCCTGCGGTTTTATTAGCAGATGAGCCCACTGGAAATTTAGATACTCAACGCAGCCATGAAATTATGGCGCTACTTGTGGCGCTAAATCGAGACCATGGCATTACCGTGTTAATGGTTACACATGAATCTGACATGGCGGCTTATGCGCATCGCATGGTACATTTTGTTGATGGAAAAATTGCCAGCGATGAAGCCAATTCAGATCCAACAAATCCTGTTTCAATGGTTGCAGAACAGATTGAGATGGCTTAATGCTTTATAGCGTATTTATATTAGCACTCCGATCCGTACAACGTAATTTGTTGCGCTCGTTCCTTACTATTCTGGGGATTGTCATCGGGGTAGCGGCCGTAATTACCATGGTCACCTTGGGTAACGGCGCAACGCAAGCCATCAAAATGCAAATTTCAAGCTTGGGTACAAATCTGCTGATGATAAATCCTGGGCAACGACAGCCTGGCGGAGGCGGTGGTGGCGGAGGCGTACCACAGTTCACCGAAACTGATGCCGAAGCTATTCAATCACAAATTGGTGGCGTTGCCGCAGTTGCACCACAAAGTCGCAGTAGTGCCACCGTTATTGCAAATGGTCGAAATTGGTCAAGTTCAATCTACGGCAGCACCAATGCTTGGTTTATCACCGGCAATTGGAAACTCGCCAGCGGTCGAATTTTTGATAAAGACGAACAACGAGCCGGCGCGGCGGTTTGTGTCATTGGTGAAACAGTACGTCGCGAGCTTTTTGGCGGAAAAATAGGTGAAACTGGCCTAGGTAGTCAATTACGCATTAAACAGTTTTCATGCAGCGTCATTGGCATACTGGCCGCAAAAGGCCAAAGTGGGATGGGCGATCAGGACGATGCAGTCGTTGTGCCGCTACATACATTACAACGACGTGTTACCGGTAGCAAAAAAGTAAATTCGCTATTAGTTTCTATGCTGGAGGGTAGAGATAGCACACCTCTCAAAGCAAGCTTACGCCAGTTAATGCGTGAACGTCGAAAATTAGCGGACGGGGATGATGATAATTTTAATATTTTCGATACACAGCAACTCGCCGAAACCTTATCCAGCACTACAAAAGTATTGACAACCTTACTTGGTGCGGTGGCTGCAGTGAGCCTGCTAGTAGGTGGAATTGGCATCATGAACATCATGTTGGTTAGCGTCACTGAACGAACAAGAGAAATTGGTTTAAGACTCGCAGTTGGCGCTTTAGAGCGCGAGGTTTTGTTACAGTTTTTGATTGAAGCCGTCGTATTGTCGGCCATTGGCGGGCTAGTTGGGATTCTGATTGCCGCCATTGCCTCTTATGCAATAGCAAGCTTAATGAGCGTGCCGTTCATCTTTGACATCGGCGTGAATATGATGTCTTTTTTATTTTCGGCTGGGATTGGGGTATTGTTCGGCTACTTTCCAGCAAGACGTGCAGCGCAGATGGACCCAATCGTGGCACTTAGGCATGAGTAAATTATCAAATCTCGTGCTCATATGCCATAAAAAGACAGTTTAAAACACTACCCTAGCAAGCCCGTCCCTATTGGCTTGCAGGGCTGTCCCGCAAGTACTTTAATCGAGGGACAGTGCCTAGAAACTCACATACATACAAAAATGTAATTGCTAAGCTTTCCGTACTACAAGGCCTTTGGCACTGTGATTTTTACACTCAAGCCGCCACTAGGCAGATTGGAGGCGACGATTGAACCGCCGTGTGCTTCTATAATTTGCTTGGCAATCGCTAAGCCTACACCGTGTCCATCGGCTTGATGAGTGTTGCTGCCCCTGAAAAATGCTTGAAATATCATTTCAAGCTCAGTATTGGCAACGCCTGCGCCTTGGTCATTCACAATGATGTTAATTTGTTCATTTTCAACACTGGTGTGAATTGAAACTTGAGACTGGCTTGGGCTATATTTCAAGGCGTTACGCACCACATTATCTATCGCTCTATGCAATAAATCTTGCTGCGCCATGATGGTGTGCGACGGACGATTCGCTTCGTTTGCAGGTAAAAAATTAATGCTTATTTGCTTTGCGTTACCTTCGTAACGGGCATCTTCAACCACTGTTTGCAATAACTCATCTAAGTTAACAGATTCCTTTTCCAACTGGATGACACCAGATTCCAAGCGTGAAAGTGCGAGCAGTTCGCCGACTAAATCGTCCATACGCTCAGATTCACGCTCAATACGCGCAAGTGAAGATTCCAACTTTTCCGGCTGTTGACGTGCCAAACCAACGGCAATTTGTAAGCGCGCCAATGGTGAGCGCAACTCATGTGACACTTGATGCAACAAACGGGTTTGGCTTTGTAACAAAGCCTCTAAACGGATTGCCATTTGGTCAAACGCCTTGCCTAAATCCGACAATTCATCTCGACGTGACCCCATAGAATCACCCACCCGCACATCTAAATTACCATTAGCCGCACTAGCAAAGGCTTGCCGTAATTGTTTGATGGGCTTTGAAAAATACCAGGCTAAAAGTGCCGCGAAAATTAAGCTGGCTAATGTACCAATAAATATCGGCATCAGTGGAAACCAGCGTTTGTGTTTAGACTTAAATGGCCTATCCATCCTATGTTTTTGCTTTTCAAACGCATGGTGCGGCCTTGCCTCTAATTGCAGTTGCATCATCTGCTCGCGCACGACTTCATCGCGTTCGCGCTCAATCGAAACCGCGATGCCAACGCCAATGACCGATGTTAATTGCGCCAGAAAAAAGAAGATAAAAAACTTCCAATACAAACGACCCATATGCTTTCCTTAATTTGTGTGCGTTTGAAAACTAGCTTTTAAGAAGTTGGTACCCAGAGCGGAATACCGTTTGTATACAATGTCGTCCGTCTTGCAGTGCACCTAATTTGTGTCGAATGCTACTTAGATGAACATCTATACTGCGGTCAAACCTAGCCAGCGGACGCCCTAAGGCCTGCTGCGATAGCTCTTGTTTAGATACGACTTGCCCTGCATTTTTAGCTAAAATTTCTAACAAACTATATTCCGTACTGGTGAGTATTACAGGTTCACTCTCCCACTCCACAAGTCGTTGCGTGGGCCAGACACAAAGCGCGCCAACCGTGATTTTTTCGCAAAGCGTGTCGGCTATTTCTTGTGGTTTTACTCGTCTCAAAATAGCACGAATACGCGCAACAATCTCGCGTGGGCTGCTTGGTTTTGGCACATAGTCATCCGCACCCAGTTCTAAACCAACGATACGGTCTGTATTGTCACCTTTTGCCGTAAGCATAATCACTGGTACGTTGCTATGTTGGCGAATCACTTTGAGCGTTTCAATACCATTTAACCTCGGCATCATCACGTCTAGCACAACAATATCAACCGGTTGTTGTAGCACGAGCTGCGTGCCAGCAACACCATCATGCGCGCTTTGCACGGCAAAATTTTCTTGCTCAAGATATTCCTTAAGCATTTCAACCAACTCTTTATCATCATCGATGAGTAATACAGTTTGCATGTGCTGCACCGTCCTACTAAGTCTAAACTTCAATTGGTAGCCATCATAACCAGCCCACGCGCGCGCGACAATCCTTGAACGTTGACCTTTACTCAGATTTACACATTCTTAACACCGTTTAACATTGACGAAATGCACAATGGCATCGTCTTAAACAAATATGAAAAGTGAGTTAATCACAGTTTATACACTCAAGCAGTTTGTAAAAAACGAAAATTAATCATACAAAGGATTTACCATGAACACATCATTTATAACCAAAGAAAAATATTCATTTAAACAAGTATTATTGGCATCATTTCTAGCAGTTTCATTACCAACCGCTGCGGTCGCGCATGCGGAACACGATGGTGGCGACAAAGGGCAAAGTTGCGAACGTGTTGGGCACGAAGGCAAGCCAGCCTATTTGCGTGGGCTAGATTTAACAAGCACGCAAAAAGACCAATTGTTTAATTTATATTACGCGCAAATACCCACCGTACGAGATCAACATAAACAGCACCAACAACTCAAGGAAGAGTTACGCAGTACAGTTCAAGCCGATAAGTTTGATGATGTTAAAGCACAACTGTTGGCTGATGAAGCCGCTAAATTAGAGAAAGAACAAGTGCTAGCAAGAGCCAGACATGATGCCAAAGTGTTTGCTTTACTAACACCTGAGCAACGTAAAAAAGCACGTGAGATTAAAATTGAAGGGCTCGGCTTTGGTCGTGATAACCGTCACCATAATGATGAGTACGAAGGGAACAACCGCCCCGCTCACTTTAAAAAAGTACAGCATTCAATAACGCCACGTGCAATATAATTTAAATAAGGCACCTTAAAATAAAGTATTTTGCACGCTTTGCACAAAACGAAAGGTGAGGTAATTTTATAAAAAACATCCTTCAGCCATCATTCCAGCGTAGGAATAAGTCTCTTTAAATAAA
Organism: Methylotenera sp.; assembly: GCF_013141425.1. GTDB lineage: Bacteria > Pseudomonadota > Gammaproteobacteria > Burkholderiales > Methylophilaceae > Methylotenera. Next base: position 21,131 of record NZ_JABFRA010000135.1, on the reverse strand, counting down.
AGTGTTAGATGGATTTCCGCCTACATGGGAAAGACGGGGGGTGAGTTTTCATTAAAATAAAACCATTTTGCGATTCGTGCAAAGCGCTTAGTTTAAAAAATAATGCCTATTTGGTTACCTTAATAGGCATTCTAATTTCACCATTTAATTAGCGTTAAACGTTCTCAAAAGCCTCACACAATTGGCTCAGCAACTGCCCAAACAGCGGTACTACTTCTTCTTTATCGTGCGGGCTTTCGTCGTCGGTACCCGCCACTACAAAGGCTACGGTCAATTTATCGAGATTCTCTCTAAACTCTGCCCAGTGCTCAACTTCCGCATCACCTATCAGTTGAAACTTTTGTAGGCCTGATTCAATAATCTCGACCAACTCCGCATCTGGCAAGCCGGCAAAGAGCGTTTTAGCAATGGTGATTTGGGCAGTGGTAAAATTTGGAGAAATATCTTCGCGCGCTAATGGCGTAGTAAAAAAAGCATACGCCAATAAGGCGTAGGCTTGATACACGCTCAACATATCAAAGTTATCTGTACGTTCAGCCAGTGGTGAGCGTTCCGCCGCTTGAATCGCCCGAAAAGTGACATAACAGCTTAAAAAATCCGCCGCAACCAGAGCGTCATATTCATCTAAATCCACATTGGGTTTAGCAACTGCGTCGCGTGAGGATTCCGCCAAGCATAAGGCATGCAGCAATTTGATGCGTTTTGAGTATTGCATTTGCATAATGAATCCTAAAGTGTATATAAGCTTAAATTAAAAATATCAGGTTCCCTGAGCTCAGGGAATCGCTTGTTAATCGACAGCTGGCATGGCTTCCAACAATTCATGCAGCTCTAGCCAACGCTCTTCCGCCACCTCGATTTGATTGGTCAAATCGGCTTGTATTTTAAGTAAGTTTTGCAATTCGGTTTTATCCGTTGCTGTGTAAAGTTCGGTGTCATTCAAGCGGTCATCGCACACTTTTTTATCGGCATGCCACTTGGCGATGTTTAACTCAACTTGTTCCAGTTCTTTCACTAAGGGCCTGCGTTCAGCAATTCTGGCTTGCCGCTCAGCTTTATTTAGCGCACGGTCGTTCTTGTTGGATTTCACCTCCACAGCCGCTTGGGTGGCTTGCTTATCTTTTAAGCGTTGCTCATTTAACCACCGGCTATAGCCTTCTAAATCGCTCTCAAACGGCTCGGCTTTGCCCTCTGCTACTAGAATAAATTCGTCGCAAGTGGCGCGCAACAAGGCTCTATCATGCGAAACTAAAATAACGCCGCCTTCATAATCTTGCAGCGCAAGCGTTAGGGCATGGCGCATTTCCAAGTCCAAATGGTTGGTTGGCTCATCAAGTAAAAGCAAATTCGGACGTGTCCAAATCAGTAACGCCAAGGCTAAGCGGGATTTTTCACCGCCCGAAAAATTAGCACAGGGCGAACGCGCCATATCGCCTTTAAAGTCAAATCCACCTAAATAATTGAGGTGCTCTTGCTCGCGCGTCAATGGGTCTAGTTTCATCATGTGCTGCAGGGGCGATTCATCGGGGCGCAATTGTTCTAGCTGGTGTTGCGCAAAATAGCCGATTTTTAGGTCTTTACCTTCCACACGCTTGCCGCTTAACGGTTTTAATTCATTGGCGAGTAATTTAATTAAGGTGGTTTTACCCGCGCCATTTCGTCCCAGTAAGCCCAGGCGCTCGCCAGGCCGGATTGCCAATACAATGTTTTTGATAAGGGCCACGTTGTTATAACCCACGCTCATTTCATCCAGCACCAAGAGTGGATCAGGCGCAGAAAGTGGTGCCCTGAATTCAAAATTAAATTGGGAATCAACATGTGCGGCTGAAATCATTTCCATGCGCTCAAGCGCTTTAATGCGGCTTTGCGCCTGACGCGCTTTAGTGGCTTGCACACGAAATCGGTCAATGTAACTGTGTAAATGCGCCACTTTGCGCTGCTGCTTTTCATACATGGCTTGTTGCAAGGCGAGCTTTTCAGCACGTTGCCGTTCAAAATCAGAATAGCCACCGCGATACAAGGTCAGCGTTTGCTGTTCGATATGGGCAATGTGATTGACAATCGCATCCAAGAAATCTCTGTCATGCGAAATAAGCAGTAAAGTACCGCGATAGCTTTGCAACCAGCCCTCTAGCCAAATTACGGCATCTAAGTCAAGGTGATTAGTCGGCTCATCGAGCAGTAATAAATCCGAACGACACATCAAAGCACGCGCCAGATTCAAGCGCACACGCCAACCACCTGAGAAAGTCGATACAGGCTGCTGTAAATTAGCTTGGCTAAAACCCAGACCACTCAACAACTCGGCCGCACGCGCTTTGGCGCTGTAACCCTCAATATCCAGCAATCGGTGGTGCAGCTCTGCAATCAACTCGCCTTTATGATTCGCTTCAGCCTCAGTCAGCGCCGCCTCGATATTGCGCAGTTCTGCATCGCCATCTAACACAAACTCAATCGCTGGCATGGCAAGTGCGGGCGTTTCTTGCGCCACATGAGCAATCACCCAAGTGGCAGGCATTTCTAAGTCGCCCGATTCCACCTGCATCTCACCGCGTAGCAGCGCAAAAAGAGAGGATTTTCCTGCTCCATTTGCACCTGTCAAGCCTACTTTATGACCAGGATGCAATTGCAATGAAGCCGCTTGAATAAGGATTTTTAAGCCGCGTGTGAGCGTAAGTTGTTTGAATTGAATCAATTGAAAACCAATATGTAGGGTCAATGGTCAACCAAATGTGACCAAAACCGCTATTCTAAATGACAAAAGCACTTTTCTAAATATTTAGCGCCATTGTCTTAAGTAATCTTTAAGAAAACATCGCTATGATTTACATAGTTTTACTAATTTTCAACAAAGCAGGTACTAGGTAAATCAACCGCTTGGAGCGATATTGCAGTAAACTAACACTTGTTAACAATGGCAACTATTAAACCGTATTTTCTCTAAAAATTATCTAAAACAATAGCGAATAACCCACTCTTCACATGGTCAAAAAATCTTTACTCTGGGTTTATCGTACAGCACTTTGGCTGATTGGTATTGTTGTTGCCATCTTTGTTATTGCTGCACTAGCTGTGCAGTTTTATTTATTTCCAAACATTGATCAGTACAAAGAAAAAATAGCCAGCTATGCTACCAAAGCTGCCAAGCAAAAAATAGTGATAGGCAATATTGAAGCTGGATGGAAAGGCGTTAATCCGCATTTAGTGGTTTCGAACATTGATATTTATGATGCGCAAAGTCGCCCAGCCTTACAATTAAAAAACACCGACATCGCAATTTCATGGTTAAGCATTCCCTTACTGGAACCACATCTCGCCAACTTTACAATACGCTCGCCCGAACTCACTATTCGGCGTAATGCAAATGGTGACATTTTCATTGCCGGCATTAGCACGCAAGGGCAATCCAAACCCGATTTACCTAACTGGCTATTGCGCCAAACGCAAGTCGACATAAATAATGCTAGAGTGCTTTGGATTGATGAGATGCGCGGAGCACCCGCATTAAGTTTAGAAAAGCTTAATCTGCATGTGTATAGCCCGCCTTGGAAAAGCTTTCTCAAAAACCACCGCGTTACATTAAGCACGCATGCCTCTGTCGGCACCTTGAACCCCATACTGATTAATGCCAATGTTTATGGCAACGATGTCAGCCAATTAGCACAATGGCGCGGTAGCTTAGAAGCTAAATTAACAAATGCGGATATTGTAGCGTTTAAGCCATGGTTTGATTATGCAACACTCACGCACCTTATTGATTTGCAATCCGGCACGGGTAGCAGTGACGTCAAGATTCAATTCGCTAAAAATCAGGTGCTATCTGTCACCAGCAAAGTCGCCCTAGATAATGTAAAACTGTTACTTAAAGCGAATACCGAACCGCTAATACTTAACAAATTGGCAGGCGAACTAGCATGGGAAAACTCAGCGACTAACCAATCTTTCAAAGTTAGTCATCTCACACTTAATACCAGCAACGGCGTGAACTTGGAAGAGGCCTCTGGCGGCTATGCCAATACCAAGCAAAAAAATGGTAAGCAAGATACCCAAAAGTTAAACCTCAAACTGAACCGCATCGATCTAGCGCTTATCAAACCCTACTTGTTGCAACTGCCCTTGCCAGTAGCCATCACCGAAAAGATTAAAGCCTTATCCCCTACCGGCCAACTTGATGCCTTGTTGTTTAGTTGGGAAGGCAATCAATCTGCCACCATCAACTATCAACTCCATACAAAATTTAATAAGTTAAGCATCGTTGCCGCGGAGAAAATCCCTGGCTTCAGCAATTTGACAGGTGAAATTAAGGCCAATCAATCCACAGGAAAAATCATCCTGAACACTCAAAATGCCAAGCTGGATTTTAAAAACATTTTACGTTGGCCGCTACCTGCAGATAAGTTAACAGGCAATATTATTTGGGATATTAATGACAAAGCCACTAAAATTCAGGCAAGTGAACTTACCATCAGCAGTCCGCATTTAGCGGGCGTGATTAACGCAAGTTATTTGATGGACGGCAACAAAGGCGGCCTGCTCGATTTAAAAGGTCAATTTGGCAAAGGCAACGCTAAATTTGCACCCTTCTACTACCCCACCATGTTGGGTGAAACCACACTAAAATGGCTGGACACTTCCATACTGGCTGGACGGGCAGAAAATATCAAGCTCACAGTTAAAGGCCGCTTGGCAGACTTTCCTTTTGTGGATAGTAAAAATAATCTCGATGCAAAATTGGGCTTATTTAGAGTGACAGCAAAAATTAGTAATGCCTTATTGGAATTTGGCACTGGCTGGCCTGTGATTGAGGACTTGGGGCTGGATTTGTTGTTTGAAGGCAAACGCATGGAACTCAACGCGAATAAAGGCCATTTATTCGGCAATCAAATCATCAAGAGCAAAACGACGATTGCACAATTAGATGCGACTTCACCTTTACTCGTCATTGATAGTGAAGTCGTTGGGCCAGTCGCTGAAGGTGTAAAATTCGTCAACAAAAGTCCTGTGGTAAAAGTAACGCTAGGCTTTACCGAAGACCTAAAAACCAGTGGCCAGGGCAAACTGAATCTCGGACTTAAAATCCCGCTCAACGATATCGAAGCTTCTCAGTATAAAGGCTTGTATCAAATCACCAATGGCAGTATGGACAGCCCAAGCATCCCCTTAATAACAAACATTAATGGTGCGCTGGAGTTTACCGAAAACAGTCTCAGTGCAAAGAACATCAACGGTAACGCTTACGGCTCCCCCGTGTTAGTGAATTTAAGCACGGGCAAAGACAAAGTGATACGTGTGAACGCCAAAGGTAAATTGAATGATGAATTCATTAAACAAGCATTATTGGACCAAGACCCGATAAACCGTACTTGGGTAAAAGGTTCGAATTACATTTCTGGCAGCACCGATTGGGTGAGCGATATCACCATTCAAAAACCAATCGTCAATATTGGCATACGTGCAGATTTGCTCGGCATTACCTCTCGCTTGCCCGCGCCTTTTAACAAGGCCGCAAATGAGCGTTTAAGCTTGCGCGTTGATAAAAGACAAGATGCCGACACGGATACAATTTCAGTGAATCTTGGCAACAAACTGGCCGCTAAAATCATTCGAACTATTGATAAAACTACTGCTAATGAAAAGTTCAATTTTGACCGTGGTAGCGTGCGAGTAAACTCAGGCTCAGCAAGTAACAGCGCATCGAATGTAAGCGATCTAAACACTAGCCTAGAGCTTAATAACGCCAAAGGTTTACAACTCTACGGCAACCTTGACTACTTGGATGGCGATGCTTGGCGTACTGTCATGCGTGATTTTTCTGGCAACACGAAACAGAATAGCCCCGTACCTATTCAAAAAATTGCACTAAAAATCAATACCTTGGATATATTTTATAAGCGCATCAATCAATTAAAAATCGCTAATAATTCAGATAAAGATGGTTTACGTGCTAACATACAAAGCCGTGAGATTTCTGGCGACTTACTATGGCTAAGTCAAAACAATGGCAAACTGATTGCACGACTAAGCCATTTGATCGTGCCTGACGCCTCGCCGACTAGTGTAAAACAAGCCAATAATGAGGGCCCAGCCAAAATCTTTAATAAATTAGAGCAAGATTACCCATCGCTCGATATAAAAGTGGATAGCTTTGAATTTAATAAAAAGAATTTTGGTGCGTTGGAGTTAATCGCCTCCCCACAAAACGAAAACTGGAATATTCAAAAGCTCAAACTCAGCACGCCAGACAGCATCATCAGCGCAGAAGGCCAGTGGAACAACTGGGTGAAAAGTCCGAACACTTTTCTTAATATTACTTGGGATATCAAAAACCTTGGTAAAGCCCTTAGGAATCTAGGCTATCCTGAAACCATCAAGGGTGGTGATGGCACACTGACTGGACAACTGCACTGGCCGGGTAGCCCACATGAATTTAACCCGATTGGGCTTAATGGAAACTTCCAACTCAAACTGAACAAAGGCCAGATTTTAAAAGTACAGCCTGGTGTTGGTCGACTGCTCGGGCTGCTTAGTTTGCAAAGCTTGCCGCGTCGCCTAACCTTGGACTTTAGAGATTTATTCAGCAATGGCTTTGCTTTTGATAAAATAGAAGGCACAGTAAAAATCGATAAAGGCGTAATGCGCAGCGACAATTTCACCATGTCAGGACCCGCTGCAGACGTGACCATTAAAGGCGAAGCTAATTTGCAAAAAGAAACCCAGCACTTAACGGTCAAAGTGATGCCTCGAGTTAGCGATAGCGTATCACTTGCGGCATTAGCTGGCGGGCCGCTAGTAGGGGCTATTGCGTTTTTAGCACAAAAGATTTTAAAAGACCCGCTCAATAAAATTGCTTCTAGCGAATATGAAATCACAGGCACTTGGGATAACCCGCAAGAAGTAAATGCAGTCGATACAAAGCAAGAAGTGACTTCCAAAGAATCGCCACTAAACCAGTAAACTTATCATAAATTTGACGCACTAACAGAAACGTTTGGATAAATAATGGCCATTACATCACGTGTAAAAACAACGAAAGCAAAACAAAGTAGCCTGAATTCAGGTAAAGACATCATCAAAATTGCCGCCATTCAAATGGCTTCTGGGCCTCATGTCTCGGCTAATTTAAGTGAAGCAGAACGTTTGATTGAAGTGGCAGCCAATCAAGGCGCTAAGTTAGTGGTGTTACCAGAATACTTTGCTATCATGGGCTTAAAAGAGACTGATAAAGTGGCCGCCCGTGAAGAAGAAGGTAATGGCCCTATACAAGATTTTTTAAGCAAAATCGCAAAAAAGCATAAAATCTGGCTAATTGGCGGCTCAGTGCCTTTGGTGAGCAATTTTCCCAACAAAGTGCGCAATAGCTGTTTAGTGTATGACGATAAAGGCAAGTTGGCCGCGCGTTACGACAAAATTCATTTATTTGGCCTCGATTTAGGCAACGAACATTACCACGAAGAAAAGACCATCGAATCAGGAAACTCCATCAAAGTCGTCGATACGCCCTTTGGTAAAATCGGCTTATCCATTTGCTACGATTTACGCTTTCCTGAACTATATCGCGCCATGGGCGATGTGAACATCATCGTGGTCCCTGCAGCCTTTACAGACACAACAGGCAAAGCCCATTGGGAAACATTGATTCGTGCTAGAGCCATTGAAAACCTGAGTTATGTGATTGCACCTGCACAAGGTGGTTATCATTTATCAGGCCGTGAAACGCATGGTAACAGCATGATTGTGGATCCATGGGGGGTGATTTTAGACAGACTGCCACGCGGCTCGGGGGTTGTCCTTGCCACCATGAACCCGCATTATCAGGCGAGTTTAAGAAAGAGCCTACCCGCACTTCAACATAGAACTATTTCAGAAAAAACGGATATTAAATGACCGCAAAAGTCGACGCCAGAAAATTTAATGCAAGCGAATTAGCTGCAAATGGTTTAGCATCCAACCAACGCTTAGGCTCACATTTTGACATGGCGACCGCAGCTTTACTCGCGCCTGCCAGCTTAGATATTGCAAAACTGCAAAATGTGTTAGGCGATATGATGTCGCATAAAATTGACTATGCAGACTTGTATTTTCAGTACAGCCGCGCAGAATCTTGGGGACTTGAAGAAGGCCAAGTGAAGTCTGGTAACTTTTCAATTGACCAAGGCGTAGGCGTGAGAGCCGTATGTGGCGAAAAAACCGCGTTTGCCTATTCTGACGACATTACGCTAAGCGCCTTACAAGAAGCTGCAAAAGCAACCAAAGCCATTGCAAGCCTTGGTAACGAGCAAACTGGGCATTCTGTTATTAAGCGCAATGCTTCTGCGCTTTACTTGCCACAAGACCCCATCGCCTCACTTTCTGCCGATGCAAAAGTAAAACTGCTTGAGCGCTTAGAAGCCTTCGCAAGAAAACTTGATACGCGCATCACGCAAGTTACCGCCTCCATCGCTGGTGAATATGAGGTTGTGATGGTGGCGCGTCACGACGGCGTAATGGCGGCAGACGTGCGTCCATTAGTGCGGCTATCAATTAATGTCATTGCAGAAAGCAATGGTCGCCGCGAGCAAGGCTCAGCAGGCGGTGGCGGACGTTTTGACTACAGTTACTTTACCGATGCAGTGTTACATGACTACGCAACAAAAGCCGTACACCAAGCCATCGTCAACCTAGATGCGCGCCCTGCTCCAGCAGGCAGCATGACTGTGGTTTTGGGCGCTGGCTGGCCTGGCATTTTGTTGCACGAAGCCATTGGTCATGGCCTGGAAGGCGATTTTAACCGCAAAGGCAGTTCCGCTTTTAGCAACATGATTGGTCAACAAGTCGCCGCCAAAGGCATCACCATTGTCGATGACGGCACCATTCAAAATCGGCGTGGCTCGCTCAGTATGGACGATGAAGGCAACCCAACGAATCGAACCATATTGATTGAAGACGGCATTTTGCGCGGCTACATTCAAGACACGCTCAACGCAAGGCTAATGAATATGCCCGTCACAGGCAATGCAAGGCGCGAAAGCTACGCGCATATCCCCATGCCGCGCATGACCAACACTTACATGCTCAACGGCACCACGCCACCTGAAGAAATCATCAAATCTGTCAAAAAAGGCTTATATGCTGCCAATTTTGGTGGTGGTCAAGTGGATATCACCAGCGGGAAATTCGTATTCAGCGCGGCTGAAGCCTACATGATTGAAGACGGCAAAATCACCTATCCAGTGAAAGGCGCTACATTGATTGGTAACGGTCCAGATGTGTTAAAACGTGTCAGCATGATAGGTAACGACATGGCGCTTGATAGCGGCGTCGGCACCTGCGGCAAAGAAGGCCAAAGCGTGCCTGTAGGCGTGGGGCAACCAACGTTGAAGATTGATGGGTTGACGGTGGGTGGCACGGCTTAAACCCTAGTTACTAATTTTGTAGTAATTGCAGGCGACTTAATTGGCAATTAATAACGGCAACACATTGCGTAACCTATAAAAACTGTTTAAGATTCAACCAAATAACATCAACAAACAAAAGGGGCAACATGTTTTTTAAATCAATTAAATATGCGCTAATAGGTGTTGTTTTATTTGCTAGTGCTAACGCAAATGCCAAAATTGAGCAGTTTACTGATTACTTCTCTGGAACCTTTTCCCAAGATAGTATGATTGATTATTTCGACTTCACTGGCCAGTCAACTTTTTCCAATGGCAATGCGAGCCTTAATACAAATCATGAAATTATTAGCTTATTTCCAGATTTCTATTACGCTGGTGGCTCATTTACTAGAGCAGATAGTACAGGTGCTTTTTCCGGCAGATTCGATTTTCAAACAACATTGCCAGATTATGAAAACCAATTTGCCCCCAACGTCTTTCCAATATATGGAATCTTTAGCACGGACAACCTTTTTAATTTCAATACCCCTAATACTAATCTAGGTGCTTATAAATATGCTTATGCTACTGGTGAAATGAAAGGATTTATCGATTCCAATTCTAATTATACAAACTTCACTATTGACTGGACGGTTGTAACCCCGGTGCAATTAAGTCCAGTGCCTGAACCTAATTCTGCATGGTTGTTTGGCTTAGGTTTACTTTGCTTAGCTGGTTTAAGTCGAAAGTCCGCCGCACTATAAGAATTTTAAAAAACACCCTACGAGTAACCCACCCACAGGATATATCAGCTAAACCTGATTAATTAATAAACTATAAGCCAATAGCATGTGGGCTACGACAAGCTTAAGCAATGAATAAACGTCAATAATTTCCTAATAATTCAGCATAATATTTCGCTACTATTGCCCTACAAGTTGCTGTAATTTTAGATATAATTACAGCAGTTTACCTACCTAAATTCCCACAATAAATTTACACAAAGAACGTGTTTTACATACCTCAACCGTTATAATCCATCCTTTAAAAAATCACACAAAAGCATTCATGTCGCTGACTTCACTGCCTATTCCAAAACCAGGTCAATCCAGCCGCGTCGAACTTTCAGTCAACGGCGAAGATGGTTTGGCACTTGCAACGTTAGCGCTCAGGCTTAAAAAAGATAGCAAACAGCCACTCGTTATCGTTACTGCCAATGCCTTTGATGCACAGCGTTTGTTGGAAGAAATCCCCTATTTCGCGCCAGAGCTAAGTGTGCATCTACTGCCGGATTGGGAAACTCTACCCTATGACCAGTTTTCACCGCATCCGGATTTAATATCTGACCGACTGACCACGCTCTATCACATCGCACAAAATACTTGTGATGTGATTATTGTGCCACTTTCTACTGCACTAATTCGTTTGAGCCCAAAGGCTTATATAAGCGCTAATACTTTCATGCTCAAAAAAGGCCAAATGCTTGATACAGAAGCCTTGCGCCGTCAATGTGCCGAGGCGGGCTATCACCACGTGACGCAAGTGATTTCACATGGGGAATTTAGCGTACGTGGAGGGCTGGTGGATTTATTCCCCATGGGTTCTGCCCTGCCTTACCGCATTGATTTATTTGACGATGAGATTGAAACCATCCGCACGTTTGATGTGGATACGCAACGTAGTTTGTACCCAGTGCCTGAAATACGCCTGTTGCCAGCTCGCGAGTTTCCATTAGATGAAGCGGGAATCGCCCAGTTTCGTGGTCAGTTTAGAGAAGCCTTTGAAGGCGACCCGCAACGTGCCAAAATTTATAAAGATGTGAGCAAGGGCGTGGCGTCAGGCGGTATTGAGTGGTATTTACCGTTATTTTTTGAACAAACCTCGTCATTTTTAGATTACTTGCCGGCGGATAGCTTGCTTTGCTTGCATGGCGACTTAGACCATAGCGCGCAGCAATTTTGGCGCGAGGCACAAGCGCGTTATCGTACATTGGCGCACGATGCAGAACGGCCGTTGTTAACGCCTGAAAAATTACTGATTAAAACCGAAGATTTTTTTAGTGCATCGCATGCATTCACGCGCCTTTCACTTACCACAAACAGCAGTTCAACTGGCTTGCCTGCGCTGGACATTGAACGCCGTGCAGAACAGCCATTGCACAAATTGCAGCAGTTTATTGCAGATTTTTCAGGGCGCATTTTAATTGCTGCAGAAAGCTTGGGGCGACGTGAAACGATTTCGCAGTTATTTGCAGAGCATGGATTAAAACCAACTCTTATAGAAACGTGGGCAGAGTTCGTTACTTCAAAAGAAAAATTCTTACTTGGTGTTGCACCTCTGCATCATGGTTTCAATACACCATTCAGTCATTCTGACGAAAGTCAGAATCTGCTTGAACCCTCCACTAAATTGCGGAACAAGTCCGCAATTAAAAATGATAGTAACAACGCCATCATTACCGAAGCTGAACTCTACGCCGCCACCGTGCGCCAGCAACGCCGCCGTGAAAAAGAAAAAGCCCGTAGCACCGAAGGCATGCTTAAAGATTTATCTGAGTTACGCTTTGATGACCCCGTGGTGCATGAGCAGCATGGCGTCGGCCGCTACAAAGGCTTGGTGAATCTGGATTTTGGCGAGGGTGAAACTGAGCTTTTGTTGCTGGAATACTTTGGTGACGACAAATTGTATGTGCCTGTTTCGCAGCTTTTCTTAATCTCGCGTTATTCTGGCGGGCCGCCGGAATCGGCACCGCTTCATCGACTTGGTAGCGGAAATTGGGAAAAAGCTAAGAAAAAAGCGCTGAAACAAATTCGCGATACCGCCGCTGAGTTATTGAATCTCTATGCACAACGTGCCTCTCGCCGTGGCCATGCCTTTACTTTAAGTTTACAAGATTACGAAGCTTTCTGTGAAGGCTTCGCGTTTGAAGAAACACCCGACCAACTGGAAGCCATTGAAAACGTCATCAAAGACATGCAGTCTGGCCGCCCGATGGATAGATTGGTCTGTGGCGATGTGGGCTTTGGTAAAACCGAAGTCGCCCTACGCGCAGCCTTTGTCGCGGTGATGGGTGGCAGACAAGTGGCCGTGCTGGTGCCAACTACTTTGTTAGCCGAACAGCACTTCAATAATTTTAAAGACCGTTTTGCGGAATGGCCAATTAAGATTGCTGAAATCTCACGCTTTAGAACTACAAAAGAGCAGAAAGAAGCATTAGAAGGTTTAGAATCAGGAAAAATAGACATTATTATTGGTACGCATCGCTTAATTCAAAAAGATGTGAAATTTAAGAATCTAGGCTTGGTGGTGCTGGACGAAGAACACCGTTTTGGCGTGCGCCAAAAAGAACAACTTAAAGCGTTGCGTGCAGAAGTCGATGTGCTCACTCTGACCGCCACACCAATTCCGCGTACCTTAAGCATGGCGATGGAAGGCCTTCGCGAATTCTCGATTATTACCACACCTCCGCAAAAGCGTTTAAGTATTAAAACCTTTCACACCGATTACTCTGAAGGCATTATTCGCGAAGCAGCCACACGTGAATTTAAACGCGGTGGTCAGGTATATTTTCTGCATAATGAAGTCGATACCATTCATTCTATGCGGGAAAAACTAGAACGTATTCTGCCCGATGCGCGCATTGCAGTTGCCCATGGACAACTGCGCGAACGCGAGCTAGAGCATGTCATGCGCGATTTTTATAATCAGCACTACAACCTGCTACTGTGTACCACCATCATTGAAACAGGTATTGACGTGCCGACGGCCAACACCATTATTTTAAACAAGGCCGATATGTTTGGCCTCGCGCAAATGCACCAACTACGTGGTCGCGTGGGTCGTTCGCATCATCAAGCCTATGCGTATTTACTGACTGATCCAGACCGTAAAATTACCCCGCAAGCGCAAAAACGGCTAGATGCGATTCAATTAATGGAAGACTTGGGCGCGGGCTTTCACTTGGCCATGCACGACTTGGAGATTCGCGGTGCGGGTGAGTTGTTAGGCGACTCGCAAAGCGGTGAGATGCAAGAAATAGGCTTTCATTTGTATTCTGACATGCTAAATCACGCGGTGAAACAGCTTAAGGCTGGCAAAGAACCTGATTTAAATGCACCGCTGGGTGTGACCACTGAAATCAATCTGCACACACCCGCCCTATTGCCAACCAAATATTGCCCTGACGTGCATGAACGCTTGGTAATTTATAAACGTCTTGCCAACTGTGTGGAAGATGATGATTTAGATAATATGCAAGAAGAGTTGATTGACCGCTTTGGTTTGTTGCCAGAACAAGGTGTCGCGCTCATTGCCTGTCACAGACTACGCATTGCGGCTAAATCGATTGGCGTGATTAAAATTGATGCCAGTGATGCGGCGATTCAACTACAATTTAACCCCAAAGCCGATATTGACCCAATGAAATTAATCAATCTGCTGCAGCGCGACCGCCGCTGTAAAATGAATGGACCGGACAAATTAAGGGTGACGATTGGCCTCACTGAAATCAACCTGAGAGCGGACTTTGTAAAAACCTTACTAAAAGAGTTTATCTAAAACTGAATTCCTAGCGCTGAATTCCTAGCGATAGACCAGCACGGCAACCGCTACTAAGCCCACTGTCGCCCAGCCGATACGGTCAACGTAGAGATGCAATTTCGCTTCCATGCCCGCGCCGCCCCATTTCATCAATCCTGCCACCATAAAAAAACGTAGGCCACGACCAATGATCGAGGCCATTGTAAACGGCAATAAAGCCATCGAAAGCGAACCTGCTGCAATGGTAAAAACTTTATAAGGGATGGGTGAAAAACCCGCCACGAAGATGGCCCAAAATCCCCAGCGGTCAAACCACTGTATAGCTGTCTGATAGTGCGCCCAATAGCTGCTTATTTTAAGTTGCGGCTGAATTACATCAAACAAAGTTGCGCCAATAAAATAGCCGAACAAACCACCAAGTACCGAGGCCACTGTAGTGATTAAAGCAAAGCGCCAGGCACGCGCTGGTTGAGCTAAACTCATAGGCGCTAACATCACGTCTGGCGGAATCGGAAAAAATGAGGATTCGGCAAAACTTAGTGTAGCCAAGTACCACGGTGCTTTAGGCAGCCTAGCCCAGCGCATAGCGTGTTGATACATAAGCGAAAATATTTTCATTTAACTACAACCTTTAAGAAATTTTTGAGTGAACTTTGACTTTAATCTAAGGTAATCAACTTGCCTATTGCCATAAAAAACACCGCGCATTTTACTTGGTTTTCTGTCTGACTAAACAAAGACGCATAATTTTGCAATTGTTCACGGTAATTTTCTGCCGTGTTTATCAAGGTTTGCTCTGCTGCTTCGCTTGGCAAAGCAATGGTTTTGTAGTCGATTATCCAGCGCGTATTTCCTTCCACAAAAGTTCGATCCACAATGTAATTTTTTGCTTCACCCTTTTGAAATGCCGTAATCGCCAACTCAGCATCACCTCGGCTTTTTAATAGCCACTGGCCTTCTTCGCTAACTAAACTAACCGTCAGGAGTTGCTGCACCCGGAGTGCTGCCTCTATCGAAATTTTTTCTGCATGGCCTTGTTGGCGAAGCCAGTGCTGCATCGCTGGCATTAGTTTTACGATTCGAGCGACAGGCCATGCTTCCAGCCCTTGTTGGGCAATCATCTCCATGTAGCGGTGTGCCAAGATACCAATATCCGATTCCAAGCTTTGCACCGCATCTCGTCTGTTCAGAAATCCGCTTTGAGTGGCTGCTACTATTGCAGGTTTCACTTGCAGTATTACCGGCATTTGCAACTGCTTAAGCCGTACAAGCTGCGGTATAAAATTGGCGACTGTCGCTGCCGTTTCCGCTACTACTGGAGCGGGTTCTACTGATTCATAATGGCAGGCAAGTGCCGGCCACAGCAAATCTAAATAAGTGTTTTTTGTTGGGCTGATTTCGCCTTTTGAATTTTGATTGACAACACCTACCAAGTGCAGCTTACGCTCTGCGCGTGTTGCCGCAACATAGAGCACCCTTGCGTCTTCATTGGCGTCACGTGCGCGCTCGCGCGAGGCTAAGTAATCGTAGGCACTGACTTTATCTTTATCGCGCGCACCTTTTGGAATAAACTGCGCGGCCAAGAGTTCGTATTGCCCATGCGCCACCACTTCCTCCCACAGTACCAAAGGCTGATCACCATGATTGCCTCCAATAGCAGTGCCTAAACCAGGCAAAATCACAGTATCAAATTCCAGCCCTTTCGATTTATGGATAGTCATCATCTGCACATGCTCGCCATGACTATCGGGGGCGGCAAACAGTTTAGTAATTTCAACCTCCATCCGTTCTGGCGAAAACTGATTACTACGGTCTAATTTTTCTAAACAGGCAAAAAACGCCTGCACATCCACCACATCAGATTGCTCCCACAAACAAGCCGTGCCGTTTAGCATTAGCCACACACCACGCACCCAGCGGCTCACATTCATACGCCCCTGTGTTTCAAAAGCTTCTGCAATAATCTCGCGCACCTGTCGCAAGCGCGCTTGCCCGTCCATCGATAAGCCTTGTAGTACGCCCTCATTTTGCATTAGAGACCAAATACTACTCAGGTGATTTTGCCCAGCCAAGGTATGCAAGTCAGCTAACGTTAAACCACACCAAGGTGCGCGCAATAAACTTAGCCAATGCACGCGATCAGCACGATGATGCAGCGCATGGGTGAGCGAAAGTAAATCTTGCACAATCTGGCGTCCAGCCAAGGCCTCAATCTCAACGGCCTGAAATGCAAGTTTGGGATGATTCCGTCGCAAGTTACTTACCAGCGCAGCCAAATGTTTTTTTGCACTGACCAACACCGCTATTTTTTTATTGGCATGGCTCGCCTGCTCTTGCAAGATTATCTGCACTACCGCTTCAGCTTCACGCTGGTTTGCAAGCCTCGAAGTCTCGTCCGCCGCACTAACAATGGCATGCACTTCCACTCCTGCATCCAGCGTATTTTCTTTAGTTGCAGTAAATGGTCGATACTGAATTGCACCTTGGATGACGGCATCGCGCCTAGGAAAAATCGGTTCGAAAGTTTGGTTAATCCAGTCCACCACCGCAGGGCAAGAGCGGTTATTGCGATAAAGCTGTAATTTTTCTAATTGAATGTCGCCAATACCATGTTGCGCGGCCTCAATAAACAGCCCAACATTCGCCTTACGAAAGCGATAAATCGACTGCATTGGGTCACCTACAGCAAACAAGGTACGGTCATCGCCCTGCTGCCAGCCCATAGTCAGTTGCTCTAATAGTTTGATTTGGCTCGGGCTGGTATCTTGAAACTCATCCACCAGCAGATGATGAATTTGATAATCAAGTTTAAGCGCCAACTCAGTAGGTTCGCCAAAATTATCGGATAACGCGCGAGTTGCGCGGTGAGCAATTTCGACGAAATCCACTTCACTGGCGCGCTGAAACACCAACCACAATTCTGCCACCGCCAAACTAAGCAACTTGGAAAGTGTAGTAATTATTTGCCAACCTTCCAAATTGTTAGAAACAGCAGGCAATGATCTGGATTTTGCTAGCGTTTCGGCAAAATTTGGCGTGGCTTCCAAGTCTGCTAATAAAGCGTAAAAGTTGGCTTTTTCCTGTTTATTTTCCGCCAGAAATCCCTTGTTTTTATCTACCCTCGCGCGAATATTACCCTCTTTTGTTAGCAATAACTCAGTAACGGCTGCCCACATTGGCAATGCGTCTGCATGCGTTGGCAATAGGGTATCCCAATCACGCAAGAGCGCAATAGGATTTTCGCTTTGCAACTGGCCAGCCGCAAAGCGAGCCAATGGCATTAAATCTGTCTGAATGCGTGAATTAAACACCGTTGCGAGCATCGCCAGCTCTTGCTCTACCAAAAAACGCAAGGTGTTTTGTAACTGCTCGGCATTTACCTCGTGTTGCGCATGATGTAGCCATTGGTCACGTTTTTCTAACATGGCAACCAATAAATTTTTCAGTTGATTGGCGTCATTATCCACATAGCGCAAGGCCTCCTTCACCACGAGGCTATGGCGCGTATCTTCCAGCAAAGCCAGCGTCTGCTCAGCGGCTTGCGTATACAAAGCCGCAGCATCTTCCGTGACGCGTGGTTGCGTCCCAAAACGGCTCATCAATGGCATTTGTCGCGCTAAATGTGCACATAGGCTATCGATAGTGAAAATACGCAAACGCGCTGGATTTTCTATCAATTGCCAATTATTTTCATGCGACCTCTGCAGAGCTTGCTGGCTTAAGTCATAAGTAATTTGCTTATGTGCTTGCTCAGGCTTATTGCCACTGGCGGCGCGTAACAAACTATCCAGAATACGCAAACGCATTTCTGCGGCGGCCTTATTAGTGAAAGTGATGGCGATAATTTCTTCAGGCGCATTAACGGTTTGCAATAATCTTAAATAACGCTGGGTCAGCAGTTCGGTTTTACCAGCGCCAGCAGGCGCTTCCACAATAAATGAAGTTAACTCAAGCGCACGTGAACGGTTTTTTTCATCGACCTCAAGGTTGTTAAGTGTGAAAGTTTGCGGTGTCGTCATACCACATCCCCAGCAAACCGCTCAAATTGTAATTTACGTTCAGGTAGGCGCAGCAATGGCAGCACTTCACAATACAGCAGCTCATTCTCATCGTTAAATCTAACAGCAGATTCACCTGTGCGAATCTCTGCCGCAATAGTTTCTATGCTGCATTTCCAATGCTTTAACAAGTGCTGCCAATCAATAAACTCCTTTGTGAAAGAAGGTTTACGTTTATCGTGCTCTGCTTCAAAGTTCGTCTCACCCACACCTAAAAAAGCATGTTCGGCTATTTTCACCATTGCAAAATACACGCCTGCGACTTGCGTTATATCCTCTGCATAAAAAGCTGCATAAATAGGCAGTTGCGGTTCGGTAATGCGGTCCTCACTCCAACTTTTGGTTTTCGGTACCTGTCCGGTCTTATAGTCCACAAACTCAAGCCCTCCGCTTTCAAGCTGATGAATCCGATCAATCTTGAGCGTGACTTCTATCCCGCCAATTTGCACCTGCTTTTCAGCCTCGCAAGCTACTATGTTAAACACAACACCCCGTGCTTTCTCGAACTGCAACCAGTCACCTATCAGCTTAGATAAACGCTCATGCTCGAGCGATAAAACGGTAGGAGAAGCAACGCTACTTTGCGTTGCAAATGCTTGTAAGGTTGCTTGAATCGCCTCCTCTAGCGCCTTTGAAAATTCAAGTTCAGACAAATCGCGCAAATCAGCAAAGTGCCGTTTTCGCCAAAAGCGCTCCAGTACATCATGCACCAATGAACCCCGCTCCATGCTATCCAAACCGCTGGTGGGCGTTTTAAGCGCTTTTGCACCGAGTCGATATTGATAAAACGCCCATGCAGGGCATATGGCTTGCGCTTTCAGTAGCCCCGTTCCTCCTGAAACATGCTCTCCAGGCTGAACCAATGGCGCAAAATGGTCATCAATCGCCATAAGGTCGGCATTTCCAGTTAAACTGAGTTGCTCGGCCAAGGTAGCTGCCAGCGCAAGGTCAGCCTGAAAAGGTGCAATCCCGTTCATGAGCGGCGAGGCACGTAACTGGCTTTCACCTTCGGTTTTGCTACTCGAAAATATAATGGTTTTTGCTGAATGCAACAAACGCCGCTGTATGGTTGCAGCAAATTCAGCTTGCACGCTATTGTCTGCATTTGGCAATGCGGCAGCGCGCTGTATCGCAGCTGGCAATAGCGGATTAGGCCGTGCCGGTGGCGGCCAGATATGGTCATTCATGTGCATGCACCATATAGCATCTACTGGGGCGCTTAGCGCTTCCATAATTCCCAGAATCTGAATAGCAGACTCTTGCTCGGTTTCAGCCTGAAAGACTTGCTCTGTGCAAATCTGCTGCATTAAAGGCGTCACTTCTGCCATCGATACCGATTTACCAAGCACATCGAGCTTAGATAATTGCTGCAAAGCTTTTTGCCACGCGTTCACCGCCTGATATTCAACACTGCTAATCTTGCGCTCGCCAGGCCAGTTAAGTGCGGTAAGTAAATTTGATAAAGTTTGCACCCAAAGTGATGGCGTCGCATTTTTAGAAGGAATATCATTCGCCGCACCCAAATGAGTCAACAACTCAGAAATACCTAAACCATTTTCATGCTGTTGTTTGGCAAATTCAATGAAGTGTTGCAAGGTAAATTGCATCGGCAGTTTTTCGCGCATTTTGGCATCTAGCATGGCACTGGCATCTGCCTCTTTCGTACTGGCCGACCAAAACGGCGAGAGCAATACAGACGAAACCTCGGCTTGCTGCAATTGATGGCGGCTAAATAAACGCAATAGATTCAACGCGGCCTGAATAATGGGTTGCTGGGCAAGAGGTGTCCCCAGTGAGAAATTATAATGGCGCGGCATCTCAGCCAAACTTGGACGCACACTGGCGGGGTAAAAGTTATCATCCAGCCTATCCGCGAGCTGATTTCGAACATCACTTAATCTTGGCGAAACAATCGCAAGCTTGGCGTCTGGATTGTTTTCTAAGCATTGCCGCGCCCAAGCCACAGCCGCGCGGCATTCCGCTTCTTGATTTTCTAAACAGGCATGTTGTGTTTGCGCGGGTACTAAATTAACGGTTGGATAGTCCACTACTTGCACGCCGCGTTCTAGCAGTATTGTGCGCAGACGTTTTTCTTGTGGTGCCGTTTGGTCAAACCCTGCAAAGGCAATCTCCGTTGGCAACTGGCTTACACTTTGTGCTAAAAAATCCAGTTGCCAACCCATAAAGCGCACATTCTCCAGCACATTCAACTGCGTGCAGCGCTGCCGGAACAACCATTGCCACTGCGTAAACTGGCGCGATTCTTCTGCTTGTAGCTCACGTGGAATAGGCAAATTCCATGCGACCGTATAGCGATTTGCCTCAATCGCCGCACTGGCTAATCCAGTCACATCAAACAATTCACCAAACGCATTTTTTCTAAGGGATTGCGTAATTACCTCTTCCCATAACAATTGCTCGTTAATTGTGCTCAGTGCATACGGCGGCGGTTGTGGCAAGTCAGCACAGCTTAACAATTCGGTCTCAATCACAAGGTCTAACCACTGAGTTAGCGTAAGCACAACAGGGCTCAGCCACTGTGTTTCACCAAGTTGTTGATGTTGACGTGCGATGTCTTGCTGAATGCTTCGCGCTAAACGGGCAGAGGGACAAAGTATGATGGCTTCAGGCAATAATGGCATGCCATGATTGTAGCGTTTAGTCGTTGAGATTGAGCAGAAATTAAATAAAAAAGGTCACGATTATGACCTTTTTTATGCGCTAAATAAGCGATGCTCCCTGAGCCTGTCGAAGGGTGGTCATGATTCCCTTCGGCAAGCTTAGGGAACCCGTTTTTGTGATGCTCACTTCGACTTGCTATCTTAATATGCGCTCCCTTCGACAAGCTCAGGGAACACTTTGCTAAATTAAAACTCCTCCCAATCACCATCATCCGTGCCAGATTTCACCACAGAGACTTTGGCCGGCCTTGCTGCAGCTGGTTTTAATGCAGCAGACGATGGCGCTTTTGCTGCAATGAGTTTGCTGGCGATAGGTCGCATGGCGTTGTGGGTTACACGACGGTCATTGCTGCGTGTGACTTCGCCTTCTAGTTGAAACACACTTACGGCATTCATCAACTCATCTGCTTGCTCCATCATTGATTCCGCTGCGGCCGCGGCCTCTTCAACTAAAGCGGTATTTTGCTGCGTCATGTCGTCCATTTTCATTACAGCTTCAT
>NZ_JABFRA010000064.1 GCF_013141425.1 Methylotenera sp. | reverse complement strand
ATAGTAAATTATGATCCAAAAAACAAATACAAAGAAACGGAAATTACCTTTGTAAATGACAAGGTAATGAATATTGCGTTTTTCAACAACAGATAATTTAAAGCTAGTAGGTTAGATGTAACAACAATTCATAAAGCCGAGAATCCCACTCGGCTTTATTTGCAGATCTATTACTTCGTATAATGTATATTATGTAATATTGAAAAATAAAATTCAAGTTGTCTAGTTGGATTGGCAAGCTGAAATTGAAGCCTATTTGCGTTAATCTGCTTCAAGCTTAATAAGCGTAACACTTATGCCAATCTACTATACGACAGCCTCAATTTAAAAATTAAAAACTTTCTTTAACCAACTGTCCATACTCCATTTACCTGCACCACCAAACAGTAATGGTAAAAACATTACTAAGTAGATCAGTGGTAATTTATAGTTACCAAAACCATCGCCATCTTCATCTACAATGCGGTAGCCTTTAAGCAATTCAGAAAGTGAGCTAAAATGCTCAGGCCAATGTACAGAGGCGATAGCGACTATCGTCAATATCATTAGCGAAAAAGTGAAAAAGCGCGTAGCTAAACCAAATAACAACGCAAATGCACCCACTACTTCAAAGCCTGTAGCGATATTCCAGCTAATGCTAGGCGGCAACAAGTTAAATGGAAATGGAAAAGTTAAATCGGCAAACCAATTCGTGCCATGCAGCTTTTCAAAGCCAGATTCACCAAACTCCCATGCAAGAATCAAGCGTAAAAATAATGGTGGAATGCTGTCTGAGCAAGCATTTAGCTGGTTTATGATTTCGTTATATAAACTCTTACCACATGAAAATAAACGCTGATTCAGCATGTTGATCACCTTATAGATTAGATTGGTGATGCTTAGTCGGTGAGATAATACAATACTTACATTTTTTTACTGCAATATTAGCACATTAAAAAGTTGAGCTATTTAGTAATTAGTTTAATAAGTAATGGTTAGAGTATGTATTTGTGACGCATTGCACGTGCCTGTCACACAAGTTCCCGCCTGCCCTGCTGGCATACTGCCGTTAATTGTGTGCGTTTGGGCTGCACCAGTGCCTCGGCTATTTGCATTGGTGCTGGAGTTGATATTTAGGCTGTAATTTAAGCCGCTTAACACACTGCTATAGGTATCTAAACTCATGGTGTACGGCAAGTTAAGCGTACATATAGCACCAAATGTAGTATTTGCATTTACTGCTGCCCCAAAGGCTGTATAGGTGAATGAAATGTTGCCTGGAGGTGTTGTTACAGTACATGTAGCAGGTGTTATGATGCTTACAGGAAAGTTGCCAACAGTTGAAAGCCATGCGCCTGAACCATTATTTGTCCTTACTCTGATTTGCACGGTATCTGTATAGTTGCCTGCAGCGGCAACTTGTCCTGCAATGGTAATGCAACCCCAATAATTTGAAGAAATCGGTTGTGGTGTGGTAATAGGTAACAAGGTAATTGGCATATAGTTACCAGCCACTGTGCTAGTCCATAATGCACTACATGCACTATCTTTAAAAGCCTCATAACTAATTCTTGTTGCACCTAATCGAGTGCGATTTTGTACCCCTGTAGCATTTGCCCCGTTATTGGCGCGAATATAAACCGTGGTCGCATCTGTAGCTAAGGTGCGCGTACACGTGGTTGTAATTGTACCTTGTGTAACATTTGGCACTACGCTTGCATTAACACCCGTGACCGCATTAAACGCGGTTGTAAAGCCAGTGGATGTTGGCGTTGTACAGGTAATAGCGGCTTGCGCGGTTATTGAAAAAAACAGTAAATATAAAATAATTAGTGCCGTAGTGTAATTAGCTTTCATCGAGTCATTCCTTTACATAGTAGCGGCCCTAAGCGCGTTATTTCATCTAATATTTCAGGTGGCAAGGTCACGCTCACCTTACATTGCTGTGCGTTCCAACTTAACACTAATGTGCTACTTAATTGCAAGCCCGTTACAAATGCTTCACCGCGACGTGCCACATAGAACTCTTGATTATCCCCATCAATTTTCACAATAGCACCTGCTGGAGCAGGCTCGCCATCGTCAAGCTGGATTTTTAGTAGTGCACCACGCCCACTACGCACTGGAAAATTTACTTTTACCGCGCTACGCCATGCAGGTACTACGTCATGCTCAATAGACTCTATATCGGCACTTACAGGTAAGTCTTGAGGGTTTAGCCGTATGGAGTTACTTTGATATGCAGCTAAATTAGGTATCATAGCAACGCCATTTTTATTGGTTTTAGTTTGCATATTATTACCAATACCAACACCAACATTGCCGTAATCTTTAACTTCCACTAAGGCAAAGCTATTCATTAACCGTTGGGTGGCAAACACATTTCCATCTGCCATTGCAATGCCACCATTTGCGCCTAAGCGCAAGGCTGTTTGGTTTGATGTATTACTGACGTCGGCTGTTAATGTGCCATAGCGCCCGTAGTAAAAAGCCCCTGCTTCTTCACGCCTGTGGTTTTGTTGTTGGCCAGCCAACAAGCGCCAGCCTAAATGATTATCTTGATTAGGGGTTTGTGCAAGTGTTGCATATAAGTCATTTTGACCACTACTACTATTTGCATACAAGCTTGCCACCCGATTATTATCTAAAGGTACAAGTAATGATATGCCTATTGCTCGACTAGTAGTGCCGCCAGCGTTAGCTTGACTGGCATATAAATTAAAACTGCTATTTTCGCCAACGCGAACTGCGTAATTGCTAGAAAAAGTGGTGACGGTCGAGCTGTCATATTGCTTAATGCTCGCAAAACTTAAGCCCAAAGTACCTAAATTATCGCTGGAATAACTCATATTGCCTGCCAGCTGCAACTTGATGGGTGAGACTGCGAGGTTTTGACCTAGCTCACGAAAATGCTTAGAAGCACCCTGCGCTTCTATATTTGCACTAAAACGTAAGCCTTGGTTTTCTACGCTTATTAGCCATTGCTTGCCACTGCCTAAATTATCAGCAGAGCTCCCAGTGAAGGCTGCCTTTCCTAATAATTGAAAAGGCAAGGCGGAGACTACACCAAAACCCACTAAGCCTTGCTTAGAAGTCGCTGATGCACGTCCTTCAAGGGTTAAGCTATCTTGAATGCCGCGTCGCCAAAGGCCGTTGATGAAGGCTGTACCATAATTAGCGTTAGCTGAACCTAAATCACGCCGCACACTGCCCGCCTCTACGCTCCAATCATTTAAGCCCGTTGCCAGCAATTGCCCATTAGTAAAAAATGATTGTTGGATGATGGTTTCACGGCCTAATAAATCACGTACGACAATGCGCGCATCACCGCTGCCCGTTAATATGGGAAAGTTATCAATAGCAAATGGTCCAGTTGGCACATTAGATACTTGGCGCAACACATCGTTAATATACAACTCTACCGTAGATGGCGCGGCTGACAAGCCTGTGAGTGATGGCAATGGCTGTGTAACATAACCTGGCGTTAAGGCAAAGTTAGTACCGAACTGAACACCACCAAAATAAACATTGCGCCCCAACATGCCTGCGCGTGTATTGCTATCGCCCAGCCGCAAGGTGCGATTAGACTCAGGTAAGTCTTTGGTAAAAGTGGTTTCTAAGCGCAACCATTCATTTTTGTTACCTAGCGCGGTGTCACGCGTTAGATTGCGCCCACTTGCGCTACTGGTGAGCACACCCAAACCTGTAGATACACCCACTTCAGTAAGTACGCTTAAATCTTCTGGTGACGGCGCGGCACGTAAATAAGACTTGGAATAATTGAGGTCGTAATTAAAAAATACGCTGGGTAGCACAGGGCTGACCGTTGGACGCTTTGATTTCGCGCCTTGCAAACGCGTTGCGGCAAAAGATTGCGGCGAGAATAGTAATTCCACCGATTGGTTTGCAAAGTTAATGGTGGAATTAAATCCAGGTACGGCAGATAAAGGCCAATATTGCTGACCTTTAAAATCAATGGCTTTGGTATCGGCATTAACGGTAATGCGCCACTCTTCAAAGGCATCGCGTTGCACATATAAAACACCATTGCGCTCAACAAAAAGCCAAGTACCGCTTTTGGCGCCATTGATGGTTACGTCCATCGGCAAAATACGGTCACTGGTAAAAGCAGGTTTTGTTGATGCTGAAGAATGCTCAGATTCAGCTGCGGTAGAAGTGTTAATGCAAAGCAGTGCAAGTACGCATAAGGTGAGTTTTAGCTTTAGATTCAAACGCTTAACCTTGTGTGGTCTAATTGCCAATGGTCACGTCATAGTCACGTGTCGTAGCATCATCCATCGTGACACTTAGCTTAGCCGCTCCTGTAGGAATAATGCTTTTGGTGCTTTTTAGTTCATAACTACGAGTAATGCCAGGCAAAATATAAACGGTAGCTTCGCTAGCCGCGAGTGTTTCACCTGTAGCATTTTTAAGCACAAACTCACGCGGACGCGCATAAGCGTTACCGCTATTTTCGCATATTGCGTTAATAGCATTTGTGGCGTTTTTCTCAACATGGCAAGTGAGCAGGCTCTTTGCCGATTTAGGCGTAATAAAAACAGGCAAGGAAAAAGCTAAAGCAATTTGTAGTTGCATTTTGTCTTGTATTGGTTTGGCTTCTGGCACTTCACGAATAATCATTCGATAATAAAGTTCGTCGTTTGATTTGGAGGGTGCTAATACGGCAAGACGCACCACTTGGCGCGCATTAGCGGCTAACTTGATAATTGGTGGAGATAAAAAAAGGTCTTCTGACAAGGTGAGATCATCTTCACCGTTTGTTTTTTGTTTCCAGCTGTAAAGATCGGCCTGCATAACCAGCTCATCATCACCATCATTGGTAATGGTAACAGCAACCGCCCTGTCTTTAGGGGTCATATAAATGCGTACAGGTGATACTGAAAACACCCCAGCCAAAACTGGTGCAGTAAAACTTGCCATTAACAAGCCCGTAACACTTAAAACAACAAGCATCTTTATGTGTTTGCGAGTATTTTTTATATAATTCATTGAGTTACGCACCAGTTTGCTGATTGAGTTACCAATTTACCAGCATTTCAAGATATTTCCAACTGCTTAAATCAATCACACGCCAAGAAGCGATACTGCCGACACCAGCATAGTCGTCAATTGAGTCCAACTTATAACCCGCGGCATTAGATGAAAATAAATAACGGTAAGCCCCACCATGCATGGGTGACCATGGCATGCCGCCTGTATTTCTAGGCGCAATATCAACCACTGCGCCTGTCGCACAAACCACTGTGATAGTAGCGCCAAAGCTACCTGGCGCATTGCTACTACGGCAAAATGCTGACTCTGGCGCGCTAGTTTGCAAACGAACCTTTACATTGAATTGATTAGCCGCTTGTGCTGCCAAACCAAGCCTAGGCCAAGCAATGCCAACAACTAGCGCAATTACAAACAAGGCGCTAGTTGTTGGTTTTATGTAACTTACTTTATACATCACTTAAGGGTAAAGTTAAGCGTAATACTTAAAATGTAACGATTAAAGTACGTGTGTGTGAAAGTGCTGCACATGATGCTGTTGCGCAATCACCCGCTTGATCTGCAGGCATAGAGCCAGAAACTGCATAAGTTCTAATGTCGCCAGAGCCAATGCCAGCAGGTGCTGAAGTGGCGGCTGTACCCGCTGTAGTTAAAGTAGAGGCAGCTACAGATAGATCATAATTTAAACCTAGCAATACGCCACCGCCAATAGCTGTACCATTAGTAGTATCAAAAGCTGCAGAAGCTGGTGTAAAGCCACGCGTACATTTGAATTCAATATTTGCATCAGCAAGGCTAGCCTGAGCGCCTACTTGAAATGCCTCATAAGTACCAAAATCAACGGTTTGCGTACTATCGTTATTGGCTTTGCATTGTGATGTTAATGCAACAGTTACTGTAAAGTTATTGCTCGCAGTAGTTGCGCCTTGCGCAGCAGGAATTGCAGTTGCCAATAATGCAGCTGAAGCTAGTAAAGATGCTAATAGTTTGTTCATGTAAATATCCCTTAAAAAAGTAAATTAAGTTTGTTTTAAATCTTACCCAACAAAAACTTTAAAACAAAGATGAGTAAAGTTAAGCAATTAACATGCCAAATTAAAAGTTGATTATTGATAGCTTAATTTAAGTAAACTTGATATTAGGTAATAATATTAATTTACACTTAATAAACAGTTGGTTAAACCTATTCTTATCAGCATAAATGCGTTGGTAATAAGACACTATAAAGAAATATGAAGACAGCAACTCAATGAAGAGTATTACGAATTATCATCACAAACGTCAATTTATGTCACGTTAAAGGCTGAGTTTACAAAACTCACACGCCAAACTAACGAAACTTTTTATAATAAATGCGTATTCCCAATAGCGCAGTCAAAATCGCCGCATACAA
>NZ_JABFRA010000003.1 GCF_013141425.1 Methylotenera sp. | reverse complement strand
CTATTTATTGCTTGGTGCGGGCTTTTATTTCACAACTTACTTAAATACTTAAACCTAATGCTTTTGCTACCCCTGCGCCATATGCTTGGTCTGCTTTTGTGCAGTTGGCAATGTGGCGTTTTTGTATTTCTACCGAGGCACCTCCCACTGAACGAGCGGTATTTTCAAACAGCACTTGTTGCTGCGCTGGCGTCATCATGCGGAATAAATTGCCTGGTTGAGAATAATAATCTTCATCCACACGATGATTCCAATGGTCAGCCATGCCTTCAATGCTTAAAGGAGGTTCGCTAAAGTCTGGTTGCTCTTGCCATTCACCTTTGTTATTTGGCTCGTAACCTATTGTACCGTTGTGGTTTCCATCGATGCGCATTGCGCCGTCACGATGATAGCTATGAAACGGGCACTTGGGCGCGTTCACTGGAATCTGATGATGATTTACACCTAATCTGTAACGCTGTGCATCGCCGTAAGAAAACAGGCGTGCTTGCAACATTTTATCAGGTGAAAAGCTAATACCTGGCACCACGGCCGCTGGGTTGAACGCGGATTGCTCAACTTCTGCAAAAAAGTTTTCTGGGTTGCGGTTAAGCTCCATTTCGCCCACTTCAATCAAAGGATAATCCTTATGTGGCCACACTTTGGTTAAATCGAACGGGTTGATAGAGTAAGTGCTCGCTTCTTTTTCTGGCATGATTTGCACAAATAATTTCCACTTTGGAAAATTGCGATTCTCAATCGATTCATATAGGTCACGCTGATTGCTCTCACGATCTTTGCCTACTATTTCTTGGGCTTCAGCATCGGTTAAGTTTTTAATGCCTTGTTGAGAACGGAAGTGGAATTTAACCCAATAGCGTTCATTTTTTGCATTGATAAAACTAAAAGTATGGCTACCAAAACCGTGCATGTGGCGATAAGTGGCAGGTAAGCCGCGGTCACTCATTACAATGGTCACTTGGTGTAAAGCCTCTGGTAATGACGTCCAGAAATCCCAGTTATTTTCCGCGCTGCGCATATTGGTGCGAGGGTCACGTTTAACAGCATGGTTTAAATCTGGGAACTTTAACGGGTCGCGCAAAAAGAATACGGGGGTATTGTTACCTACTAGATCCCAGTTACCTTCTTCGGTATAAAACTTCACGGCAAACCCGCGAATATCCCGTTCTGCATCAGCAGCACCACGCTCGCCCGCCACGGTGGTAAAACGTGCAAAAAGTTCAGTTTTTTTACCCATATGTGAAAATATTTTAGCGCGGGTGTATTGGCTAATGTCATTGGTTACAGTAAACGTACCATAAGCACCTGAGCCTTTAGCGTGCATACGACGTTCTGGAATCACTTCACGGTCAAAATGCGCTAGCTTCTCTAGCAACCAAACATCTTGTAATAGTACTGGTCCGCGTGGGCCAGCCGTCATGGTGTTTTGGTTATCTGGCACGGGTGCGCCAGCCGCCGTGGTTAATCTTTTCTTCGTCATAGTTGTTCTCCTCATATTTGCGTCAAATTAATTATTTGCAATGTAGTTAGCCAATAACTCCATCAGTTCTTGCTTGGCTGTTTCAATCATAACTTTCATCATGTTGCACTCCTTGTTCAATCATCACTTTAGATGTGTGAGAACTAGTCTAATGTGCTTAAACTCATTTGTATAATTGTATGTTTTGATGTTATTGATAAATAAAATTTATCAATGTATGATAAACATTACTTAATTAATGAAAATGTATTAATGACCCTAACCGAATTGAAATTTATCGTTGCAGTAGCGCAAGAACGTAACTTTAGGCGCGCTTCTGAAAAATGTTTTGTCTCTCAGCCGGCCCTTAGTCTGGCCATTAAAAAGCTTGAAGAAGAATTGAACGTCATTCTCTTTGAACGTAGCCGCACCGATGTGAGCCCGACTGAAATTGGTATAAAAATTGTTGAGCAAGCCTCCAAAGTACTTGAAGAGGCTTCGCGTATTAAGCAAATTGCTGAACTTGGTAAAAATCAGCTCATTGGCGCATTAAGAATTGGCATGATTCATTCTGTAGGCCCCTATTTATTACCCGAAATTATTCCGATTTTACGTAAAATCGCGCCTGACATGCCGCTGGAGGTGGAAGAAAACTTAACCGCTAATTTAGAAATGCAGTTACGTAATGGCGTAATTGATGTGGCGATTATTGCCCTGCCTTTTGAAGTACCGGGCCTGCAATACCGTGCTCTGTATGATGAGGAATTTGACGTGGTAGTGCCATGCCAACACCATTGGGCTGAACGTGAATCGATACGCCCAGAAGAACTATCTGATGAAAAAGTACTGCTTTTAAATAGTGGCCACTGTTTTAGCAACCAGGTGACGCAAGCCTGCCCGGAACTTTCACGTAAGGGTGAGGTGTTGCAAGGCAATTCACTCGAAACCATACGCAATATGGTTGCATCAAATTTGGGGATAACCGTGTTGCCTTGTTCAGCCACTGCAGAACGCTACAACAACCCTCTAATTAAGGTGATTCCTTTTGTACACCCAGCACCAACACGACGTATTGCAATTGCATGGCGAAAGAGTTTTGTACGTTTAGAAGCCGTAGAGAAAATTGCTGAGGCGATAGAGGCGATTGATTCGGATTTTATGCATTTAATCCAATAACGAATGGGTAACTGAATAATGCCTCTTCTATTGAAATTTATTAAAATGGCGTATATGAAATGCAAAAAGGCGCAAAAAGCGCCTTTTTATTGCTATCTGCTAAATATTTAGCGATTGCAAACGTACATTGTAACTTCGAAACCAAAACGCATTTCAGTAGCTGCTGGTGTTGTCCACATGATGAATCTCCTGTAAGTTGATTAATTAAGTCGTACACAATCTATGACTTGAATCATACAGAGCAGTTGCAAAAGCTTGCTATGTAAACCACTTAAACTAGGCTCATGATTTTCATTAGATTAGAACGCGCATCTGCTAAACGTTGAGCGCAAAACTAATAACTGACTGAGATGCGATAGCCTGCTACCGCTTCACCTGTAGCCGTGATGGCCAGCTTAACTTTAACTTCTCCGCCTGCGGCTAATCCTGCATTTACATCCGTATGTTCTGGCAAATATTCTAGGGGCTTGAAAATGCGCCTTAGTTTCGGTTTATCTTCAATATCGGTGAGTGTTAGTTCAATATTAGGATAGGCCTGACTGAATCCCGCTTGATTAATTAGGGTGCTAGATAAATGAATCAAGCCTGCATAATCTGCATCTTCTTGCATATCAGAATCATCAATGATGATAAATTCAATTTTCTTCGGCAAATCAACACTGCAGGCGATTTTTTCACACGCCAGTGCGAGATAGGGTTTGATATTTGGGTAATACAGTGCAATCTCCGTACGGGAGAAATAAATGCTTTGTAGAATTGCCGCAATGACTAAAACAAAAGCAAACAGCCCTAGCAACCAAGCGGGCAAGGCTTTTGTAACTGCCGATGGTTTCTCATTTTTATTAAAATAGCTAGCTTGGCTATCTTGTAGAAAAGCTCGATTTACAATCTCCTGAGCTTCATTTGCTTGAATTTCATTCGTGATTGACTTGTATTCCTGCACCTCTGAGCCTTCTGTTGCAGCCGAATAAAATTCAATATTTTCATCGCCATTTGCTGTTTCTAAATTAACCAGCTCTTTTGTTGCGTCAAACACATTTAGGCATTGACCGCAGCGGACTTTGCCATTGTATTGGCTGAGTTGTTCATCCGTAACAATAAATTGCGTTTGGCAATTGGGGCAATTGGTAATATGCGTCATTTTTTGGTGCCCGTCAGCAGCACCCAGGATTCCATAGCTTGCGGTGCTTGCATATTAAACCACTCAGCATAAATTGCAGAAACGTCAGCCGCTTGTTCTTTTAATATCCCAGAAAGTGCGATTTTTCCCCCAGACTTGCACGATTTTGCCAACGCGGGCGCTAATACACTAAGTGCGCTGGATAAAATATTAGCTACGACAATATCAAATTCTTTTGATTGATATTTACTGGCATGATAAAACTCGGCATCTACGGTATTCTGGGCCGCATTATACAAGCTGGATTGAATTGCTTGCGCATCTATGTCAGTACCGACTACGGTTGAAGCACCTAATTTTTTTGCAGCAATAGCTAAAATGCCAGAACCACAGCCATAGTCTAAAACAGTTTGTTCGGGCGAAACTGTTTGTGCCAACCACGCCAAACATAGATGCGTTGTTGGGTGGCTACCCGTGCCAAAGGCTAAGCCAGGATCCAATACGATGTTAATCGCATCTGCATTTGGTGCACTATGCCAGGTAGGCACAATCCATAATAGATCGGTAATCTTAATCGGATCAAATTGCGACTGCGTTGCGCGCACCCAGTCTTGCTCTTGAATAATTTCAGTGGTGTATTGTAGATGCGATAATTTAGTTTGTCGTTGCAAATCCGACATCACTTTTGCGACATCGACCCCCTCATCAAACAAAGCACTAACTAGGTTTTGCTGCCATATACCTGGAGGTGGATCACCAGGTTCGCCAAATATAGGCTGTTCATCAAGCGTGTCTGCATTGGCATCTTCAATAATGGCAGAAAGCGCGCCTTGCGCCATTAACGTATCACTAATTAAATCAGCCGTATTATCCTGCGCTTCAATTTTTAACGATAGCCAAGCCATGCTAAACCTAGATTAGGCTAAAATTGAACGCAGGCAAGGCACAGACTGGTAAACAGTTTGAATGGAACTGCCGTCGTTTGAACCTTGTTTTTTTGTTTAAATTGAGCATGAATCACTTATTTATTATAAATTCCTAGCTTTTGCTCAAGGTAATGAATGCTTGTACCGCCTAAATGAAAAGCTGCATCCGCCATTAAGTCGGAATGAAGTGCGATGTTGGTACTAATTCCACCCACCATCATTTCAGACAAAGCAATGCGCATACGTGCAATCGCCTGGTCGCGAGTATCACCATGGGTTATCAATTTACCTATCATGGAATCATAATGTGGCGGCACCGTGTAGCCAGCGTAAGCATGGGTATCGATACGCACACCTGGTCCGCCAGGCATATGGAACGTCGTAATTTTTCCTGGCGAGGGTACAAAACTATAAGGATCTTCTGCATTCAGGCGACATTCAATAGCATGACCCCTGAGCACAATGTCTTTTTGACGGAATTTAAGTTTTTCACCCGCAGCGACAAATATTTGCTGTTGCACCAAATCAATGCCGGTAATCATCTCCGTCACCGTGTGCTCAACTTGCAAGCGCGTATTCATTTCAATGAAATAAAACTCGCCGTTTTCATATAAAAACTCGAATGTACCCGCACCACGGTATTTAATTTTACGACAGGCTTCCGCACAGCGTTCACCGATTTTGTCACGTAATCTGCTATTTAATAATGGAGCAGGTGCTTCTTCAATAATTTTTTGATGGCGACGTTGCATTGAACAATCACGTTCACCCAAAAATACGGCATTACCATGTTGGTCAGCCAATACTTGAATTTCGATATGGCGTGGTTTTTCTAAGTACTTTTCCATGTAAACCACGGGGTTACCAAATGCGGCTTGTGCCTCAGCCTTGGTCATATTAACCGATGCAATTAAGGCTGCCTCAGTGTGTACCACACGCATACCGCGCCCACCGCCGCCACCAGCCGCTTTGATAATGACCGGATAACCTACTTGTTTTGCTGCTTTAATGATTTCTGCGGGGTCATCAGACAGTGCGCCTTCTGAGCCTGGAACACAGGGTACGCCAGCCTTTTTCATTGCGTCTTTAGCGGAGACCTTGTCGCCCATTAAACGAATCGTTTCAGCACGTGGGCCAATGAAGACAAAGCCACTTTGTTCTACACGCTCAGCAAAATCAGCATTTTCAGATAAGAAACCGTAGCCTGGGTGAATCGCCTGCGCATCGGTAACTTCTGCAGCGCTAATCACGGCTGGTATATTGAGGTAACTCTGGCCTGAGGGTGCCGGGCCAATGCACACGGACTCATCTGCCAATTTTACGTATTTCGCTTCACGATCTGCCTCAGAGTGAACTGCAACGGTTCGAATGCCGAGTTCTCGACATGCACGCTGCACGCGCAAAGCGATTTCGC
The DNA here is from genome assembly GCF_013141425.1 of Methylotenera sp. Lineage (GTDB taxonomy): Bacteria > Pseudomonadota > Gammaproteobacteria > Burkholderiales > Methylophilaceae > Methylotenera. The sequence continues at coordinate 25,900 of NZ_JABFRA010000003.1, read as the reverse complement.
CTCGATTGGCGATTAAGATTTTGTCAAACATAGCCATGTCGGTAAATCCTGTTTTATAAGTTATTAGGCAATAATAAAGAGGTGTTCGCCGTATTCCACGGCCAAGCCATTATCTACCAAGATTTTTTTCACAACACCGGCTCTATCTGACTCAATCTCGTTTAACAATTTCATTGCTTCGATAATACACAAAGTATCACCTACCGCCACTGTATCACCTACTTCAACAAACGGTTTGGAATCAGGTGAGGACGAACGGTAGAATGTCCCGACCATCGGTGATTTGACGGCGTGACCTTCTTCTACTACTGGTACTTCTACGGCAGCCACCGCCGCTTGTGGCGCTTGTGGTGCAGCCGCATATTGGGCTGGTGCATAATTTGCAAAATGTTGTTGTGCAGGTGCACTCGAAGTAAAATTACGGCTAATACGTACCGTTTCTCCTTCTTCCGTGAGTTCAAGCTCTGCAATACCTGATTCTTCTACAAGATCAATTAATTTTTTTAGTTTACGTAAGTCCATAATTACCTCTAAAAATCTAGGAAAATTTTAGTTAATGACAATTTTAATACTAAGAATGTTTAATATGCTGAATTGCGTAATCCAGTGCCAGTGTATAACCATGTGCACCCAAACCACTAATCACACCTACAGCGATATCAGTAAAATAAGAATGATGCCTAAATGCCTCGCGAGCGTAAACATTAGATAAATGCACTTCAATAAACGGTACTTTAACGGCCGATAGCGCATCACGCATGGCAACCGATGTATGTGTAAACGCCGCTGGATTGATAATCACAAAATCCACTTTTTTAGTCGCAATCGACTGGATTTTTGTCACCAAATCCGCTTCGGCATTGCTCTGAAAAGCCTCTAAATCAACACCTGCCTTTTTAGCATTTTCCTGCAAGGTTTGGTTAATGCCAGCAAGCGTTGCATGACCATAATGCTCAGGTTCACGTAAGCCCAGTAAATTGAGATTCGGGCCGTGCAATACTAATATGGATTTAGCGGACATGTTCAACCAATTTTTTGAACGATTTATAATGTAAATTGTTATAACTCATTATTGCAAGTTTGCCGAACTTAGCGGGTTTTGTCCAGCAACATTAGTGAATTTAAACGAATTTAGATAATATTTATCCGTTGACGGCGTACAAATTTTAGCCTCTAACATACGCTAAAATAACGCATGTCAAGGTGGCAATAATGTACTTAAGGTGCTTACCAATAAAGGTTTTGTGATGCGTCCAAAATATGTTTTTGCAACAGTGCCGTCCGAGTTGATGATGACCGTGTAGGGTAAAACGCCTTTATCATTGCCTAGTTGGTCTGCAAGCGACATGCCTTCGTTTTCATCCGCAAGTAGCGGATAACCCACAGGGGTGGATTCTGAAAACTCTTTAACCAAATTGAGTTCATCAATCGCAATTCCAATTACCGCAACGTTTTTATTTTTATATTCTGCCTGTAATTCAGAAAGTTCTGGCATTTCTTCACGGCACGGTGGGCACCAAGTCGCCCAAAAATTGAGCACAACGACTTTACCTTTAAACTGGCTTAAGTCTTGGAGGACTCCATTTTCATTCGGTAATTTTGCCGCAAAAAATGTTTGCGTCGAGAGTGTTTGCGTAGCGCGAGTACTATTCGCTTCATTCAAGCGATTCAAAGCCAAATTTGGAATTAAAAAATAAGCATAAATAACATAACCTAAGCCCAGCATCACCACAAAATAGGTGATATTACTAACGATTTTTTTTAGCATTGAATGGTACTATCCGCTGATGATTTGGGACTAATAATGCAACTATCGCGTTTAGCTAAGGTTGCACTAAAGCGCTCGGCATTTTGAAAACCTACTGTTTTTAGTGTAGTCATTTCTTGGCCATGGCCATTAAAAAATGCAATGCCTGGTGGCCCATACAAACCAAAGCGTTTCAACAATGCCTTATCTTCTTCAGTATTTGCGGTCACGTCTACTTGTAACAAGGTGGTGTTTTGCAATAGTTGGCGCACTTTAGGGTCGCTAAAGGTCAATTCTTCTAGTTCTTTGCAGGCCACGCACCAATCTGCATAAAAATCTAACATCACAGGCTGACCATTACTAGTCGCTAATTTTTGCTCCAATTCGGCAATACTGCTAATACGATTAAAAGCCAAATTGGGTACATTTTTTGATGAATTCCCTGCAATTTTAAAATTATTTAAGGGTTGTAAGGCTGATTTTGAACCCGACAACGCACCAATTAATAATGCAACACCAAAGATTAAAGCAATGACCGCAACACCCTTCCAAAGTTTGGCGTAATTACTTGCATGTGCGGGTAAGTTATCTAGGGCATTATGGTAAACCGCCGTCACGATTAAAAGTACGGCCCACAGTACTAATTGCGCAGCAACAGGTATGACTGGGGAGATTAGCCAAATCGCCATGCCAAGCATCAAGACACCAAAGAAGTTACGCACGGCATTCATCCAGTTGCCAGTTTTAGGCAGCAAGCTACCTGCTGAAGCCCCTATCAATAGCAAAGGTACGCCCATGCCAATCGCAAGTGAGAATAAGCCGACCCCTCCCAGCAACACATTGTGAGTTTGCCCGATATAAATCAGTGCACCCGCTAACGGTGCAGCCACACAAGGACTGACAATTAAAGCAGATAAAATACCCATGACAAACACACCAAAGAAATGTCCGCCTTTTAGCTTGTTGCTGGTGTTCAACATTCTATCTTCAAAACTTTGTGGGAGTTTTAACTCATAGAAATCAAACATTGATAATGCTAATAGCACAAATATCAAGGCTGTTGCACCCAGCACCCACGCATTTTGCAAAGATTGACTTAGTAAATCACCCGACAACCCAGCGGCGATGCCCGCCAAGGTATAACTCAGAGCCATGCCCAACACATAAGCTACCGATAAGCCAAAAGCATGTAACTTAGATGGCTTGACTTGCTGACTTTGGCTGCCAACGATGATACTGGAAAGAATCGGAATCATTGGCAATACGCAAGGTGTGAGCGATAACAATAAGCCCGCAACAAAAAAACCTGCAATTACTAACCATAAATTACCCGATTTCAGCACTTGGGTATTAGCATCCGTCTCGTTATCACTCACTGTGGCAGGAGCCACAATTGGGGTTGGGCTGCTTGAAATCGCTGCAAAATCGACGGTAAATGATTTTTTAATCGGCGCATAGCACAGGCCTTTTTCGCTACAGCCTTGATAGCTCGCATCAACGGTGACTTTACTTTTAAGCGCGGCAGGTAATTGAATATTGGCATTAAAATCGTGATGGTAGACTTCCTGTTTGCCAAAATTATGGTCCTCTTTCATTTCACCCGCGGGTAATATGATCTTTGCCACTTTAGCTGCTGCTGGAGATTTTACAATTAATTTAATACGCTCTTTATACAAATAATAACCAGGGGCGACCGTGAATCTTGCTTTAATCGTTTGCGCATCAATCGCGCTTAAATCAAGCTTGAAAGCCGCGTCTGGTGATAAATACTCGGCATCATTGCTATCAAATAAGGCATTTGCAATCGAGCTTTGATTAGTAGCACCTGCATGTACATTGGCTAAAAAGCCGAATGAAATCAATACAAAAAAGCAATATGCAAGATTTTTAAAAAAATTAAGTTTCACTATTTTCACCAAAAATTACTAAATAAATGCCCGTGTTTTTTACTTACTTAAGATAACTTGTTAGTAATTTAGACTATTGTAATTACAATAGCTTGTATTTTATTCGTAGCGACTCCATCTCTATAGATAATCAATCGGCATGATACGTTCAATTTCTATTGTTACTCTGCCAATTATTCTACATAAGGATACTATAACAAATGCGCTTAATATTTTTACTGACTTTACTCGCTTTTCCTGTTGCTGAAATATGGATTCTAATCAATTTATTTCAACAATATGGCAGTTGGGTATTATTATACTTGGTCGGCGTTGGTTTGCTTGGCTTACAACTTATCCGCGATGAAAAGTTATTATTCTCGGGGCGGATGATGCAAAGCCTAAGCCAAGGAGGAAATCCCATGAAAGCCATGTTTGGTAGCGCTCGAAATATTTTTGCTGGCCTATTACTCATTATTCCCGGCGTAATGACGGATGTTATTGCAGCAATTTTACTGATAATTCCAATCCGCAATGGCGGGCAATTACCGCCTAACAATAAGCATGGAAAAGCCGCCAATGATGACGTAATCGAAGGCGAATTTCGACGCGAAGATTAGACCCATCAATTCAAACTATAACGAAAGAAAACTGAAGGCATGACGTATCAAATCACCATTGAATCCACTGGCCATCAATATCAGGCCAAAGCTTATGAAACCGTGCTGGAATCCGCTATTAATGCAGGCTTTAATATCCCTTATGGGTGTCGCAATGGCGCATGTGGTAGTTGTAAAGGCACGGTTTTACACGGCGAGGTCGATTATGGTGATTATGTCGCCAGCGCCCTAACCGGGGCTGAAAAGGCGGCTGGGAAGGCTTTGTTCTGTTGTGCAAAACCGCTGACTGACCTCACCATCGAATGCCGCGAAATTAAAGCAGGTGTTATACCGCCACGTATTATGCCTGCACGCGTTGAACGTAAAGAACAACTTTCGCACGATGTAATGGCATTATTTTTAAAATTGCCCAGTGCCGAACATTTAAAATTTATGGCGGGCCAATACATTGAATTTTTACTGAAAGATGGCAAACGTCGTGCCTTCTCGCTCGCCAACGCACCCCATGTTGATAATATCTTAGAACTGCATCTGCGCCTGATTCCTGGCGGGCAGTTCACAAACTATGTGTTTAATGAAATGCCCGATAAAGCAATTTTGCGTATCGAAGCGCCCTTTGGCAGCTTTTTCCTAAGAGAAGAGTCTAACAAACCAATTATTATGGTGGCTGGAGGAACAGGTTTTGCGCCGATTAAAGGCATTATTGAGTACATGCTGCATCACAACATTCAACGTGATCTTACCTTGTATTGGGGTGCCCGCAGTCTGCAAGACTTGTACATGCCAGCGCTACCAGAAGCTTGGGCTAAAGCGCACCAGCATATCAAATTTATTCCTGTTTTATCCGATGCCTCCGCAGAAGACCACTGGCAAGGTCGCACAGGTTTTGTTCATCAAGCGGTGTTAGATGACTTTGCAAGTATTAATCATGCTGGTCTAGCAGATTATGAAGTTTACTGCTGCGGCGCCCCAGCAATGGTGGAAGTTGCGCATGCTAGCTTTGTACAAGCAGGTTTAGCCGATGATGCCTTTTTCTCAGATGCCTTTAACTACGCAAAGCCCACGCCTAATGTTAGCAATTAAATACTGATTCCTTTTTATTTTTAGGGATTTAAGTTTTCGTTAAGAATTGAAATCTATCATTTGCTTCACCAGTTAAATATTGGAGCAAATTATGGAAACGTTTACTTACCGTAGACAAAAAGTTTATGGCCCCGTACTTCGAGTGATTCACCTCTGGAATGGTCTAGCCATTCTATTCCTGATGGCCACAATCTGGCTTTCCGAATTGTTTGAGAAAGGCGTTGGAGAAGATACACTTTGGCAGCTGCATATCTATATTGGTTATGCGCTGGTAGTGGGTGTTGTCTCGCGCTTAGTATGGGGCATTGTTGGCCCACATCATGCCAGATTTTCCGACATGTGGCATCCAGCCGCTTGGTGGCAGGCTGTGCGACATTTCGATTTAAAAGCTAAACCGCGCTTTGGCCATAATACGCTCGCCAGTTGTGCTTATTTGTTGGTTTACCTCTTACTCATCACCATGGCGCTTACTGGGCTTGGGCTAGCCGCAGTTGAACACAGCATGGGCCCATTCAACGCTTGGTTGGGCGATATGCCTTGGCTAAAAGACGTATTTGAAGAGCCACACGAAATTATCTATAACTTTTTAATGGGTTTTGTTGTGATTCATATTGCAGCACTGATTTGGCATGAATATCAAGATAAAACCCCACTGGCACAATCCATGGTCAGCGGTTATCAGTATGAAATTGAACCAAGCCCGACCCAACTAAAGCCTAGCAATACTCAAATTCAGGGAGACCATCATGCGTAAATCAAACTTTAAACATTCACTTATTGTATTGGGACTGCTGCTTAACAGCCATGCCTTCGCAGCTACACCACAAGAACTACTTAAGCACTACGAAGTTCAGGCTAAACAAGAAAATACCGCTTTTACAGGTTTTTCAGCAGATAAAGGCGCTAACTTTTTTAAAACTGAACGTCAGCACAGCGATGGCAAAAATGTCAGTTGTTCGACTTGCCACACCGCCGACCCGCGCAATCAAGGTAAAACACGTGCGAATAAGGTGATTCAGGCCATGGCGCCAAGCGTTAATCCTGAACGTTTTACCGATGCAGCCAAAGTGGAAAAGTGGTTTGGCCGTAACTGCAAAGATGTATTAGAACGTGCCTGTACCGCTCAGGAAAAAGGCGATTTCATCCAGTATTTATTAAGTGTTAAGTAGACCAAATTTAACTCGAGCAATCAATAGGAGAACTATCATGAAAAAATGGATGCAGTTTTTAATATTAATTTGTAGTATTACTTCAACCAGCGCTTTACTCGCAAGCGGCGGGCTAGGCGAAGACGGTGGTAAGCAAATGCCAGAAGTCACCAACGCCAAGTGGAAGGCAGAATGTAGTAGCTGTCACATGCTATATCATCCAGGCTTATTACCAGAAAGATCCTGGAATAAATTAATGGGTGGATTAGACAAGCATTTTGGTGAAAACGCCAGTCTGGATGCAGAAACACAGGCTGAAATCACACGCTTTCTCGCGTTAAACAGCGCTGACAAACAAGACAATCGTCGTTCTAAACGCTTTAACCAATCGATTCCTGCTAACGCCATACCTTTACGCATCAGTGAAACCCGTTACTTCGTCAGCAAGCACGATGAAGTTTCAGCCACTACTTTTAAACGAAAAAGTATTGGCAGTGCAGCAAACTGCGCCGCGTGCCATAAGGGTGCAGAAAAAGGTAATTTTTCCGAATCACAAGTGAAGATTCCGCGTTAATATTGTGTAATGCGAATTTTATTAGTTGAAGATGATGCACTGCTGGGCGATGGCGTTAGAGCTGGCCTGAAGCAAGCAGGGTTTGCCGTAGATTGGACACAAGATGGCCTGGCGGCAAAACTCGCGTTGGAAACCGAAGCCTATGACTTGATTGTGCTGGATTTAGGCCTACCGAAATTAAGTGGTACTGAGCTGTTAAAATGGCTACGCAGCAGTCATTTTAAAGTTCCGGTGTTAGTGCTTACTGCGCGTGATACCGTTTCTGATCGTGTCTCTGGATTAAATGCCGGTGCAGACGATTACCTGATTAAGCCTTTTGATTTGGATGAACTCATTGCGCGCCTAAATGCGCTTCTACGCCGTAGTGCGGGCCTAGTGACAATGACAATACAGCATAGCGACATCGTATTAACGCCATCCACACATCACGTCAGTAAAGACGGTCAAACCATCGAACTATCTGCGCGTGAATTTACCTTGCTACATGAATTATTGTTGCATGTTGGCCGCGTGCAATCACGTGAGCAATTAGAACAGCATCTTTACGGCTGGGGCGAAGAAGTCGAAAGTAACTCTGTTGAAGTTCATATCCATCATTTACGCAAAAAATTAGGCAGTGAATTGATACGTACATTGCGTGGTGTCGGCTATGTCATTGATAAAGAGGATACCAGCCGATGAACTCTCTGCGGTTACGACTCGTTTTATTATTATCCGTTGGACTGGGTATCGCCTGGCTCGTCGCCGCTTGGTTTACACATTTAGAATCGCGCGAAGAAATCGACCGCCTGTTTGATGCCCAGCTTGCCCAATCGGCGCAGGTGTTGCTAGGCACAACACGCCATGAGATACATGAACGTATTGAGCATGGCGAAGATGAGGTAGCGATTACACATGAATACGAGCAAAAACTTGCTTTTCAAATTTGGGATGAGCATTCACTGCTGATGCGTTCTAGCAAGGCACCAACAACAGTCTTGGGTAGCAATGAAGAAGGTTATAGCGAATCCATTATCAATGGACAACCATGGCGCGTACTTACACGTTGGGACATGCATCATGAATTCATGATACAAGTCGCCGAGCCGCTTGCAGGCAGAGAGGCCTTAGCAAGACACATTACGCTAAAAATGTTTATCCCGACTTTTATCGCCCTTCCCGTGCTGGCGCTGCTAATTTGGTTAGGTGTAGGTGCGGGTCTAAAACCATTGCAGCAACTGATACAGGAAGTAAAACTGCGTACTGCAAATCGCCTTGAACCCGTAGCCATGGCCAACGTACCTGAGGAAGTTGCACCTTTAATTCAAGCCTTAAATGACCTCTTCAAAAGGCTTGATGATGCCTTTGAGAGTGAACGCCGTTTTACGGCCGATGCAGCACATGAATTACGCACCCCGCTTGCCGCACTCAAAATTCAAGCTCAGGTTGCGCTACGCTCTAATGATAAAACGGAACAAAATGCAGCGCTGGAAAATCTTCTACATGGGGTGGATCGTGCTACAAGATTAGTAGAACAGTTACTGACTTTGGCAAGAGTTGACCCTGAAACCACTATTGCCGGTTATAAACAGGTCGATTTACATGGTTTAGCGGCCTCGGTGATGGCCGACGTTGAGCCATTGGCCCATGCTAAACAAATTGAAATGTTGCTCGAAGAAGGTGGTGCCTGCCATGTACTTGGCGATAGTGCGCAATTAGGCTTGTTATTACGCAATTTATTAGACAATGCAATCCGCTATACACCAAAAGGTGGCCAAGTTTCAGTCACGGTGCAAAATACCGATGGCACTATTTTACAAGTACGTGACACTGGGCCTGGTATACCCAAACAGGAGCGCGAACATGTTTTACTGCGTTTTTATCGAATCACAGGGAGTGGTGAAGAAGGTAGCGGATTGGGATTATCAATCGTGAATCGCATTGCGGAACTACATGGTGCAAAGTTGATACTCGAAGACAATGAGTCAGGGCATGGATTGGTGGCTAAAGTGATTTGGCCTAGCAAAAAAGGCTGATTAAGCCTAGCATGACGATAGGCGCTAAACTATAAAATTATTTTCTAATGCATTCAGCCCTTTTGGGTTTTGAAAGATTATCCACGTGAAACCCTCCCCAGCAACAGAAATAAATCAACTTGGATTATCACATACCGAAGCTGCAACTAGGCTTAAGTTGGATGGCATGAATGAGCTCCCATCATCGGATAAACGCGACTTAATCCGTATTGCACTGGAAGTCTTACGTGAGCCAATGTTTCTGCTTTTAGTGACCGCTGGTGCGATTTATTTGCTATTGGGCGATGTAACTGACGCGCTCATGTTGTTAGGCTTTGTCTGCGTAGTGATGGCGATCACCATTTATCAGGAAAATAAAACTGAACGGGTATTAGAGACATTACGTGACTTAACCAGCCCACGTGCCTTGGTTATGCGTGACGGCCTTGAACAACGTATCGCTGGACGCGAAGTTGTACGTGGCGACCTACTAATGCTTTCAGAAGGTGATCGTGTCCCCGCCGATGCTGTACTAATCTCTTGTAGCCATTTTGCAGTCGATGAATCATTACTGACTGGCGAATCAGTTGCGGTTTTCAAAATTACACAGGTCTCACCTGAAATGACCATCAACCATCAAATTCCAGCTCCGGGTGGTGATGGGCTGCCGTTCGTCTATTCTGGCTCAATGGTGGTGCAAGGCCGTGGCACGGCGCTTGTTCTGGCAACAGGTGCGCGTAGTGAAATTGGAAAAATTGGCAATGCTTTGCAAAGTTTAACCACCGAAACGACCTCATTACAACAAGAGATTCGTAAACTGGTGCGTAACCTTGCCATTTTGGGCACATTCCTTAGCTTATTGCTTTTTATCATTTACGGCTTGACGCGTGGTGATTGGATGCATGGTTTACTCTCTGGGATTACGCTTGCAATGTCGATTTTGCCCGAAGAATACCCCGTGGTTTTAACTGTGTTCATGGCAATGGGCGCCTGGCGAATTTCCAAACATCGCGTACTGACTAGGCACATCCATACGGTTGAAACGCTTGGCTCGGCCACGGTGATGTGTGTTGATAAAACCGGCACCCTGACTTTCAACCGCATGGCGGTTCAGCAATTAGAGGCTAATAATCAAACATTCCTTATCGAAGAATCCCAAAACGCTCTACCTGAAAATTTCCACGAAGTTCTTGAATTCGCCATTCTTGCCAGTGAGCTTGAGCCTTTTGACCCTATGGAAAAAGCAATTCACGAACTTGGTAAACGCTATCTAATCAACACCGAACATTTACACGGCGATTGGCAATTAGCGCATGAATATTCTTTATCGCCAGAATTACTCGCATTATCACATGTCTGGAAAGCAGTGGATCGGCATGACTACATAGTGGCGGCAAAGGGGGCCCCTGAGGCCATTGCTGATCTTTGTCATCTGGATACATTACAACTAAACACATTGTCTCAGCAGATTAATCACCTTGCTAGTCAAGGCATGCGTGTACTTGGCGTTGCTAAGGCGAGCTATTCGGGTAGTAGTTGGCCCGATATTCAACATGATTTCGATTTCGAATTTTTAGGCCTGATTGGTTTGGCTGACCCGGTGCGCCCCAACGTCGCACCAGCGCTTAAAGAATGTAAGGCAGCTGGAATTCGCGTGGTCATGATTACTGGCGACTATCCCGCCACCGCCGCTGCGATTGCTTCACAGATAGGGCTTAGCGTCGGCGCAGGTGGCATTATCACTGGTGCTGATTTGAATTTAATGGATGAAGCCACGTTGTGTAAGCGCATCAGCCAAAGTAATATTTTTGCACGCATGGTACCTGAACAAAAATTACGCCTAGTAAATGCACTTAAAGCCAATGGTGAAATTGTGGCAATGACTGGAGATGGCGTAAATGATGCCCCCGCCTTGAAAGCCGCTCATATCGGGATAGCCATGGGCGGACGTGGCACCGATGTGGCGCGTGAAGCTTCCGCCTTGGTATTGCTTGATGATGATTTTGCTTCCATCGTGCATGCTGTGCGATTGGGGCGTGGTATTTTCGATAACCTACGCAAAGGCATGGCCTATATCTTTGCCGTACATTTCCCAATTATCGGACTATCCCTTGTGCCTTTATTACTCGGCTGGCCAGCTATGTTTTCTCCTGTACACATCGTATTTTTAGAAATGATCATTAACCCTGCCTGCTCAATAGCTTTTGAAGCTGAGCCCGCTGAATCGAATGTCATGCATAGACCGCCTCGTCCACCTAAAGAACCCTTGTTTGGTCGACACGTTCTCTTGATTAGCTTGTTACAAGGGGCAATCCTGTTAGTGGCAACGCTTTCTGTGATGGGCTATGCATTGAATCATAGCATTGCTGAAGGTCCTGCGCGTGCAATGACATTCACAACTTTAGTAACCGGTAATTTGGGGTTGATTCTGGTAAATCGCTCTTGGCGACATTCTGTTTTCCGCTGCTTTAGTATCTATAACCCTGCACTCTGGTGGGTCATTTTAGGTGCATTTAGTTTTCTTTTGCTGATACTAACAGTGGTCATGCTAAGCAAGATATTCCACTTCTCACCCATTACTTTGCAACAATTTGCTAGCTGTGTACTTATCGGCGTTATCAGCGTTTTATGGTTTGAGTTATACAAAATTATTAAGTATAAACAGTGACTTAGTATCTTAAATGTTGACCTTGTTACTATTAAATGCAGTCTACATTGATGCTTGGTGCAACAAATGCCTTAGCACAAACACCATGTTTCGTAATCTTAACTGGTCTTAGCTGCCATATTGGCACGAGCTGTATGCAGTTTTCTGTAGCTGTCGATCAGGCGGTGGTGCCTGTCGAGCCCCTCTAGTTTTATACTGATTGGCGTCAAGCCAAAAAAACGCACGCTACCGTCCACTGAGCCGATTGCGGCGTCCATTCTGGCATTGCCAAACATCCGACGGAAGTTGAACGCGTAGTCTTCGAGCTCAAGGTCGTCATTTAGCAAAACCTCCAGCACCACATTCAAGGCCTGGTAAAACAATCCGCGCTCAGCCGTGTTGTCGTTGTACTGCAGGAAGGCACCCACCAGCTCATGTGCCTCCTCGAATTGCTGCAAGGCGATATGAATCAGCAGTTTCAACTCCAGAACTGTAAGCTGACCCCAGTCCGTATTATCGTCAAATTCGATGCCAATCAATGTGGCAATGTCGCCATAATCATCCAGCTCGTTATTTTCTAAACGCTCCAGCAATGCTTCCAGACTGGCATCGTCCAGGCGATGCAGATTCAAAATATCAGCACGGAACAATAGCGCCTTGTTGGTGTTATCCCAAATTAAATCTTCTACTGGATAAATTTCCGAATAGCCCGGCACCAATATCCTGCAAGCAATTGCGCCTAACTGGTCATATACTGCCACGTAAGCTTCTTTGCCCATAGCTTCGAGAATGCCAAACAAGGTCGCTGCTTCCTCGGCATTGGAGTCTCCAGATTTGCCTTCTTGGCCTTTACCTGAAAAATCCCACTCAACAAAATCGTAATCCGATTTGGTGCTGAAAAAGCGCCACGACACAATACCGCTGGAATCAATAAAATGTTCAACAAAGTTATTGGGCTCAGTCACGGCTTCACTCGCAAAAGTGGGTTGAGGCAAATCGTTCAGGCCTTCAAAACTACGCCCTTGCAGTAATTCTGTCAGACTTCGTTCCAGCGCCACTTCTAAGTTTGGGTGCGCGCCAAATGAGGCAAACACGCCGCCTGTCCGCGGATTCATCAAGGTGACGCACATCACCGGATAGTTCCCACCTAGCGACGCATCCTTTACCAGCACCGGAAACCCTTGCTCTTCCAAGCCCTGAATGCCGGCCAGAACGCCAGTGTATTTCGCCAGCACTTCCTGTGGTACATCGGGCAAGGCGATTTCACCTTCGAGAATTTCGCGTTTGACTGCTCGCTCGAAAATCTCTGACAGGCATTGCACCTGCGCTTCGGCCAGCGTATTACCCGCACTCATGCCATTGCTGGCGTAAAGGTTTTCAACCAGGTTGGACGGGAAATAAACAACCTTGCCGTCCGACTGGCGCACATAGGGCAACGAACAGATACCGCGCTGGACATTGCCTGAATTGGTGTCAATCAGATGCGAGCCACGTAACTCGCCATCGGGATTGTAAATTTGCAGACAGTACTCATCCAGAATTTCATTCGGCAGCGTATCTTTATGGCCTGGCTTGAACCAGAGCTCGTTCGGGTAATGCACAAACGCGGCGTTGGCGATGTCTTCGCCCCAGAACGACCCGGCATAGAAATGGTTGTTACTCAGTCGCTCGATGTACTCGCCCAAGGCTGACGCCAACGCGCTTTCCTTGGTTGAACCTTTTCCGTTAGTGAAACACATCGGCGAGTGGGCATCACGGATATGCAGCGACCACACATTGGGAATGATATTGCGCCACGATGCAATTTCAATCTTGATGCCCAAGCTCGCCAGTAACGCCGACATATTGGCGATGGTTTGTTCTAAAGCTAAGTCTTTGCCAGTAATATAAGTGAACGCATCAACAGCCGGATTTACTATCAGCAAGGCCTGTGCATCGGCATCCAGATTGGAGACTTCTTCAATGATGAACTCTGGCCCTGCTTGCACCACTTTTTTAACCGTACAACGGTCGATGGAGCGCAAAATGCCTTGACGGTCTTTATCGGAGAGATCTTCTGGCAACTCAACCTGAATCTTAAAAATCTGTTGGTAACGGTTTTCAGGATCAACAATATTATTGTGCGAAAGGCGGATATTTTCAGTAGGAATATTACGCGTGTTGCAGTACAGCTTCACAAAATAAGCCGCACACAAGGCTGATGAAGCCAAAAAGTAATCGAAGGGGCCGGGAGCTGAGCCATCGCCTTTATAGCGGATAGGCTGATCAGTTATCACCGTGAAGTCATCGAACTTAGCTTCAAGTCGTAGCTTATCGAGAAAGTTGACCTTAATTTCCATGGGGACAATTCCAAAGTGTTGCAAAAAATGATGTGGGCGCTATTATCCCCCACAACGCCGATGCCGTGTAATACATCGACGCTTTCCACAAATGCAAATGCAAAGAATAAATTGCCAGAAAATCTTAAGGGGTGCTGATAACCGTCTTCTAAGAAAACCTTTACTGAAAACAAGCTCTGCTTGTCATCAGTACTTAAAAGACCCAACTTTTAAAAATCATCCATACTTAACTAGAGCTTGATGCAGGTCCAACTTAACTTAAAGATCAAATTGCTCCATGGTTAGATGTATATGGTATTCAAGAAAGGTTAAAAAGTTAAACGTGTGCCAAAATGATAATCAAACACCTAAAAAATTACTTGCAAAAGCTCGTATGCAATCAGAAAAATATCCTTTTGTTGTAAGTAACTTTTTGAAATATGCTTTTCTTGATGCATGTGAAAAAGGGTTACTAATCTAGTAACCCTTTTAATATCAAATCTAATTTTATGAGATATATCTAAAAGCTAATGAGAACATAAAACAGCTAAATATCTAAATTACCTGCGCCTAAAGCATTGCTTTCTATGAAAGCTCTGCGAGGTTCTACTTGATCACCCATTAATGTGGTAAATATTTCATCGGCCGCAATCGCATCGTCGATTTGCACCTTCAGTAAGCGACGCACAGTTGGATCCATCGTGGTTTCCCATAGTTGTGATGGGTTCATTTCACCTAAACCTTTATAACGCTGTACATTCAGATTATGCTTGGCTTCTTCTAACAACCAGTCTAGTGCTTGCTTAAATGTAGTGATGGCTTGTTCTTTTTCGCCACGCTTAATTAAAGCACCTTCGCCTAATAAACCTTGTAACATTACTGACATTTTACTAATTTGACGGTAATCGCCTGAACCTAAGAACTCCGCGTCAATCACGCAACATTGTAAATTACCATGTACATATTTATTAATTTCTAAACGGTGTGCTCCTGCTTCTTGGTCAAAACTCACAATAACTTCACTGCCTATAGCACCTAATATTGGGCGTAATTTTTCGGCTGCTGTTTCTGTGGTTTCTTTAGTACTTAAACTTAACTCACCCAAATCTTGCATTGCGCGCAAGACGCTTTCGTCATAAAGCGCTGAAATTCTACGTATTACGGCTTCGGTTAATACCATTTGTTTTGCGATTTCGGCTAATGGCGCGCCAGCAATCGCTTCTGCACCCGTCTTGGTGATGAGCTCTGCGCCTTTAAGTGCAGATTGCAGCAAATATTGATCAAGTTCTTGTTGATCTTTTAAATAACGCTCGTCTTTACCTTGCTTCACTTTATAAAGAGGTGGCTGCGCAATGTAAATATGGCCGCGCTCTACAAGTTCTGTCATTTGACGGTAGAAGAATGTCAGTAATAGCGTACGAATATGAGCACCATCGACGTCCGCATCTGTCATGATAATAATACGATGGTAACGTAATTTTTCTGCGTTAAAGTCAGCTTTACCAATGCTGGTTCCAAGCGCGGTAATAAGTGTGGCAATTTCTTGCGAACCCAATAATTTATCGAAACGGGCTTTTTCCACGTTTAGAATCTTACCTTTAAGCGGTAATATTGCTTGGAATTTACGATCACGACCTTGTTTAGCTGAACCTCCAGCGGAATCACCCTCAACTAGGTAAATTTCACATTTCGCTGGGTCACGTTCTTGGCAATCTGCCAATTTACCAGGTAAGCCCATGGTATCCATCACACCTTTTCGTCGAGTGATTTCGCGGGCTTTACGAGCAGCTTCACGTGCACGCGCCGCATCTACAATTTTTCCTACAATAATTTTTGCATCTGCTGGATTTTCTTGTAAAAATTCTGCTAATTTAGCAGAAACCACTTCAGATACCACTGGCTGTACTTCACTTGAAACTAACTTATCTTTTGTTTGTGATGAAAATTTTGGATCTGGCACTTTAACGGATAACACACAACAAATGCCTTCACGCATGTCATCACCGGTTGTTTCAACTTTTGCTTTTTTAGCAATATCACTTTGCTCGATGTATTGATTCAAGGTTCGCGTCATAGCAGTGCGTAAGCCTGTTAAATGTGTTCCACCATCGCGCTGTGGAATATTATTGGTAAAACATTGCACTGTTTCTGTATAAGAGTCATTCCATTGCATCGCTACTTCGATTGTCATACCGTCCTTTTCACCCATCGCGTAAAACGTTTTTGGGTGTAAAACAGACTTCGTACGATTCATGTACTCTACAAAACCTTTAATTCCGCCTGAATAAGCAAAGTTTTCACTTTTTCCGGTACGTTGATCGATTAATTCGATTTTCACACCATTGTTCAGAAACGATAATTCACGAATTCGTTTCGCTAATATTTCAAAATGGTATTCAACCAACACGAATGTTTCTACTGAAGCTAAAAAGTGAACTTCTGTCCCTTTTTTCTCTGTTGTACCCGTTTGAATTAAAGGCGCTACCGGTACACCACGGTGGAATTCCATTTGATGCACTTGACCATTGCGGTAAATCTTTAAACGTAACCAATCTGATAAAGCATTCACCACCGAGACACCGACACCGTGTAAACCACCTGATACTTTATAAGAGTTTTGGTCAAATTTACCGCCTGCATGTAGTTCAGTCATCACAATTTCAGCAGCCGATCGCTTAGGATCGTGCTTATCATCATCTTTTACGTCGGTCGGAATACCACGGCCATTATCTGAAACACTAATGGAGTTATCTGGATGAATAATCACTTTAATATCGTTACAATGCCCAGCTAAGGCTTCATCAATTGCGTTATCTAGCACTTCAAATACCATGTGATGTAAACCTGAGCCGTCTGAGGTATCACCAATATACATACCTGGGCGCTTACGTACCGCGTCTAATCCTTCTAGAATCTTAATGCTTGATGAATCGTATTCTTGTGAAATTGCTTTATTTTCAGCCATGCTTTTGATCTTTGTAAAAGTAAATATTGGGGTTTAATTACATTGTTTCACGTGAAACGTTATATTAAGTTATATACGCATTGGCATTACAACGTATTTATAATTTGCATTATTGGGTACTGTGATTAAACAACTGCTGTTTGCATCTGCAAATGAAAAAGTAGCTTGTTCACTACTTGTATTGTTTAACACATCGATTAAATAGGTAACATTAAAACCAATGTCCAGTGTATCACCGGCATAATCGATTTCTAGTTCTTCTTCTGCTTCTTCTTGGTCACTATTTGTGCTTATTAATTTTAAATTATTATTACTTAACACCATACGAATACCACGATATTTTTCATTTGATAAAATTGAAGCACGTTGCATGGCTAGCAAGACTCCTACTCTGTCTGTAATAAACGAGTTCTGATGGCCTGTAGGGATCACGCGGTTATAATCTGGAAATTTCCCATCAATTACTTTAGAGATTAATTTGTAATTACTGAAACTAAAGTTAACTTGATTGCTAGCCAACTCTATTTGTACATCTTCTTCACTATCATCGAGTAATTTAATTAATTCAATGACTGTTTTGCGAGGCAAAATCACATCTTGTTTTTCATAATTTTGTTTTAACTCTGTTGATGTGAAACTTAAACGGTGACCATCAGTACCGACAATATTTAAACGATTAGCAATTACCTCAAATAATAAGCCGTTTAAATAATAACGAATATCTTGTTGCGCCATCGCAAATTCAACTTGCTTCAATAGATCTTTTAATTGACGTTGCCCAATAGTAACTAAGGTGCTTTCACCTTGTGTTTTAGTCATTACTGGATAATCCGCTGCAGGTAATGTTTGTAAATTAAAGCGACTTTTTCCTGCTTTTAAAGTAATTCTACTTTCATTTGTAGTCATGCTAATTTCAGAACTATCAGGTAATGATCTACAAATATCCAATAATTTTTTTGCTGAAATAGTTGTAGAAAAATCAGCGGTAGTTGCACTTTCAACTGCAAGTGAAATTTGCATTTCTAAATCGGTTGCTGTTAGATGAATTCTATTTTGTTTGGCTTCTAGCAATAAATTAGAAAGTATGGGTAAGGTATGTCTTTTTTCTACAATGCTAGTCACTGATGTTAATGGTTTTAACAAAGTTTCACGGTTGATTTGTATATTCATCTTTATAACCTAAATAATATATATATAAATAATAACAATAATAATGTTGCATATATCTGTGTTTAACTGATTATTTTTAAATTAAATCAGTGAGTTAATCTTACTTTTCTTATCTTGGTAAAAGCTTATTCTACTGTGGATAAATTGTTGAGGAAATTTCTCATATTAACAATTTGCAACCTTATGCTTTATTTATCCACAGTTAATTCATACTTTAACTTATCAAAGTTTTCTTTTAATTTTAAATAAAATTGGCTTATAAAACATCAATCACGAATTACCTGCACTAAAAAACTAATATCACGTGTAAATGTAGGATCATTTTGCTTAAGTAAATCAACCTCATCGCAAGCATGCATTACTGTGGTGTGATGCCTACCACCAAAAGCTTCACCTATTTCAGGAAAGCTATGATTGGTTAGTTCGCGAGATAAGGCCATGGCAATCTGTCTAGGCCGGGCAAAATTACGCGTTCTTTTTTTACTGTACATTTCTGCAACTTTAATTTTGTAATAATCAGCGACAGTCTTCTGGATATTTTCCATTGTGACTTGTCTGCCACGCACCGCAATTAAATCACGAAGTGCATCCTTGGCTAAATGTACATCAATTGCGTGACCCGTGAATTTAGCCATGGCGATAATGCGGTTTAATGCTCCTTCAAGCTCACGCACACTAGAGCGAATTTGTTTTGCAATAAAAAAGGCTACATCTTCCGGTAATTTTAAATTAACCGCTTCCGCCTTCTTTAATAAGATTGCAACACGCATTTCCAGCTCTGGCGGCTCAACAGCAACCGTTAAACCCCAGCTAAAACGCGTACGCAAACGCTCATCTACATCAATAATTTCCTTTGGGTAGGTATCACAGGTAATAACTATCTGTTTTTTCTCTTCTATCAAAGAATTAAAGGCATAAAAAAACTCTTCCTGGGTACGTGTTTTTTTAGCAAAAAACTGAATATCATCAATTAATAATAAATCAAGCGAGTGATATTGACGTTTAAATTCATCAAAAGCCTTGTGTTCATAAGCTTTCACGACGTCAGAAACATAGCGTTCAGCGTGCAAATAGCGAATTTTAGCATCAGGATTATGTAGTTTTAATTCATTTCCTATCGCTTGTAATAAATGCGTCTTACCCAATCCCACCCCACCATAGATAAATAAAGGGTTGTAGGCATTTCCTGGGTTTTCTGCAACTTGTATCGCAGCAGCACGGGCTAATTGGTTAGCACGCCCTGTAACATAATTGCTGAAATTAAAGTCACCATTTAAACCAGAATTATTTTTTGCGCTACCATTAATTTTCTTGGGGGTAGTTTTTGATTGTGAATGTACATTTGTTTGTGCAAGTGTATTTGATTTTGATAGTACAGATGAAACTTGGGATGCCAGTATTTCATTTTTATTATTGGCCACAACATTTTTGCTTGAATTTTTTGAGCTAATATTTTGAGATGCATTTTTAGCATCTGAATCGGAATCACTATTGGTGATAGTGAAATCTATTTTAATGTTTGTTAGTTTTAATTCACGAGCAAATTGCTCAATCTTTTTTAGAAAACGTTCTTTTACCCATTGCATTACAAAACGATTAGGCGCGACTAAACGCACTGTATTGCCCTCTATTTCTGCATATAAAGGCTTAATCCAGGTATTAAATTGTTGTGATGATAGCTCTTGCTCAAGACGACTGAGGCAAGTGGGCCAGAAATTTTCCATCTATATTGATTTACCTTAATTTGTAACGTTTACGCAAAAAAAGAATCTAACTAACTGTTTTAATTATATTTTTAGATCAAAAAACGAGTATAATTACGCGCTTGAAATTCGTTTCATTTTAGCTTGTTTATGCAAACTTATCCACAGGCTTTTGCAAAGTTTATAAAACTAAATAAACATCGAATAAACGTTGACAAAATAGGCAGTTATCGTGTCTAATAGCGCCCTTTATAGCACTTTGCTCGTTGGAGATTTACATGAAACGTACATATCAACCATCTAAAACACGTCGCGCACGTACTCACGGCTTCTTAGTTCGTATGGCAACTAAAGGTGGCCGCGCAGTGATTGCTGCTCGTCGCGCTAAAGGTCGTAAACGTCTAGGTCTGTAATTTTAGAGTCCATTTGGACTTTATGGATTGCAGCGCGACATTATCAGTCTTAAGTTTAAAAGACGTTAGTACAAAGATAATGGCGCATACATATAGGCTTGTTAAACAGGCCAAGATGATTAAAACGGATGATTTTTCATCCGTTTTTAATTTTCGGAAACGTATTTCATCACTGCATTTAGCCATGCACTATCAGCCGAATATATATCTACGCGCTCGAATTGGCTTGGTAATAGGAAAAAAGACATCAAAGCTAGCTGTGAGTAGAAATTATATGCGACGCGTATTGCGTGAACTGTTCAGATTAAATCAACATGAAATCGCCCCTGTAGATTTAGTTATTCGCGTACAAAAGAAATTTGGTAAAGTAGAGTTTAGTCAAATTAAACAGGAGTTTAATTCTTTGATTATTAAATTAAATCAACGTGTTAGCGAAAGACTACCTAACAATATACAAAATATTGATAGTGGCATATAAAACGTGATGAATATAATGGCGCGTATACTCATTTTTTTACTAAAAGCATACCAAGTTTTACTCAGCCCATTTTTGGGGCAGCAATGTCGTTTTTACCCTACCTGCTCGCAATATGGTTTAGAAGCCATTCATAAGCATGGTGCTATTGTTGGCAGTTATTATACGATTCGCCGCCTATTGCGCTGCCATCCATGGCATGCTGGTGGTCATGATCCGATTCCGTAAGGTTTTAGAAATTTAAGTTTTATATTTTTTACTCAAAGTTATTTTATTCTTAGTTATAGTTGTTTTAATCAAAATAGATTGCCCAAAAAATCATGGATACAAGACGTTTAATTTTGTTCGTTATCTTTTCAATGTCAATTTTGATGTTGTGGGACGCTTGGCAACGCCAGCATGCGCCCGTTGAAGTTGCACAGCAAGCAAGCCAGACAACGGCGGCTAATACCTCAACGCCTGCTGCAAATTCAGTTGCAGCAGGCGCAAATACCGCGGTGGATAACGATTATAAATTACTTACAGGTCAACGAATTCACGTGACAACGGATTTGTATAAAGCCGATATTGAGACAATTGGTGGTGATCTGCGTCGTTTAGAATTACTCAAACATCGGGCTTCTGATAATGATAAAACCAACTACATTTTGCTCGACGATGCAGCAAAGCCAATGACCTATGTGGCACAAACGGGTTTGGTTGGTGCAGATTTACCTTCACATAAAGCCGTATTTACGACTGCCGCAACTACTTATCAATTACAAGAAGGTAAAGATGCGCTTGAAGTTCGCTTAAGTTGGACAGGCAATGGCGTTACTGTAGATAAGGTATACACCTTTCATCGAAATAAATACGCTATAGATGTGAATTACGAAATTAAAAATGGTTCAGAAGCCGCTATAACCCCTGTGGTTTATTACCAAATAGTGCATGATAATGAATCAAATCAGGGCTCTGCGTTAATGCCAACATTCACGGGTGGGTCTTACTATACAGATAACACAAAATTTAAAAAACTGGCTTTTAAAGACATGGCAGAAGAGCCTTTGAAAGTCACTGCTAGCGATGGCTGGGTTGGTTTGTTGCAGCATTACTTCGTCAGCGCGTGGATTCCGAAAGACGGTTTAGCACGTGAGTTTTATACTGAAAAGCTCAGTGATAACATTTATAGAATCGGTTCGAAAAGTACCTTAAGTACCATCGCCGCAGGTGCCAGTTTAACGGTTCCAGCCCGCTTGTACTCCGGTCCACAAACTAAAAAAGATCTTACAGAAACCGCACCAGGCCTAGAGTTAACTGTTGATTACGGGTGGTTAAAAATTGTAGCATCGCCACTATTTTGGGTGTTATCACTGATACACAGTTTGGTTCAAAACTGGGGTGTGGCGATTATACTGCTAACTTTATTGATTAAAGCGGCTTTTTATCCACTTTCTGCCAAGAGTTACCGTTCGATGGCACAAATGCGCGAACTAGCTCCACGCTTGGAATCTATGAAGCAAAAATTTGGCGATGACCGCCAAAAAATGCAAATGGCTATGATGGAACTCTACAAAAAAGAGAAAATCAACCCGATGAGCGGTTGCTTACCGATTTTGCTGCAAATCCCGGTTTTTATTGCACTTTATTGGATGTTATTAGGCTCTGTGGAGTTGCGCCATGCGCCGTTCTTTGGTTGGATACAAGATCTTTCTGCGGTAGATCCTTACTACATCCTGCCTTTAATTATGGGCGCATCGATGATTATTCAAACTAAGCTTAATCCTAAGCCAACAGACCCGATTCAGGCAAAGGTCATGACATGGATGCCAGTCATTTTCAGCGTGTTCTTCTTCTTTTTTCCAGCGGGCTTGGTGTTGTATTGGGTAGTGAATAATATTATCTCAATCTGGCAACAATGGTATGTGAATAAATCAATCCATGCAGAAGCTTTAGCTAAAAAATCAGGTGGTAAATAAGCCTTTAGACACCATTGCCGCCATCGCCACGGCAAGTGGTGCTGGCGGCATCGGCATAGTGCGGGTGTCTGGCCCTGCAGCTGCGGCTGTCGCTACAAGTGTTTTAGGCCATTGCCCCGCACCACGTCATGCGGCTTATTTAGATTTTAATCAGGCCGATGGCGATCTTATCGATCGTGGCATCGCCATTTTTTACCCCAATCCGCATTCCTACACGGGTGAAGATGTACTTGAGTTACAAGCACATGGAGGCACTGCGTTAATGCAGATTTTGCTGGCGCGTTGTATTGAGCTCGGTGCACGCCAAGCTGAACCAGGCGAATTTACGCGTCGCGCCTACCTGAATGACAAAATCGATTTAGCGCAAGCCGAAGCAGTAGCCGATGTAATTAACGCCGCCACAATTGAAGCGGCCAAAAGTGCGGTGCGCTCGCTTTCTGGTGAATTCTCACAGCGCATCAACGCCTTGCTTTTAAAACTCATCGATTTGCGCATGTACGTTGAAGCCTGTTTGGATTTTCCTGAAGAGGAAATCGATTTTATTACGCAAGGGCGCGTGGCTGAAAAATTAGCGGCGATTATTGCCGAATTGAATTCTGTTTTTGCAAAAGCCAAACAAGGCAGTTTATTACGTGAAGGTATCAATGTTGTGTTGGTCGGTCAGCCCAATGTTGGAAAATCTAGTTTGATGAATCAATTGGCAGGGGAAGAAATTGCCATTGTTACCTCAATTGCTGGAACAACGCGCGACACCATCAAAAATGCCATTCAAATAAACGGTGTGCCCTTACATGTGATTGATACCGCGGGTTTGCGTGAAACGGACGACGAAGTTGAAAAATTTGGCATTGCGCGAACTTGGCGAGCTGCAGAAAGCGCCAATATCGCATTATTATTAGTAGATGCAGCTCATGGTATTACGCAAACAGAAAAATCGATTTTAGCGCGCTTGCCGCAAGAAATATGCAAAATTTGGGTGCATAATAAAATTGACGTGGGCAGCGAAGCTGCTCAAGTGAAAGAAATTTACCAAGAGAATTCAATCGCAACGCATATTTACCTTTCTGCTAAAACGGGCGAAGGAATTGATTTATTAAAAAATCAGCTGTTAAAACTGGCGGGTTATGAAAATAATTCAGAAGGTATTTTTATGGCACGCGCTCGACATTTGGAAGCCCTAACAAATGTGCAGTATCACTTGGCAAATGCCAGCAGCCAAATAAATTCAGCCGAGCTGCTGGCAGAAGAATTACGATTTGGCCAAGAAGCGTTAGCAACAATAACGGGTGAATTTACGCCCGATGATTTGTTAGGTGAGATTTTTAGCAAGTTTTGTATTGGCAAATAAATTCGGGCTACATTTTAAGTCAAGCGGTGTGCCTAAATTAAAATGTAGCCCGAATCTACTACGAAGTATCTTACCAAGAACTGTTCCCTGAGTTTGTCGAAGGGAGCAAACCCAGTAACCACCGCCCCTTCGGCAAACTCAGGGAACGGTGTAGTTTGCGTTAAGCGGTTAAATCAACCACATCTGCTTCTGGTGCATTTTTCTTAACAGATTCAATACCGTTATCACGACCAGCTTCGCTTTCATACTGTTGGCTTTGACCAATCACTTGGTGGTTGCCTGCTTTAATCACAAAGTATGGTTTACCAGATTTAGAAACCAAACGCTCAAAACGCTCATCTAATGACGCATTTTTTTTGATTGATTCGATACCATTCAATGCGCTGGCTTTGGTTTCATACATTTCAGATTGTAAAATAATTTGGCCGTTACCAGCTAAAAGATTAAAGTGTGTTTGGCCACTTTTTGCGGATTTTACTTCAAATTTACCTGCCATACTGTTCTCCTCATATTGTTCGGTGAAAGCGTTATTAATCGCTATCAGTACTATAGGCGTGTCATTGCATGCTAGTCAATACTTTAAGTTTGTAAAATTGTGTTGCGTGTTCCACGTGAAACATTAAATCAATCGCCCGCTTTGCAAGAATGGGTGGCAGTGTATACTTTCAAACAATAAAATAACCAATAAACTTAAAACATGGCACTTTCCTGGAACGAAATTAAAACGCGCGCGATGGCTTTCTCAAAAGAATGGGAATCTGAATCGCGTGAAGATGCAGAAGCTAAGTCGTTTTGGGATGCGTTTTTTAATGTATTTGGCATTACGCGCCGGCGTATTGCCAGCTTTGAAGAGCCCGTTAAAAAGTCAGACGACAAAGGCGGCTTTATTGATCTGCTTTGGCGCGGGCAGTTGCTGGTGGAACATAAATCGCGTGGCAAAAGTTTAGATAAAGCGTTCAACCAAGCCTTGGATTATTTTCCCGGCTTAAAAGAGCGCGACTTACCTAAATTCATTTTGGTGTCTGATTTCTCTAAGTTTCGTTTGTATAACCTTGAAACGCAAGAGCAGCTTGAGTTTGCGCTTAAAGACTTATATCAAAACGTCAAACTATTCGGCTTTATAGCAGGCTACCAAACGCAAGTCATCAAGGCGCAAGACCCCATCAACATCAAAGCCGCCGAGCGCATGGGCAAGCTGCACGATGCGCTAAAGGCCGTGGGTTACGATGGTCATGCGCTAGAACTCTACTTGGTGCGTTTGCTGTTTTGCTTGTTTGCTGAAGACACCACCATCTTTGAAAAACGCCTGTTTCAGGATTACATTGAAACCCGCACCAATGAAGATGGCAGTGATTTGGCGCTGCATTTAGACGCCCTATTCGACGCGCTCAATACGCCCAACGACAAGCGGCTGAAAAATCAGGACGAAAGTATTGCTGCTTTTCCTTATGTAAACGGCAAACTGTTTGCCGAGCGGCTACGGCTGGCTGCGTTTGATAGCAAAATGCGCGAGGCGCTGCTGGATTTATGCGCGCTGGATTGGAGCATCATCTCGCCTGCGATATTCGGCAGCCTATTTCAAAGCATTATGGATTCTGACGCGCGGCGTAATCTGGGCGCGCATTACACCAGTGAAGAGAATATTCTTAAGCTGATTAAGCCCCTGTTTTTAGATGCCTTATGGGCGGAATTTGATAAAATTAAGAGCAATAAAAAGCGACTGCCAGAGTTCCACCAAAAGCTGCGCGAATTAACCTTTTTTGACCCCGCCTGCGGTTGTGGCAACTTCTTGGTGATTACCTATCGTGAACTGCGTTTGTTAGAGCTCGAAGTGCTACGCGCCAGCCATGT
>NZ_JABFRA010000130.1 GCF_013141425.1 Methylotenera sp. | reverse complement strand
CATCGTTTATGACTGAAAATCAAATCATGGACATTGTTGAAGAGATGATTCGTCAAATGCTGAAAAAAGTGCAAAACGTAGATTTGCCAGCCGCATTCCCACGTATGTCATTCCACGAGGCAATGACCCGTTACGGCTCAGATAAACCAGATATGCGCGTGACGCTAGAAATCACCGAGTTTTCAGACGTGATGAAAGACGTAGATTTTAAAGTGTTTGCAGGTGCAGCTAATATGGCAGGTGGTCGCGTAGCGGCATTGCGCGTGCCAGGCGGTGCGGCAATTGCTCGTAGTGAGATTGATGCGTACACAGAGTTCGTTAAAATCTACGGCGCTAAAGGCTTGGCGTACATCAAGATTAACGATGTAACTAAACTCAACGAAGAAGGCTTACAAAGCCCTATCGTTAAAAACATCCACGCTACGGCATTACAAGCGATTATTGACCGCACAGGCGCACAAAACGGCGACATCGTGTTCTTTGGCGCAGATAAGGCAAAAGTGGTAAACGAAGCACTAGGCGCATTACGCCTTAAAGTTGGTCACGATAAAGGTCATGTCGATGGTCGCGCATGGGCGCCATTGTGGGTAGTTGATTTCCCAATGTTTGAACATGACGAAGAAAATGACCGTTGGGCAGCCTTGCACCATCCGTTCACCGCACCAAAAGATGGCCACGAAGACTTGCTCGTTTCTAACCCAGGTGCTGCACTTTCAAAAGCATACGACATGGTGTTAAACGGCTGGGAAGTAGGCGGCGGTTCAGTGCGTATCCATAAGCAAGACGTGCAATCTAAAGTGTTCGACGCGCTAAAAATCAGTAAAGAAGAAGCTCAAGAAAAATTCGGCTTCTTGTTAGACGCCTTGCAATACGGCGCACCTCCTCATGGCGGCCTAGCGTTTGGTTTAGACCGTTTGGTGACATTGATGACAGGCGCAGAATCTATTCGTGATGTCATTGCATTCCCTAAAACGCAACGCGCACAGTGCTTGATGACCAATGCGCCGAATGAAGTGGATGAGAAGCAATTGAGAGAGTTGCATATTCGCGTTCGTTCACAAAACCCAGTTGCGTAAATATATTTTAAGGTTTGTAAATGGCACTCTATTCATTTGATGGAATAAATTTTTCTGCGATAGAAAAGACAAATTTCACGAAAGAAGCAATATATGAGCGCCAACATATACAAAGCGCACTAGCTAAGAAAATAGAGGTTATCTTAGACGACGTAATTATTATTTCTGAAGAATTTTCGGAATGGGTAGATAGTCAACGTCGGATTGATTTATTAGCAATCGACAAAGATGCCAACTTGGTAGTTATCGAGCTAAAACGAACGGATACTGGTGAGCTTATGGAGCTCCAAGCTATTCGTTATGCGGCGATGGTGTCAACACTTACCTTTAAGCGTACAGTAGAAATTTATCAAGTTTATCTAAACCGTAAAGGTCTGGTTGATGAAAATGCGGAACAAAAAATTCTAGAGTTCTTAAGTTGGGATGAGCCACAAGAAGACAGTTTTGCCATAAATACAAAAATTGTTTTGGTATCAAATGATTTTTCTAAAGAATTCACAACATCTGTGATGTGGTTGAACAACAGTTATGGAATGGATATTAAATGTTTAAGGCTTGTGCCGTACAAGCATGGCAATCAAACGCTTATCGATGTTCAACAGATTATTCCTCTACCTGAGGCTGAGTCATATCAGATAAAAATAAGACAACAATCTGAAGAGAGAAAGGTGGCTAGAGAGTCCTCAAAAGATTACACTCAATATGTATTTGAGGGCGCTAGTTACAGTAAAAGAAAATTGGTTTTTGCTGTGGTAAGTAAATGGGTGGAGCTTAATAAACCTCAGAGTATTCAAGAATTAGAGAAGGTTTTTTCTATGAATAAGCTTTTTGTTCCAATTCAAAAAGCAAAAGATACATATCAACGTCAGGGCATATATAGACATTTTTTAGAAGAGAATGAAATTTTTAAATTCCCTAATGGTGAGCTATATGCCCTTTCTAATCAATGGGGTAGTGAGAATATTGAAAAATTCTTAAAACTGGCTAGTTTAATTGGTTTGGAAATTACAGCAACATAAAAGCTGAGTAAATTATTGGATGTATGGAATGACTTCTTTAACATTAAGCGCCGAACCAATCCACAAAAATAAATTATGCCAGTCACCCAACTAAACCACGTTAACCTCCGCACGCCTTACGAGACGATGCTTAAACTTAAAGACTTCTACTGCGATGTGGTTGGCTTAAAGGTTGGGCCGCGTGAGGGTTTTACTAGCCGCGGGTTTTGGCTGTACATCGGCGATACGCATGTGATGCATTTGGCAGAATATCGCGGTGAGGGTGCGCCACTCACTAATGTGCTCACAACAATTGACCACATTTCATTTACCTGCACCGATATGCGCGCAACAGAAACACATTTAAAGTCACATAACATTGCTTATTCCATTCGCGATTTGCCAGTGCTGAATGTTAAACAAATTAACTTTAAAGACCCGGTTGGTAATGGCGTTGAGCTATTTTTTTACATGGAAAATGAGACTGTGTGACTCACGTCACAGACCTTTACAAATAAGCATTTAGAATGCGAACTACGTGTCTAAGTCTTTGGTCATACACGTACTTATAACTAAATAGAATTTTGGAGCGTGGAGCATGAACAATTTAACGCAATTATGGATGACTAAGCTGTCAGTGGCGCTGAGTCTTTCTTTCGCCTTTATAGCCAATGCGCACGCAGAGGCTGACCCTAAGCTTTGGCCAGTGGTAAAAGAAGCATTTTTTGCTAAGCGTGATATTCAAGAGGTCGATTTTTTAAATGTGGATGGCCCAAAACGCGCGGAAAGCGGTGCGCAAGTGCCGATTACTATCGCCTATAACAAAGATGCCGCAAAAGACGTGGTCATTAAAAAGATATATGTGATTGTGGATGCTAACCCGATTCAATTGGCGGCAACTTATCATTTAACGGATTTATTGGGTAATTTTCAGGTGGCAACGCGTATTCGTTATGAAACCGATTCGTTCGTGCATATTGTTGGCGAAGATACCAATGGCAAACTTTACATGACCAAGCGCGAGATTCGCGCAGCGGGTGGCTGTGGTGGTATGGTTGAGAATGATGAATCTGCAATCCGTGCGGTGGCAGGTAAAATTAAGTTAAACGTTGAGGCGCCAACAAAATTTGGCACACCCACAGCAGCCACATTTAATATTAAGCATATTATGCGTACTGGCTTGCAACGTGATTTGGTGTCTCAAGGCTATGTGCCAGCGTTTTATATTAATAAGGCCGCATTTACTTATAACGGCAAGCCGTTATTAACAGTAGATGTTGGTGTAGGTACGGCGGAAGACCCGTACTTTAAATTCAATTTTGTGCCTGATGCAGCAGGTAAATTAGAAGTGACAGCAACCGATAACGAAGGTAAATCCTTTGTGCACGAGTTTGATGTTAAAGGCTAATCTTAGCGAGTTTGGAATCAGGCCTCCATTTGGAGGCCTTTTTTATTAATGAGTTTTCGTGACGCAATGCTAAAATGTCGCAATTGAATGAGCTGTCAATTTTTGGAGGCAAAATGAAAAGCTATCGTAAGGAATTATGGTTTAACCCACCTACCCGCGTGGCATTTATTCGCATTACCGAACAAGTAAACGAATGCCTGCGCGAAAGCGGCGTGAAAGAGGGTTTGGTTTTAATCAATGCAATGCATATTACCGCAAGTGTGTTTATTAATGACGATGAGCGTGGCTTGCATCACGATTACACGCAATGGCTAGAAAAGCTTGCCCCGCATGAACCTCTACAGTTTTATAGGCATAATGACACAGGTGAAGATAACGCCGATGCACATATGAAACGCCAAATCATGGGACGTGAAGTGGTGGTAGCAATTACCGAAGGTCGTTTAGATTTTGGCCCTTGGGAACAGATTTTTTACGGTGAGTTTGATGGGCGTAGAAAGAAACGCGTTTTAGTTAAAATCATAGGCGAATAAATTTTATTAAGAGAAGTTATGAAATTACCTGAATTATTAGCCCCAGCGGGTGACTTAGACCGTATGCGTACCGCCTATGATTACGGCGCAGATGCTGTGTACGCTGGCCAACCGCGCTACAGCTTACGCGCACGTAATAACGATTTCACGATGGCAAATCTTGAAATTGGTATTAAAGAAGCGCATGCACGCGGCAAAAAGTTTTTTGTAGCGAGCAATATTTCTCCGCACAATGCCAAAGTAAAAACGTATATGGCAGACATGGCGCCAGTAATTGCCATGCAGCCTGATGCCTTGATTATGTCTGACCCAGGGCTAATTCAAATGGTGCGTGAAAAATGGCCCGAGGTGCCAGTACACCTTTCCGTACAAGCCAATACCGTCAACTTTGCTACCGTGAAGTTCTGGCAAAGCATGGGATTAACGCGCGTGATTTTGTCACGTGAATTATCGCTGGATGAAATTGAAGAAATCCGCCAACAATGCCCAGACATGGAGTTAGAAGTGTTCGTGCATGGCGCTTTATGTATTGCTTATTCTGGCCGTTGCCTGCTTTCAGGTTACTTCAATCAACGTGACCCGAATCAAGGCACTTGTACTAACAGTTGTCGCTGGGATTACAAAGTACATGACGCATCAGAAGATGCGGCTGGCGTGATACGTTTAAACGAATTTGATTTTAAAGCGGAGATGGAGAAGTCTAGTCTTTCTGGTTGTGGCAGTTTGCCACGCCACCCCTTGGCCGATAATGTTTATCTAATTGAAGAAAAAGGTCGCCCAGGTGAGTTGTTGCCAATTCTGGAAGATGAACACGGCACATATATTATGAACAGCAAAGACTTGCGTGCCATCGAGCACGTCGAGCGTTTGGTGAAAATGGGCGTAGATTCACTTAAAATTGAAGGCCGCACCAAATCACGCTATTACGTAGCGCGTACTTGCCAAAATTATCGCAAGGCGGTGGATGATGCGGTGGCAGGTCGTCCGTTTGATTGGAATCTGGTGAGTGATTTAGAGAACTTGGCCAATCGTGGCTATACCGATGGGTTTTACCAACGTCATCACACGGCAGAGCACCAAAACTATAAACAAGGTTATTCAATCTCAAACCGCAGTTTGTATGTGGGCGATATTGTGGCTTACGATGCAGAAAAAGGTTTGGCAGATATTGAGGCGCGGAATAAGTTTGGTGTGGGCGATCGGCTGCAAATTATCCACCCGAAAGGCAATCAAGAATTAGTTGTTGAACAGATGTTCAATAAAAAAGGCGAACCTATCCAAGAAGCTTCTGGTAGTGGTTACTATGTGCGCTTACCGATTGCGGCTAAAGATTTAGGCAATGCGATGTTGGCCAAATATTTATAACTTTTTGAAGAAAAAAGATAAAGAAAGGCCACACTTTTATGTGCGGCCTTTCTATTTAACCAGTAATATAGGCTTCTAATTGTTTAATGAGCCGTTGTTGATAGTCGATGGTTTCTTTTACCAAATCGCCAATAGAAAGAACACCAACAACCTTGCCATTTTCTAGGACAGGTAAATGGCGAATGCGCTTATCTGACATAATGGCCATCGCTTGTTCAACGGTATCGCTCGGTTTTACCGAAAGTACATCCGTGGTCATCACTTCGCTAATCGCCGTAGTTTTTGAAGATTTTCCTTTAAGCACAATCTCACGTGCGTAATCTCGTTCAGAGAAAATACCGACCAATTGATCACCATCCAGCACCACCAACGCGCCAATTTTGTACTCGGCAAGAACCACTAGCGCATCAAATACCGGGCGATGTGGGGCAATCGAAATCACTTCTTTATGTTTTTTTGCACTTAGTAATTGTTGTAATGTTTTCATTATTATCTCCTCGCAGTTAGTACCACATAAAAATATACACCTTATAATGAGGTTGGCAATATTCAAAATCACTAAATTGAATCAAATTTTAAATTCATGCAAAAAAAACCAGAAAATCAGCCAGAAAATACTTCAGATAAAAAGCTAGTAATCAAAGCGCTCTCTGCACTTTTTATACTCACGCTCATTTGGGGCTACAACTGGGTGGTAATGAAACTGGCGGTGCAGTACGCTAGCCCGTTTCAGTTTGCTGCGATGCGTACCTTTTTGGGTGCAGTCGTATTGTTTGTGCTCATTGCGCTCACAAAAAGACCATTAGCACTAAAAGAGTTTCCCACCATGTTAACTTTAGGCATTTTGCAAACCTGCGGTTTTACCGGCTTGCTTATTTGGGCGCTGGTAGAAGGTGGCGCAGGTAAAACCGCCGTGTTGACCTATACCATGCCCTTTTGGGTGATGCTCTTTGCATGGCCGATGTTAGGCGAGAAAGTTCAGGGCTGGCAGTGGTTAGCCGTCGTGCTAGCCTTATTTGGTATGGTGTTGATTTTTGATCCTTTGCATATTAAATCGGACGGCTTTAGCATGGTCTTAGCCTTACTTTCGGGTATTTCATGGGCAATCTCCGCGATTATTTCTAAAAGGTTGCATCAGCGTGCACCACATCTAGACTTGCTTAACCTCACCGCTTGGCCCATGTTGCTCGGGTCAATTCCAATAATTGCCATTGCGTTTATATTGCCAGCACCCCCCATACAATGGACTGGCGTTTTTATTTCTACCGTACTCTTTAATGTCATTTTAAGTGGCTGCCTCGCCTGGGTATTGTGGCTTTATGCCTTGCAGCGTTTGCAGGCAGGGGTCGCTAGCATGGCGTCAATGCTGGCCCCTGTGATAGGTGTTGTTGCCGCGTGGATTCAATTAGAGGAAGTACCAAACAGCTATGAATTAATCGGTATGATTTTTATCGCACTTGCTTTAGTCACAATCTCAATAATCAGTATTAGGAAACATACAGAGATTGACCCGGCGCAGGGGCAAGAGTGAGTGACAGTATAAGCTTGTGTTAAAATTCAGTTTATTTTTCAAGTATTAAGGGTAGGTCACATGGCAGGTCATAGTAAATGGGCAAATATTCAACACCGCAAAGGTCGTCAAGATGCGAAGCGCGGCAAGATTTTCACTAAACTGATTAAGGAAATTACCGTAGCCGCACGTCTAGGTGGCGGTGATGCGGCAATGAACCCGCGTTTACGCGCGGCAGTGGCAGAAGCAAAAGAAGAAAATATGCCCTCAGACAATATTACCCGTGCCATTAAAAAAGGCACGGGTGAATTAGAAGGCGTAAATTACGAGGAAATCCGCTATGAAGGTTACGGCATTAACGGTGCGGCGATTATTATTGATTGTTTAACCGATAATAAACAACGTGCTGTGGCGGATGTGCGCCATGCCTTGACTAAGTTTGGCGGTAATTTGGGTACGGATGGCTCGGTGGCTTTCATGTTCAAACACTGTGGGAGCTTGGTTTATGAACCAGGTACCAGTGAAGATAAAGTGATGGAAGTAGCGCTAGAAGCTGGTGCGGAAGACATTGTGACGGATGAAGATGGCAGTATTGAAGTGATTACGCCTGCCAATGAATTTGTAGCGGTGAAAGAAGCCCTTGAATCAGCAGGGTTAAAAGCGGTGGTGGCTGAAATCACCATGAAGCCAATGAGTGAAGTCGAGTTTGCGGGTGATGATGCCGTGAAAATGCAGAAAATATTGGATGCACTCGAAGATTTGGATGATGTGCAGGATGTCTATACTACTGCGGTGATTGAAGACTAATGATGTCTTCAATCGTTATCAGGCGTGCAAGTTCGGATGATAGTAAACAATTAGCAAGATTATTCAATGATTATCGTCAATTTTACGAGCAGCCAAATAATATTGATTTAGCCGAAAGCTTCATCAAGGCTAGGTTGCTCAATCATGATTCAACAATTTTCGTAGCTACAGATGCTCAGCAAAAATTAATTGGTTTTTGCCAGCTTTATCCTACATTTTGTTCTGTAATTGCAGCGCCAATCTGTGTGCTTTATGACTTATTTGTCGATGCTTCAAGTAGAAAAGTAGGTGCTGGAAAATTACTCATGTTGGCTGCGCATGAGTATGCCAAAGCAAATGATTTTTTACGATTAGATTTAACCACGGCTAAAACAAATTTAGCCGCGCAAGCGCTTTACGAAAGTTTAGGTTGGGTGCGTGATGAAGTGTTTTATAGCTACAACAAGGCGATTTAACCTGAGAAAACGCTTTGATTAATCCATCTACTTTTGTGAATTGTTACAGTCGATGAGTGTTACTCGTATCCTTGGCATTGACCCCGGCCTGCGATTAACGGGGTTCGGGGTCATCGAAAAAATAGGTGAAAAAATTACCTACATCGCAAGCGGTACAATTAAAACCGCCAGCGGTAAGAAGAATAAGATTGAAGGCGAGGATGACAGGGAAGAATTGCCTGCTCGTTTGAAAATTATCTTAGATGGTTTGTTTGAGGTGATTGATACTTACAAACCGAATCAAGTTGCTATAGAAAAAGTGTTTGTGAATGTAAACCCGCAATCAACATTACTGTTAGGCCAAGCACGTGGTGCGGCCATTAGCGCAGCGGTAATTCGTAATCTAAGTGTCGCTGAATATACTGCGCTACAAGTCAAACAAGCAGTGGTTGGCAACGGACATGCCCAGAAAGAGCAAGTGCAAGAAATGGTTAAACGCCTTCTCAATTTACCTGCAACACCTAAGCCAGATTCCGCCGATGCTTTGGCTTGCGCTATTTGTCATGCACACGGCGGGCAAGGTTTGGGTAGGCTTGCAACTGCAGGTTATCGCGTGCGCGGCGGGCGGCTGGTTTGATGGCTAGTCGAGATATTTTAGAGCCTGAAAAAGCGCAATACTCAAATCCAATTCAACTCTATTTTGCGGCAACTCGCCCAGCGTTTCTTTTAGCCACTTTGGCGGCTTGTTCGCTTGGTATCGCTGGTGCTGTATATTCAGGGGTCACTTTTCAATTTAGCATGGCTCTTATCACGATTTCTCTAGCACTGTTGGTGCATGCAGGCGTCAACGTGCTTAATGATTATTTTGACGCATTGAGTGGTACAGATGCAATGAATAATGAGCGTTTGTATCCTTTTACTGGTGGCAGCCGCTTTATTCAAAATGGTGTTTTAACGACTTCACAGACGGCCTATTTTGGATACGCTTTACTGATTATTGCGATGCTTGGCGGACTATATTTATCTTGGTTAGTGGGCGCTAGCTTACTTGCTATTGGCGCTCTGGGTGTATTGATTGGCTGGGCTTACTCGGCATCTCCGTTAAGTTTAAATGGGCGTGGCTTAGGTGAGCTATGTGTGTTGGCAGGGTTTCTTGGCATTGTATTAGGCGCAGATTTTGTGCAACGACGCACCCTTTCATTGCAGCCCTTTATGGTGGGTATGCCTTATGCCCTGTTAGTGACTAATCTACTTTTTATCAATCAATTTCCTGATAGAAAAGCCGATGCGGCTGCTGGTAAGCGCCATTTGGTTGTACGCTTGCCGCTCACGCAAGCCGTTCGGATTTATCCACTTTTAGCCATGCTTGCTGTTTTATGGTTGTGCTACTTTGTAAATCTTGGCAACCTGCCAATACTAGCCCTAATATCAGCATTGCCAATTATATTTTCTATAAAAGCTACATTGATTCTGCGAGAATTTGCCGCCATGCCAGCCCAGCTCAAGCCCGCCATTCAATTGACACTTGCGGCGATGCTGAGCCATGCGCTATTGTTAACATTAGTAATGATTTGGAAGATGCCATGATTGGACGACTAAACGGAATTTTGCTAGAAAAAACACCACCGCTGGTGCTGATTGACTGCAATGGCGTGGGTTATGAATGCGAAGTGCCGATGAGCACTTTTTACAACTTGCCCTCCATTGGCGAAAAAGTGGTGATACTCACACATTTTGTGGTGCGCGAAGATGCACAGCTTTTATATGGCTTTGGCAGTGACCAAGAACGTGCGACTTTCAGGCAGTTGCTTAAAGTGAATGGCATTGGCGCAAAGTCAGCGCTTTCCATTTTAAGTGGCCTGTCGATTGACGATTTAGTGCAAGCAGTCGCCATGCAAGACAGCGCAATGCTCACGCGTGTGCCGGGTGTGGGTAAAAAAACAGCCGAGCGTTTGTTGCTTGAGTTAAAAGATAAATTCACGGTGGCAGGTTTAACCGCAAGCAGCAGTAGTCAGCCAAAATCTGCCAGCAGCGATGTACTGAATGCTTTGATTTCATTAGGGTACAATGAACGTGAGGCTTTGGCTGCTGTGAAATTATTGTCTGCCGATACCACAGTGTCTGAAGGCATTAAGCAAGCCTTAAAATCGTTGTCAAAGTAGAACCTAAACTACAGTTAATATTGGAGCAAAGATGAATTATCTGAGTAAATTGGTTTTGATTTTGGCCGTGTTGTTTTTGGCTACATGCGGTCAAAGACAGCAGCCACCGGAAGCAGAATTTGCCCCAAATGTGGCTATGGCACCCGTACCTGCAGGTGATCTAGCAAGGGCCAAAATTGTGGAGGATGCAGGCGGCGGTACAGAATCACTCACAGAAGTAAGCGAACCGAATGCGAGTGCAGCGGTTAAACGTTATATTGCATTGCGGCATGCGCTGACAGTGGAAACGGAAGCGGAGAAAATGCAGGCGGCGTTTGACGCGACAGTCGCGCATTGTGAGCAATTGAAATGTCAGATTCTAACGGCGAATTATAATCGTGAAACACCTTATAGCCCGCCCTCTGCAAGCCTCTCAGCACGCGTGCCGCCAAGATCGGTTGAGATATTTCTTACAGGCTTGGCAAAGAATGCTCAAGTATTGCAGCACCATCGTGATAGCGAAGATAAAACCGATGCTGTGATTGACGCAGAAGCACGCATTAATAATCTAACGGAGTTTCGTGATAGCTTACGTGTCATGTTGACTGATAAGTCAGCCAAGTTCAAAGACCTGATTGAAGTGCAACGCGAATTAGTGAATACGCAAAGCCAATTGGATACTATTCAAGGGGTGCGCAAAGTATTGGCGCAAGAAACTGAATTAGTTGCGGTAACGATTGATTTTACGGCAAAGCAGGGTATCACTGAGCAAGGCTTCTTCTCGCCTGTTGCGCAAGCCTTTAAAAATGCTGGGCGTGTCATGATGGAAAGTTTTGCTGCGGTAATTACCTTTTTTGTAACGATATTGCCGTGGCTGATATTTGGGATTCCTCTGATTATTTTGATGCGTAAGTTGTGGTTTAAAATTAAATCAAAATGGGTCAGCAAATGATAAATACCAACCAAGTCACTCGTATCGCCTTAATCGCCTTATTGGTGATTGGTTGCATCTATGTTTTACAGCCTTTCATGGCGGCAGTTTTGTTTGCCGCTATATTTTGTCTGTTTACCTGGCCTATTTACCATAAATTATGGTCGAGTTTTGGTCAGCGCGATACCTTGGCTGCCATCACCATGACGCTATTGTTGTTAGTTGCCTTGATTTTACCAATGGCTTACCTTGCAGCAAATGTTACGGATTCAGCCGCCAATTTGTTTGATGAACTCGCGGTTGTGTTGCAAAATCTACAGCCACACGCTCCCGATTGGATGCGAAATCTGCCGCTTGTTGGGGAGCAGATTAGCAATGCATGGGAGCGCGCAGCCGCTAGCCATGAAGAATTAATGAAGTTGTTGCAGCAATATTATGAGCCGATGCGCGCCTTTAGTTTGCGCGCGGTACAACTCATCGCGGGTGGCTTTTTACAGTTATTGCTTGTGGTATTCGTGGCATTTTTCTTTTATCGTGACGGTACTCGACTTGCCAAAGGCTTAATCGCGATTGTGCGGAGATTGGGCGGTGAGTTGGGCGAAGAGATGCTGCATCTTTCGTGCAATACGGTAAAAGGCGTTATGTTGGGGATTTTTGGCACAGCTTTGGCACAATCTGCCGTAGCCTTGTTGGGTTTTTTGATTGCAGGCGCGCCAGTGCCGCTGTTGCTGGCTTTGGCTACATTTTTCTTGTCTGTTATTCCAGTGGGGCCGCCATTAGTGTGGGGTGGCGCTACGATATGGTTATATAACCACGGGAATCATGGTTGGGCTATTTTTATGGCTTTTTATGGCTTACTGGCCATTAGTAGCGTGGATAATGTAATTAAGCCTATTCTTATTAGTCACTCATCTCACTTACCATTATTGCTTGTGGTATTAGGGGTTCTCGGTGGTGCGCTTGCATTTGGCTTCATTGGTATTTTTCTGGGACCGACATTGCTCGCAGTTGGCTTGACGCTGATTACGCATTGGATTGCCACTCAGAATAAGAAACTGCTGGAAACCCTATAATGGCTATTCATCGTATAATTATTACTCATGCATTGTTAATACATAGGAGAAATTCTAATGTTTAACTGGAAATTTTCTTCACTGCTTTTTGAATTATTACTTTTTGTAATGTTGACAGTGTTCAGTCAAGTCTCAATGGCGGAAGATGTTGCCATTCAAGAAGTGACGGAAGAGGATTACATAGGCGAAATACCGCGCGTGCTAACGGTTTCTCGTCTGTCGCAATCGATTGCCGATGCGCCATCCGCTGTTACTGTAATAGATCGTGAAACCATACGCGCTTCAGGTATTGTGGACTTGCCTGAAATATTTCGCCTAGTGCCTGGCTTTTATGTCGGCACAAATGCGGGCTTTGTGCATAACACCAATCATACTGTGAGTTACCACGGCATGACAACGGCTTATTCTGGTTCCATGCAAGTGTTAATTAATGGCCGTTCGGTCTACAGCCCTCTATACGGTGGTGTGCAGTGGAGTGAATTGCCCATCGCAATTGCAGATATCGATCATATTGAAATTACCCGTGGCCCGAATGCCGCCAGTTATGGCGCCAATTCTTTCTTTGGGGTGATTAACATCATCACGCAGTCACCAGCTGATCAAAAAGGTACCAGCATTAGTGCCACTTATGGCAACGGCCGCCATGAAGCCTTTGCACGATATGCCGATAAATATAACGATTTAACTTACCGTATTACCGCTGGTTATCGGGATGACGATGGTTTAGACAAGCGTTATGATTTTAAACGTACGCGCATACTCAACGCGCAAGCTGATTACCGATTAGACCAAAAAAATAGCTTTGATTTAGAACTTGGTATAGTGAATGGGAATCGCGATGATGATGAAACGCTCAATACGACGCGCTATTTTGAGCCAAGATCTCGTGAGATATTAAATCACTATGAACTTATTCGTTGGCGTCACAATGTGAATGAGAATAATGATTTTTCTCTACAAGCTTATCACTCGCATGACTTGTCAGATGATCGTATTGATACGGTTAATTTAACACCACCGTTCATGAATTTAGTTTCACCTTACTTGCAGATTAACAATGATATTGAATTGGAGCGCTATGATATAGAAGCGCAACATAATGTTTCGTTCTCACCATCACTACGTGGAATCTGGGGTATTAGTGCGCGCCAAGATAATATGTATTCCCCCCACTATCTTGGCAATAAAAAAACAGATCATTTCGATTTACAGCGCTTGTTTGGTCACGCCGAATGGCGTCCAGTCAATAAGCTTGTGTTCAATATCGGGGCTATGCTAGAGCACAATGATTTTACTGGGACGAATACCTCACCGCGCGCGAGCCTTAATTTTAAACTCAGTCCTAACCACACCCTTCGGTTTGGCGTATCAAAGGCACTAAGAACTCCGAATTACTTAGAAGAAAAATTCAACTCAAATGTCATTATCCCAACAGTAGCTGGCCCCTATTATTTGGCGGCCTATTTTGCAGATACAGGTAATTTAGACCCAGAAAAAATTACTTCCAAAGGAATCGGTTATTTGGGTGACTTTGGAAAGCTGAAATTAGACACCAGAATTTTTAGAGATGAAATAAAAGACTATATCCAGTCTGATATTAATCACGTTTACATTGCACCACCTGGCTATTATTTGGTGAGAAAACCAAGGGATTTTAAAAATGCAGGGGATGTCGATATTAGGGGCTTTGAAGCACAAGCCAAATGGGCA
This sequence comes from Methylotenera sp., assembly GCF_013141425.1. Classification (GTDB taxonomy): domain Bacteria; phylum Pseudomonadota; class Gammaproteobacteria; order Burkholderiales; family Methylophilaceae; genus Methylotenera. Next base: position 18,263 of record NZ_JABFRA010000130.1, on the reverse strand, counting down.
GTTGCGGCAAACACCAATCTACTGCTGAATTATGCCTACGTGAAAATCAATGCCGACGAAAAGAAGACTTCCAGAAACATCACCATGTCGATGCCGCGCAACACCGTTAGCGCCTTATTGACTCATCGATTTGATTCGCAATGGGATGCAAGTTTAGCCTACTACCAAACAAGTGAGGTAGCCGCGCTCGGTGACGGCAACTACGTTGATTTAGCAAGACGAACCGATGTAAGGCTGGCTCGCCAATTTAAAAATCAACATTTAAGTGGCGAGGTTTCGGCTGTGGTTGAGAATTTATTTAATGAGCATTATGAAGAGTTTGCTGATTACAACACCCTGAAAAGACGTGCGCGTATCAATGTAAGGTTGGATTTTTAATAAAAACTAATAAGACGAATTGTTGAGAAGTAAAATTTTGTTGAATCGTGCCTATAAAAAAAATGACATTCAGGCTGCATTGGTGCGCATTGCGCTGATGTTGGGTCTATTCGTACCCTTTTTTGCACAGGCATACACGGGCATTACCATTGTGATGAGTGCACCGACGCAAGTAAACCTGGAGTTTATCGATCAATTCAAGGCAGAGTTAGCTAAGACCAGTCACAACACCCTTAGAGTCAATGTGATTACCTTGCCAGAAAACGAAAAGTTGGTCGTAGCCGAGAATAGTGAACTGGTGATAGCACTTGGTGTAAAGGCCCTTGAAGCTTCCAGTAAATTGACTCATTCGACTCCTGTAATGGGTGTTTTCACTCCCTTACCATCCTTTAACAGTCTATTGGTAAAGAGTCGGCGTGACGTCACAAATTTTAGTGCAATTATTTTAGATCAACCATTTGAGCGGCAAATGTCACTGATTAAGCAAACATTGCCAAAGGCGAATAAACTGGGTGTATTGCTTGGCTCAACTTCGTCGCAGTACGGTGATTACGTCAGAAAAGAAGGCGAAGACAGCGGTTTTGTGGTGTTTGAAGAGCGCGTAGAACAAGAGTCAGATTTGATTCCTAAATTAAAATCTTTGCTTGATCATGTCGATGTCTTGATGGCGATACCAGATCCTGCTATTTATAGCCGCGAAACAGCGCAGCCAATATTATTAACCAGCTATCGTTACCGTAAACCTATTTTCGGCTATTCCCAATCATACGTCCGCGCGGGTGCGCTGGCAGCTGTTTATACCAGCAGTAAGCAGTTAGCCAAGCAGGCTGCCGAAATGGCGGTTAAAGCACATCCTGCGCCAAGTGAATTGCCACCTCCACAGTCCCCCAAGTATTTTTCCATTATGTTGAATTATCAGGTGGCTCGCTCACTCAATATCACGCTCAGTGATGAAGATGAGATTTACAATAGAATGCTAGCGTCCGACCTTACTAAGGGTGGCAAATGAAAAATTTAGGTATTAAATCCAGAGTCATATTTTTGGGCACGATACCAGCCTTAATGTTTGCCATTATTTTGGTTGGCTATGCCATCACAAATATTTTTAATGTATTAGACCAGTCATTGCAAGATCGTGGTGAAGTGATTGCTTCGCAACTGGCGCCTGCGGCTGAATATGGCGTTATCTCGGGCAATACCCAAGTGTTGCAAAATCTAGTTCAGCAAGTGCTTTCTCATGAGCAAGATTTAAGAACCGTGATGGTGACCGATAGTCAGGGCCTGAGGTTAGCGCTTAGTGGCCGTGAACTGCCAATGGAAATTATTGCCAGATTACGTAAAGAAGAACTTCAGCAACTTAATCTGCAAAAGGGGACGGTTTTTACCTATCCCATTTATCGTAGTGTGGTAGAAATTGATGACTTTTCCAGTTTAAGCAGTAGAGAGCTTGAGCAAAAAAAATCTTACACCCCTGAAAAAATCGGTCAAGTATATGTCGAGTTGAGTAATCAAACGCTACAAAATATCAAGCAAGATCTAATTGTTAAGATATTTATGATTGCTATTTTTGGCTTGTTACTAAGTGCGCTACTGGCCTGGCGGCTTGGTAGAAATATTACGAAGCCAATTCAAGAAATTGCTCATGCAGTTCATCGGCTGGGTGAAGGTGTATTTTCACAGACCATCGTCGAAAATTCCAGTGGGGAGCTTAAAACGCTACAAAAAGGCTTTAACTCAATGTCCATAAGTTTGAAACACGCTTATGATAGCATGCAAGATAAAATCAACGATGCCACTTCATTGCTAAGGCATCAGGCGCAGCACGATGATTTGACTGGCTTGATTAATCGCCGCGAATTCGAAGTCCGCCTTGAGCGTTGTCTTAAAAGTGTGCATGAGAACAATGCGCAGCATGTGTTTTGCTACTTAGATTTAGATCAATTTAAGTTGGTCAATGATACCTGTGGTCATTCTGCAGGGGATGAATTGCTTAAGCAGATCAGTGTATTGTTAGCGAATAAAATGCGTGAACGAGATACCTTGGCGCGTTTAGGCGGTGATGAATTCGGATTACTACTAGAAAACTGCACCTTATCCGATGCTAATCATATCAATAATGCCTTGCTTAAAATTATTCGTGATTATCGCTTTATTCATGACGACAAGATTTTTAATATTGGCGTCAGTATCGGCATGGTGGTTATCAATCAGGGCTTTGGCAATGTCAGTGAAATTATTCATGCCGCCGATTCTGCATGTTATTCTGCGAAATCTGCAGGCCGAAATCAAAGCTTTTTATTCAATGCTGGCGACATCGAAGTGGTGCAGCATCGCAGTTCAGTAGAAGCGATTTCAGACATTACCGATGAAATCGATGACCAGCAATTTATGTTGTATTGCCAACCAATTATTCCACTCAAATCAGGTCATCAGAAGTTTCTGCACTATGAAATTCTGCTTAGAAAAATTGACTTAGACGGTAAAATTATTCTACCAACTACTTTTATTCCCTCGGCCGAGCGTTATCATTTAATGCCCAATATCGACCGCTGGGTGATTAAGAATGTTTTTTTAGCTTGCCGCCAACTGCTTGATATTAGTGAGGATAAGTTTAATTACGTGTTCTCTATCAACTTATCGGGCACATCGCTCGGTGATAAAAATCTGCTTGGATTTATACAAGATATGTTTCTTCGATATTCAATTCCACCAGAGTCTATATGTTTTGAGATTACCGAAACGGCGGCGATTGTTAATTTGAAAAATACTATTTTGCTATTTAGCGCCTTGCGTAAATTAGGCTGTAGTTTTGCGTTGGATGACTTTGGTAGCGGTATGTCATCGTTTACCTATTTGAAAAATTTCGATGTGGATTATTTAAAGATTGACGGTACCTTTGTTAAAGAAATGCACATCAATAAAATTGATCACGCAATGGTTCGGTCAATTCATAGCGTGGCCGAGGCGATGGAAATTAAAACCATAGCAGAATTCGTTGAAAATGCAGAAATTCTGGCAGAATTGCAGGCGATTGGCATACACTATGGTCAAGGTTTGTATTTAGGCGCACCTGTAACGGTAAAAGGCTTGATTGAGAATTTCTCCAAATTACATACCAAGTAACGATGTTTGCTAAACGTTACTGAAAATTCAGTACTTAAAATTTTGCTTAGCCAAATTTTGTTTGTACAAATAGTAATTAAAATAATCAAATAGTAATTAATTAAGTAGAAATTAAATAATGATAGAAACCGATCGCCTGATGGCGCCAGATGCCGAAAGTCCACGCGAGGAAGCCTTGGAACGTGCTTTACGGCCAAAACTGCTGGATGAATATGTCGGCCAAGAAAAGGCGCGTGGGCAACTGGAGATTTTTATTAACGCAGCACGTGGGCGCAGTGAACCTTTAGATCATGTGTTGTTGTTTGGCCCACCAGGCCTAGGTAAAACCACCTTGGCGCATATCATTGCGAAAGAAATGGGCGTGAATATGCGCCAGACTTCGGGGCCAGTATTAGAGCGGGCAGGTGATTTGGCTGCACTACTGACGAATCTGGAGCCGAACGATGTGTTATTTATCGATGAGATACATCGGCTTTCACCTGTGGTTGAGGAAATCTTATATCCTGCGATGGAAGATTATCGTTTGGATATTATGATTGGCGAAGGACCCGCCGCAAGAAGTGTGCGTCTTGATTTGCCACCGTTTACCTTAATTGGTGCAACCACACGCGCAGGCATGCTGACTAACCCATTGCGCGATCGTTTTGGCATTGTCTCACGCCTGGAATTTTATACCTCAGAAGAACTCGGCCGTATTGTTCAGCGCTCCGCAGGTTTGCTGGAGGTGGAGTTGGTGGATACTGGCGCTTTGGAAATCGCTAAACGCTCACGTGGTACACCGCGTATTGCAAACCGGTTGCTGCGACGTGTACGTGATTATGCTCAGGTCAAGGCTGATGGCAAAGTGAGCGCAGAAATCGCAGATGCTGCCTTGAAAATGTTAGATGTCGACAAGCTCGGCTTCGATGTGATGGATAGAAAATTGCTCCTCGCAGTGCTTGAGAAGTTTGGTGGCGGCCCAGTGGGTTTAGATAATTTGGCGGCGGCAATCGGTGAAGAGCGCGATACGATAGAAGATGTACTTGAGCCCTATTTAATACAGCAAGGCTACCTAATGCGTACCCCACGTGGTCGTGTGGCGACGACTCAGGCCTACCAACATTTTGGCTTGCCTCAACCTAAAAATTTAAGTCCTGAGTTATGGCAAGAGTGAAAACTCACGATGAGTAAACACCAATTTTTGTGGCCTGTACGTGTTTATTATGAAGATACCGATGCAGGTGGCGTGGTTTACCACTCGAATTACTTGAACTTTTTGGAGCGCGCCCGCACAGAATGGCTACGTGATTTGGGGTTTGAGCAAACGATTGTAAAAGATGAATTAGGTGTGATTATTGTTGTCCACAGTTTGTCGATTAATTTCAGGAAGCCGGCACGTTTTAACGACTGGCTAGAGGTGAATTGCGTACTAACTAATATAGGGCGCAGTAGCATTGAAATGGTGCAAACTATACAACGCGAGGGTACGGTATTGATTGAGGCTAACATTAAAGCGGCATTTGTTGATGCGGCTAGCTTTAAGCCCGTAGCCATTCCCGCGGTGATTATACAAGCCATGACGGACTTACACTTATCCTAACAATTAAGTTAAGTTTGAATTAAATTTAAGTATTAAAAAGGATAGACCCAATATGACGGTAAGCGTAGCCAATGACATGTCAATTTTTTCGCTAGTAGCTGGTGCCAGCTTGCCTGTGCAGGCGGTATTGGTGATTTTGATTCTCACCTCCTTGTTTTCATGGTGGTATATTTTCATTAAATTAGCCACTGTCAAGCATGCAGAAACGAATGCAGATGATTTTGAAAAGGCTTTTTGGTCGGGTGGCGATTTGAATAAGCTGTTTGAAGGGCTTGCTGCCAGTCGACGCAAACCACAAGGCATGGCAAGTATTTTCGAGGCGGGTTTTAAGGAATATGTGCGACATAAGCAAAAAACGCACATTGATATGTCTGATGTAATGGAGGGTTCTCGACGCGCCATGCGTGCCACTTACAACCGAGAAATGGATGATCTCGATGCTCATCTGCCATTTTTAGCTTCCGTCGGCTCAGTCAGCCCCTATATTGGCTTATTCGGCACGGTCTGGGGCATTATGAATGCGTTTAGAGGTTTGTCTAATGTGGCACAAGCAACGCTGAGTCAGGTGGCTCCTGGCATTGCAGAGGCTTTAGTGGCCACAGCGATTGGTTTATTTGCGGCGATTCCAGCAGTGATTGCCTATAATCGATTTGCCAGCTCAGTGGATAGACTTTCTGTACGCTACGAGAGTTTTATGGAAGAATTTACCAACATACTGCAAAGAAAGAGCTAAATCATGGCGCGTACCCGTAAACGGCGCATGATGAATCAAATCAATGTAGTGCCTTACATTGATGTTACCTTGGTGTTGCTGGTTATTTTTATGGTCACGGCACCCATGACGAATCCTGGCGTAGTAGATTTGCCTAAGGTTGGACAAGATTTGAAGCAGCCACTAGTGCCACCACTAGTGCTTACTGTAAAACTAAATCACAAAATCGAGTTTGATAACAAAGCGATGCCGCGCGATGAATTACTGTTGGCCGTTCGCCAAGCTATTCAAAAACTACCTGAACGCTCCGTAGTCATAGCCGCTGACAAAAATGTGAAATACGACGATGTAATTGCGGTGATGGATTTGTTGAAGCAAAACAAGGTCGATAAAGTCGGTCTGTTGTTGTCGCCAGCGCGCTAAATAACCAGAATTTATCGCATGATACGCGCATACGAAAAAGAAGTTTCTTGGAAAGCGGGTGGCTTAGCCATTGCTGTCCATTTGGCCTTGCTCGGCGCCTTGCTGATTTCATTTAATTGGAAAGCGGCACATCCAGTGCTTAATGTGACGGAAGTTGAACTGTGGGACAGCCTGCCAACAAGGGTGGTAAAACCTATTCCTAGCGTAAAAGAGCCTACGGTTAAACCAGTGCGAAAGCCTGAGCCGATAGTAAAAGAGGAGCCTAAGGAAGAGCCGAAAGAGCTACCTAAAATCGATATCGCACTCGAGAAAAAGAAAAAGGAACTTGAACAAAGAAAAATTGAAGACCAGCTTAAAAAAGAAAAAAATTTAGAACAAAAAAAACAACTTGAGGCGCTTAAGGCGGAAGCACTTAATGATGATGTGCAGAAACCAGTCAAAGTGAATAAGCCGAGCGATGCCTTGAAGAAACTGCAACAAGAAGCGTTGGCCGAAGAAAAAACCACGGGCGACCAACAAGCATTGTCAGCAAAAGCAGCAGCCAACGCAGGTGTTGTTGATGAGTACAAAAGTAAAATTCAAGCCAAGATTCATGGCAATGTAAATAAATCTTTATGCGGTGATGGAAATCCAGTACTTAAATTTGATATTGGTTTATTCCCAACGGGTGAGTTGAGTGGAAATCCTACATTGACTAAATCTAGCGGCAATGCGGCCTGTGATGAGGCCGTTGAGCGGGCAATTATGGCTTCTCAGCCACTTCCCTTGCCAAATGACCCCTCCCTTTTTTCACAATTTAGAAACTTAAAGCTGACTTTCAAACCTAATGATTAAGTTTTTATAAAACGTTATCAAATGTATTTGAATGTAACAAAGTGTAAATCGTGTGGCGTCAAATTCTGATTGCAGTAGAATTAAATCCACTTGAGCGCTTTAGACCCTGATTTTAAGGTCAAATTTCGGCTTTGAAACACCTATTCCCAGTATTAGATGATTAATTTGAGATATCCAATATAGCCTATGCAAATACTTAGATTTTTAAAAATAAGATTTTCAGATGTAATGCGTTTAGTTATACTTTTTTTAAGTTTTTTTGTAGCAAATGCGGCAAGCGCTGCTTTGGAAATTGAAATTAGCGGTGGCAGTGCGCAGCAAGTACCTATCGCCATTGTGCCTTTTGGGCCAGATAGCAATAGCACAAATAATATAGGTAATATCATCGCTGCAGATTTAAAACGTAGCGGCTTATTTCGACTGATTGAAACGGGTGGTGTGGTAAATCGTCCGACTAATATCACACAAATTAAATATTCTGAGTGGGCGAATATGCAAGCGCAAGCGCTGGCCGTAGGGGTTGTTGAAACATTACCAGACAATCGCTTGAAAGTGACGTTTCAGTTGGCCGATGTGCTTAAACAAAGCCAATTGACTGCGATGCAATACACCATAACACCTAATCAATTACGCATCACAGCACATAAAATTGCTGACGTTATTTATCAAAAATTAACTGGCGAAAGCGCCATTTTTGCCAGCAGGATTGCCTATATCAACAAATCAAAAGGGCGTTTTGTGTTGCAGGTGGCGGATGCCGACGGTGAAAATCCACAAACAATGCTGTCGTCTAAAGAGCCAATTATCTCGCCAGCTTGGTCGCCAGACGGTAGCAAAATTGCTTATGTATCGTTTGAAAAGAAAAAGCCAATAATTTATGTGCAATCTTTAAGTGGGCAACGTACAGTATTGGCAAGTTTTAAAGGGAATAATAGCGCACCCGCTTGGTCGCCAAATGGTGATAAGTTGGCGATTGTGCTTACTTACGGGGCTAACTCGCAGATTTATACGATTAACGCAGATGGTTCAGGTTTAAAGCAAATTACCAAGAGTAGCGCGATAGATACCGAGCCAACTTGGTCGGCTGATGCGAATTGGATTTACTTTACGTCAGACCGAGGTGGTAAGCCACAAATTTATAAAACTTCCTCTAATGGCGGCGATGCGCAGCGTGTGACCTTTGAGGGCGCATATAACGTGAGTCCACGTTTTGCTCCCGATGGAAAATCACTCGCTATGATACGTAACGACGGTGGCAAGTTCCGTGTTGCGTTGCAAGACTTAACGACTGGCCAAGTGCAATTGTTGAGTGAAGGTGCTCAAGATGAATCACCTAGTTTTGCCCCTAACGGTCGCGTATTACTATATGCAACGCGAGCTAAGGGCCATGGTGCGCTTGCCGCCGTGTCTGCAGATGGTCGAGTAAAGCAACGTTTGAACGAGTCTGGTGGCGACATACGCGAACCAGCTTGGGGTCCGTTAATTAAATAATGTAATTTAAAATATCAAGTTAATAATTTTTAAGGAGAAAAGAATGAACAGTACAACTTGGAACACAAAAATACTTAGCAGCCTAGCCATGGCATTGTTATTAGTTGCTTGCAAAAGCACACCTCTTGTAGATAAACCAGCGGCTGTGGAAGATAAAAGCCCTGGTCAAACTTCAGCTGGAAAACCTGCTGCAACCACAGGTGCCGATACTTCTGCAGTAAAAGAATTAAATGTGGATGGCAATGCAACCGATAATGGCAACAATCCATTAAAAGATCCCAACAATATTTTATCGCAACGTACGATTTATTTTGATTTTGACAGCGATGCAGTGAAGGCTGAGTTTCGCCCATTAATTGAAGCACATGCAAAATATTTGCTTGCCAATGGCACCGCTAAAGTGATTGTGCAAGGCAATACCGATGCTCGTGGTACAAGAGAGTACAACTTGTCACTCGGTCAGCGCCGTTCAGTGGCAATAAAAAAATCACTCAACCTGTTAGGTGTACAAGATGCGCAAATTGAAACCGTAAGCTACGGCGAAGAAAAAGCCGATGAAGCCTGCGCGGATGAGTCTTGCTATAAAACTAACCGTCGTGCTGATATTGTTTACGGCAACGAATAAGTTTAAGTGCCACCCAAATGGAGTGGTTGTGTGTTTAATATGAAGTGCTAGAAATCTAGATATCTACTTATCAAGCGCTTCATATTTAGTCAAAAGGTTTAGTACATATGATGAGAAAACTGGTTCTGGCTAGCTTGTTACTGACATCGCAATTGTTTGCAATGCAAAGTCACGCGGCTTTGTTTGACGACAAAGAGGCGCGTAAAAAAATCCTCGAAGTTGAGTCGACGATGCAAAGTCAGAATCAGGCAACGCAAGCCGAGTTGGCGAATTTGAAGAAAAGCCAACAGGCACTGGATCAGCGTGTGCAAGCTATTGAGGCGATTACCAAAGGCGGCGCATTGCTGGAAATGCAAAATCAAGTGGAGTCTCTCAAGCAAGAAGTCGCCAAACTTAAGGGTGAGCTAGAACTAGCGAATCATACTGTGGAGGCGACGCAACAGCGCCAAAAAGACCTCTATGGCGATACGGATGTACGATTGCGTAAGTTAGAAAGTGGTGCTTCTGCGGAAGCTCCTGCAGAGGCCTCGGCGACAACACCAGTTGCGCCTGTAGTCACTGCGCCTGCTAAAAATACTCAAGAGTATCAATTGCTGGAGTTGGCAAATGGGCTATCTAAAGAAGCTAAGCACAAAGATGCTTTTAATGCTTATGATAAGTTCTTAAAAGATTACCCTAATAGTGCGCTGGCAGATGAGGCAACTTATGGTTTGGGTTATTCGCAGTTTGTCTTAAGAAACTATAAATCTGCTATTGCAACACAGCAAAAGATGTTGGATTTGCACCCAGAAAGCCCAAAAGTACCTGATGCAATGCTGAATCTGGCGAATAGTCAGATTCAATTAGGCTTAGTACCTGGGGCTAAAAAAACCTTACGTGATTTGATTGCTAAATATCCGAATAGTGAAGTGACACCCACAGCGCAAAAACGTCTAAAAGCATTAGAGGCGATTCGATAAGGCGCCAGTTAATATTGTCAAAACGATACTTTAGCTTAAGCTAAGTTAAATCATATTTCAGTTACAATGGCGCCAATATCGAGTTGGCGCTATTTTTTTATTGTTAAATGTATTAATGAAACTCAAAGTTCACGAAATTTTCTATTCAGTTCAAGGCGAAACTTCTCGCATAGGGTTGCCTACGGTGTTCGTACGCCTAACAGGTTGCCCAATGCGCTGTGTGTATTGCGATACCGCGTATGCATTCAGTGGCGGTAGCAATGTTGAGATTGCAGATATTTTGGCTAAGGTGGCAGAATTTGGCACAAAATACGTCACTGTCACTGGTGGCGAGCCCTTGGCGCAAAAAGATTGCCATGTCTTGTTACAAGAACTTTGTGACATAGGTTATAGCGTATCGCTTGAAACTGGTGGTGCAATTGATATTAGCCCAGTGGATAAACGAGTTTCAGTTATTTTGGATGTTAAAACACCTGATTCAGGCGAGCTAAAAAACAACGTTTGGGGCAATTTAGACCATTTAAAAAGCACCGATGAAGTGAAGTTTGTTTTGTGTAGCCGTGCAGATTACGACTGGGCGAAAGATTTATTAAATACACACAAAATTGCAGATAAATGCCCAGTGCTATTTTCCCCAGTTTTTAATCAGGTTAATCCTACTGAGCTTGCAGAGTGGGTGCTAGCAGATAGATTACCAGTGCGTATGCAGGTGCAGTTACACAAGATACTATGGGGCGAGAAGCCAGGAGTTTAATTTGCTGAAATTAAAATCTTACTTTGTCAGCTTCACCTTGCCGTGCTGTTTGCACTGTCTGCGGTTTGCTTCCGCGTAATTTTTTAATTTGAGCAAATTATTTATGTCAAAGAAAGCGGTAGTATTACTCTCAGGTGGTTTAGATTCAGCTACGGTGCTCGCCTTTGCGCGCAAGCAAGGTTTTGAGTGCTATTGCTTAAGTCTAGATTACCATCAGCGCCATATTGCTGAGTTACACGCGGCTAAAAATGTTGCCAAAATTATGGGTGCTGCAGCGCATAAAACTGCGAATCTAGACTTATCTTTATTCGGCGGTTCTGCACTAACGGATGATGCGATTGCCGTACCTGAGAGTCAAACTGCAGGTATTCCAGTAACGTATGTGCCAGCGCGCAACACGATTATGTTGTCATTAGCTTTGGCGTGGGCTGAGGTGTTGGAGAGTCAGGATATTTTTATCGGTGTGAATGCCTTGGATTATTCAGGCTACCCAGATTGCCGTGGCGAATATGTCAAAGCCTTTCAAGCAATGGCAAATTTGGCGACTAAAAGTGCTGTTGAAGGTCACGCGATTAAGATACATGCACCATTGATTGACATGACAAAAGCGCAAATTGTGACCTTGGGTACTACGCTTTGCGTGGATTATGCAATGACCGTATCTTGCTATCAGGCCGATAGTCACGGTGAAGCATGTGGGCTGTGCGACTCCTGTCGCTTAAGGCGAGAAGGTTTTGCAACCGCTGGCTTGGCAGACCCGACGCGATATAAAAAACACGATTAAACAATACGCAGACTGTCTGTAAGCAGAGTAGTTTTAAAATTTAGATTTTACAGTAAAGATTAATTATGGCTTTTATGCACAAACTACTTGCCAAACCCATCATTAATAACGTAAAATCCGCGCCTTTCTGCTTTAAAATTTTCTAAAAAGAGAACAAAGATTATGGTTATTATTCGTTTAGCTCGTGGTGGCGCGAAAAAAACTCCTTTCTACAACGTGGTAGTGGCTGATTCACGCAATCGTCGTGACGGCCGCTTCATTGAGCGTGTTGGTTTTTACAACCCGTCAGCAAAGGCTGGTGCAGAAGCACTTCGTGTAGATCAAGAGCGTGTTACATTCTGGCAAAGCAATGGCGCGCAACTTTCAGATACAGTTGCACGTTTGGTTAAATTCCACGCTAAAGGCCCAGAGCACGCTATTGCTGCTAAAGCAAAAGATGCTGCTAAAGCAGATGCTGCAAAAGCAAAAATCGCTGCTGCTGAAGCTGCAAAAGTAAAAGCTGCTGCAGATGCAGCTAAAGCTGAAGCCGATGCAAAGGCTGCTGAAGAAGCTGCTGCTGCAAAAGAAGCTGCAGAAGCGGCTAAGGCTGCGGAAGCTGAAGCTGCTGCCACACCAGCAGAAGCTGTTACTGAAGAAGCTCCAGCTGAAACACCTGCAGCTGAGTAATTCTAATCACTTTGGCGGCATGCACTTAGGTGATAAGTGTCGCCGAGTGGTTAATTAGGCAGTGAGTGTTTTGACCGATAGCAAAATGGTAATTATGGGGCGCGTTGTTGCGCCCTACGGCGTTTTTGGTTGGCTAAAAGTAGTACCTGATACAGAAGCGTTTGATGGTCTATTTGATTACGATACTTGGTGGCTAGGCAAAGGCAACGATTGGCGTGAAATGGTGGTTGAAACCGCTAAGATTCACAACGACGTTTTAGTGGTTAAGCTAGAAGGTATTGATGACCGTGATGCTGCGTTTGCTTGCAAAGGTAAGCAAATAGCAGTACCAAGAGATGCTTTACCAGAGCCAGAAAAAAACGAGTATTACTGGTCTGATTTAATTGGCGTACACGTTAAGAATAAGCAAGACATCGATTTTGGCTTGATTGTCGATGTGTTTGAAACAGGCGCAAATGATGTGATTGCAGTTCGAGCAGATGCCATTCAACCAGAAGCTTCAACTGATAAAGCAGTTGCAAAAGAAAAGCCACAAGAAAGACTGATACCGTTTATTGATGCGATCGTGCTTGAAGTAGATATAGCCGCTAAGACAATGTTAGTGGATTGGGATGCAGATTTTTAATCATGGCGTTCAAGTTTGATGTAGTAACGCTGTTTCCTGAAATGTTTGATGCCATTACAAAATCTGGCATTACTAGTAGAGCGAAGCAGCAAAGTATTTATGATGTGCGATTTTGGAATCCAAGAGATTTCACTATAGATAATCATAAAACAGTAGACGATAGGCCTTACGGTGGCGGCCCTGGTATGGTGATGTTGGTTGAGCCGCTAGAGCAAGCCATTAGTTCAGCAAAGTTAAAACAAGCTGAAGAGAATATTGAAAGTTGGATAATTCATCTTTCACCAGTTGGTAAACCGCTGACGCATGAGAAAGTCATCCAGCTAAGTAAGAAACAAGGGTTAGTGTTATTGGCAAGTCGTTATGAAGGTGTAGATCAGCGACTCATAGATGCTCAAGTAGATGAAGAAATCTCAATTGGCGACTATGTGTTAAGTGGCGGTGAGCTACCTGCCATGACATTGATGGACGCGATTGTAAGGCAGTTGCCAGGTGCTTTGGGTGATAGTGATTCTGCGGTGGAAGATTCTTTCGTAGATGGTTTATTGGATTGCCCGCACTTCACAAGGCCAGAAGAATATAACGGTGTGAAAGTCCCTGAAATTTTATTGTCAGGCAATCATGCAAAGATTAAACAGTGGCGTTTGAAAATGTCGCTGAAAAGAACTCGGGATCAACGTCCCGATTTATTGGCCGAAAGGCCGTTGACGAAAGAAGAAGCTCGGCTGCTTAAAGAATTGGATAACGAATCTTAAGAGCAGGAACAAGCTTCTTTATAATTAAAAGGAACCCGCCTAGGTTTGATTGTTAAAGGTCGAAGCCCGAAGCGATATAAAGGAAATAAGCAAAATGGCAGATATTATTAAATTATTAGAGCAGGAAGAAATTGCCCGTTTAGGCAAAACGATTCCTAGCTTTGCACCAGGCGACACAGTAGTTGTTGGCGTAAACGTAGTGGAAGGTACACGTAAACGTGTGCAGGCTTATGAAGGCGTTGTAATCGCTATTCGTAACCGTGGATTGAACTCATCCTTCATCGTACGTAAAATCTCATCAGGTGAAGGTGTTGAACGTACATTCCAAACTTACTCACCACTAATCGCTAGCATTGAAGTTAAACGCCGCGGTGATGTTCGCCGTGCGAAACTTTACTACCTACGTGAGCGTTCAGGTAAATCTGCACGTATTAAAGAAAAATTGTTCTCACGTGAAAAAGAAGTCATGGCTACAGAGACAAGCGCTTAAGTTTAAGCCTTTAGCTGAAAAGCAAAACCCAAACGTCGAAAGGCCTTTGGGTTTTTTTACGTCGATTATTATTCATTTGCTAATGCATCACATTGGTTTAACATAACATGATGATGACTCAGTACGAAGCCTTGATAGATGCGCCATTTGGCGTGATAGCCATTGCCATGCAAGGCAATCAACTCGGTATTGATTTATTGCTTGAATCACCCTCGCAAGAACAGCTTCAACAATACCATCCAGAAATCATTAAGAATTCCAACGTGAAATTGGCTTACGAGCAGATACAGCAATATCTAAAACAGCCAGCCACACATTTTTCTAGATCGCTACATCAACAACAAGGCACAAGCTTTCAGCAACGTGTCTGGCAAGCCATTGCTGACATTCCTTTCGGTCAAACAGCCACTTATGGACAGATTGCCAATAAAATCGGTTCAGGGCCACGTGCTGTCGCAAATGCGTGCGGTGCAAATAACATCCCACTCATTATTCCATGCCACCGTGTGGTGGCGCAAAACGGCATAGGCGGTTTTATGCAAGGTAATGAAAACGGATTACGAATAAAACGCTGGCTTTTAGCGCATGAGGGCATTAGTGACTACGAGTAAAAGTGAGCGCACGCTCTCGACAGATGACTCTTCAGAACTAGATTCTTTCATTGACCATTTATGGTTAGAAGATGGCCTATCTAAAAATACCTTAGAAAGTTATCGACTAGATTTAGCTTCATTCGCGCTCTGGCTAACACAGCAAAGCAAGTCATTACTCACTGCAGACCAAGCTGATATTCAGCAATATCTCGCCGTTAAATTTCCACAAAGCAAGCCGCGTAGCATTGGCAGATTGATTGCGAGTTTGCGACGATTTTACCGATATTGTCTGCGTGACAATAAAATCAGCCTAGACCCCACCATTCAAATTCAGTCGCCCAAGTTACCACGCAGTTTGCCCAAAAGCCTAAATGAAGAAGAAGTGGTTTCATTATTAAACGCACCAAATCTGAATGAGCCAGCAGGCTTGCGCGATAGAGCCATGTTAGAGCTACTCTATGCCTGCGGTTTACGTGTATCTGAGCTCGTCAGTGTGAAAGTGACCGAAGTTAGCCTAAGCGACGGCGTAGTGCGAATTACTGGTAAAGGTAGCAAAACGCGCCTAGTGCCGATGGGTGAAGAGGCGGTAGATTGGATTTCACGTTATTTAAATGAAGCGCGCCCTGCTATTTTGCAAAAGCGTTTGTGCGATGGACTTTTTGTGACTAATCGTGGTGAAGCCATGACGCGCCAAGCCTTTTGGTATTTGATTAAGCGCTATGCATTGTTGGCAGGTATTAGCAAGCATATGTCGCCGCACGTGTTGCGCCATGCCTTTGCTACCCATTTGTTGAATCATGGTGCAGATTTAAGAGTGGTACAAATGCTACTTGGACATTCTGATATATCTACCACGCAGATTTATACGCATGTGGCGCGGGAACGTTTGAAGCAGTTACACAGCATGCATCACCCGCGCGGCTAACGTTAATAGTTGCATTCGGTTGAAGGATTGATACCTTCTTTATCCAAAGTCAGCTTGGCTTTCCCATCTTGGTAATTGATTATCCACATGCTGTCGAAGTCTGCATCAAGCCATTGAGGAGGGTTATCAATACCAAGTGTTTGGGCTAATTTTTCAATAGCATTATGCTCCCACACCATTAAAACAACGCCGTCTTTTTTAAATACACTCTTTGCTATTTTGTCATTTTCGTCAGAACTATATTTACTGTTAATTCGCAGGTTGTATTTAATGGCAAATGGGCTAACGGTTTGAAACATCCGACTATGTTTAGTGGCATCGTCACTTTTTAGCGACGGCACGTAAATTTCAGCTGGAACATTTAATTTTGCATGCAGCACCGCAGCTAATTGCAATGCGCGATTTTGACCTTGGCAAGATAGATTGTCGCCATCTTTTGGTTTTTCACCGTGGCGGATAATCACGACTTTAAGGGTGTCGCTTGGAGAGTTTTTATCTTCGTAATGTTTTTTGCCATCGCAACTTGTGAATAAAACTGCGGAGATTGCGAGTAACAGCGCTAAGTAATAGTTTTTAAATAGAAAGTTATGCATATAAATTATCATACAGGCTTTTATGTGTAAAAGCATCGGGCTGGGAGGCGCATGGATATTGGTTCGCAGGGCAGGTAATTTGGCGTGTGAATAATGCGCTTTAGCGCATATATTCCACGGACAAGACCCTTGCGGTCTTATTCAGAATCAGTGACTTTTGAACCATGTCGGGGGTAGCCCGACAGCTAGTCACTTTCTTTTAACTGCCTGAAAAGAAAGTAACCAAAGAAAACGGCACCCCAACACCACGGGCTTCGCCTCCCCTGCGCTACTCAACATAAAGGCAGCAATCGGAAACTCGCTTCGCTCAAACAGCCGCTTGCTGAAAGCTTCCTTTATGTCTCCGTTGCTCGGCGTGGTGCAAGGGGACTAACTGAAGTTGCCATGTCCAATAGTTGCTTCAATACGATTTTGTAATGCAACTTTAAATTCATCCAACTTATCATCTTCCCAAGTTACAAAATTATATTGGCGTGTGTCGAAATGATTGTTGCTGAGTTCGGACTTTTTACAAGTCCAAATAACCTGCAAGCCCAAACCTAGCGCAAAGCCTGCCTCAAAATATACTCCACCACGTTGCCCTGTAAAATCAGCAACTACAAACTTACTACGTCTTAACATTGCTACAATTTCATCATCTATCCTGTTGTTATGATGATGGCTATCAATACGTTTTGGGTCATAGCCAGCATCTTTAATAGCTGGTTCAATTGCGTTCTGCCAAATAGGTAATACACTCTGACTGAACCACATAGCACAAAAACCAATTTGGCTAGATGTGTAATTTTGTTTAAGGGATTCTAAGAACTCGTAACCTTTAGGGGTAATTTGAATGTTCAGAAAATGCCCGCCTATTGCCTCACTAAATGATATGTACCCAGCGGCATCAAGAAGGAATGTTTTGAATAAGTAATACAATTCAGCAGCATTGTCCGAATATGAAATGCTTAACCAAGAGTCTGCATAATGTGTTTCCAAATTGAATGAGTATGATAAATCAGGAGTTAATTTATTGATTGCAGATAAAATTTTAGTGGCTCGTTCAGCTACCGATGGTGTTTGAATTATAAGAATAGAGTCAATATCATTGCTAGTGATTGAAATTTCTTGATGCTCTCTTATCCAGCCAGAGGCATTTGCAATTTGTCTTAAGCTTGGTTCACTTGCTTTCCACACGGCAGAGGCAGTACTAGAAATAGAGTAAGTACCACATCTTCTACAATCTAACTTTTTGCCATCCACACCTGCCGTTGTGTGGTCTTGTGCATTTGATTTGCAAATAGGACATTCAATAGCGCTCATTATTATTCACCCTTTCAATCACCACCCCAAGCGCTTTCAACCTTGGCATTATCGCAGGCTTCGCTACTTTTACCTTCACGCTCAACGCGCCGAATTCTTTCAAAATCAATTGGCAAATATATTCCGCTAACGCTTCTACTAATTTAAAGCTACTTTCAGTGAGCGTTTCGCGTATGCGGCTTACGACTGCGCCGTAGTCTATGGTGTCGGCAATAGCGTCACTTTTGCAGGCTTTGCTTAAATCATAGCCAATTTCAACGTCTAGAATAATGGTTTGCGGCATCATGCGTTCCCACTCGGGTACGCCGAGTTTGGTTTGTACTTTGAGCTCGCTAATAAAAATGGTGTCCATACAATTGATGTTTATCGTATAAAATATAATTTAGTGATTTTAGAGCATCTCAAGAGGGTTAGGCGAAATGAATGAGTTAGGTTTTATTCCCGTAACATTAATTCCTACAGTGTGGATAGTGGCCGCATACCTATTAGGATCTGTCGCATTCGGTATTATCGTGAGTAAGTTGTTTAGCTTGCCTGATCCGCGTACTGTGGGTTCAGGTAACCCAGGGGCGACTAATGTATTGCGTAGTGGTAAAAAATTAGCCGCTGCGCTTACCTTGTTGGGCGATGTACTTAAAGGCTGGTTACCAGTTTG
>NZ_JABFRA010000089.1 GCF_013141425.1 Methylotenera sp. | reverse complement strand
ATTTATCAAGTGGTCTGCTAGGTAATGGCAGATCTACGGTTATAGCTTCTGCTTCACTTGTACTTGATTTTTCATCAGAAGCAAACTGGTAAGTGAGAGTCAAGTAGGTAGAGCGTGGTGCGCCCAAGCCTAAAAAGCTGGTGCCTTGCCACTCGCTGCTGTTGTAGTTAAAGCCACTGTCGCCAATGGCACCATTTGGACCTTTTGAGAAAGCGTTTAAACCTAAACGCCCTGCGCTTGCATACTTTTTATCAAACAAGTTATTGATTTGTAAACCTAGTGTCCATTCAGGGTTAAATTTATAGCTACTTTGCAAGTTAAATACTGTATAGCCAGCAGACTTTCCACTGCCAAAATCCGCCCGTGGAACATCGCACTCACTAGGTTGATAAGTGCCATCAGGCTGAAGAAAATAACATGTAGTATGTAGAGGAGTTGCTGCGCCTGCTTTGTGGGCATTATTCTCATTGCCACGTACAAAAGCGTTAGAGTGCATCACCGCATTGAGGCCTATCGCCCACTTATTGGTGACGTCGTAACTAAAATTAGCATTCAAGTTATGTAAAGGGATACCTGGCATACGGTTACCAGGGCTCACGTTAATTTTGCCAAAGTCACTGCGTTTAATAAACACCCCATTTTCTATGACTTCTCTTTCGTCTAATTCATTTGCACCTGCTGAACTGTTGTTTGGGCTATCTAACTTAAATGATGATTGAAACTTCGCGTCCGTAAGTGAGTAATTAAGGCCAAACCGTGCTTTGCCTAGCTTACCTTTGAGTCCCATTTCTAGCCCTTGACGGCTGGTATCACCAATGTTTTGAAAAAAACTTCTGCTTGGGCTAACACTTACAAAATAAATATCATTTTTCAAGTCAGTGCGGTAAACACTGGCATTCCACTCAAAATCATTTGTCCAGTTGCCTCTAGCTCCCAACTCAAAGGTTTCTGAACGTACTTGTTTTAAGTATGGATCACCAGACATTGTGCTAGGTAAATTACAACTACGTCTTTCTGCTAGTGATCTTTCTTGATATTGCACGGGGTCAGTCCCTTCCAACTTAATAAGCGTATCATCATAAGCACAACCCAACTCAATCACAGTAGGCGTTCTAGCGCCTCGATTCCAGTTGCCATACAAGTTAAGAGTTTCTTTCGCTTGCCAGCTCGCTCCTAGAGATGGATTAAATGAGCGATAATGAAAAGTCTCTTTTGCATCTGCAGTCAGTGTGCCGAGGCCATTTTTCTGACCACGTATAATGGCAGTTCTTGGAGAAAAAGGGGTTATACCTTGCGCTATACCTGTTGGGCAAAAGCTGCCATCTACCAGACCTGTGGCAGGATTTATAGCGCCTGTGCATAATTGAAAGATTTCTAATAAGTTTAAAAAAGAGTTGGCATCGCGGTTAAATTTGCCCGCATTGGTGACGGCTAGCACATTGTTCACGGTGGTATAGTTATAGCGAGCTGCAGCAGTGATGTTAAGACTTTTTGTTGGTGCCCATGTTTCGCTGGCGTATAAGCTGCTGGTGTTTGAATCGCCTTTAAAGTCATTTAAGCTAATGGCATGCGCTTCGTCTCTTGCGTAATATTCATAACCTAAAAACTCTGGCGCAGCACGGCCATTACGCTGACTATCTAGCACACCTAAATATTCTGAGCTAGCATACTTGGCATCGGCCATATCGACTGAGCCACCCACCATTAATTTATGCTGATCTAAGTTCCAATTAAGTTGTAATGAGCCACCTGTGCCAATTTGGTCAATCTGCGTATTCGTAATGAGCGCTGTTGGCGTGCCGTCAATATAGCCAGAACCCTGACCATATCCACCAGTATATGCTGAGACAACGCCACCATCCCTAGAAATTGGAAGACCATCACTACCAAGCACTACATACTGAAAACCAGATCTTACAGCGCGAGGAATACGAGCAATTTCAGGCATAGGGTTACCAGAACCAAGATTCACCGAATCTAATATTGTTAATCCGTGATAAAAACCATTGCTATCAGTATAGTTGGCAATATAATAACGATTAACCTCATCTGGGAAAAATACATTACTGCTAGAATCTCCACCTGTGTTGTAGGCGCCGCCTGGGTGCAGACCACCATAGTTTGCGATATTTGCCCCATTCTGAGTTGCAAATATTTTATCTTTCCATTGCTGTAAGGCGAATTGATAATATTGAGCTGGTAAGTTGCTGCCATTGGTTGCACCACTATTAAACACGCCAGGCAAAGTAGAGGGCGTTGCAAAGTCCAATTGCAGAGAGTCAGCGCTTACACGGGGGTCTAAAGTCCAGCTGAGAATGGTGCCTGATACTACGGGTACACCATTTACATCGGTTACCGGAGCTATTCGCCCTTGTGCGGCTTGTACTGCTGCTGACAAATCTGTGTTGTCAGAAAAATTTGTTCCGACCACTAAATCGTTCACGCAGGCATTTAATGGGTCAGTACAAGTGATAATACCTCCAGTTAGCACGCCGGCCACTCTTTCATAAGCTAATGCATTGCCTGCAGCATCAGCTGCAATATTGGCTGCGAAGTCATTGTAATCAGGCAATCCATCGCGGTTTACATCAGAAAATCCTGCCAAAATCTGTTTGCCTGCACCTAGGTCTTTTGGAGAAGCGGCTCCATAAAACTCTTCATTCACATCAGTAGTTTTAGACTTACGCTTACTATTACGGTTGTAAATTTGCCCAGTCACGTTAAACGTATCTGTGACATCCCAAATTCCAGAGAGTTGAAATTGCAGTAAGTTGTTCTTGCTTTCATCGGGCGAGGTATATACTTGGCTACGGTTTTCATTAGCCATTTGCGTAGGTAATAAACCATTACCTGTAAGCTTGTTACCCGCATACAGCATAGATAAACCCAATTGTACTTGGTCATTACGCCATTCGGCTTTACCAAACACTTGGTTGACTTTACTAGGGGAGTTATCACGCCAGCCATCTTCTAAAAAGAAGTTACCTGAGGCAAAGCCTGCAATGACTCCGTTAGTATCACCCGCAGATATTTGTAATTGTTTGCGTCCGTAAGCGCCTGCAAGAATTTCTGCATCTAGTGATTTACCATCAAAGCCACTTTTGGTGCGCATAGAAAGTGCACCCCCCAACGTGCCTAGGCCAAAGAGTGGGTTAGAACCTGGAAACACATCTAAACTCTTAAGTGCGTTCATGGGAATCATGTCCCAGTTCACCACATCACCAAATGGTTCATTCACGCGAATACCATCTAAGTACACTGAAATACCTTGCGCAGTGCCTAGCTGTGGTGATGCGGTAAAGCCACGGTAAGTCACATCCATCTGAAAAGGGTTGCCTTGGTAGTCGTTGACATTGACTGATTGCAAATGGGTGTTCATTAAATCTGTTAAGCTTAATGCGTGTGATTCTTTAATCTCTTTGGCGCTAATGCTTTGTACGTTACCGGGGATTTCTTCTTTGGTTAAGCCTAAGCCAGGCATAGGGCCAACTTCATAGAAGCGCTTGGCGCGGACAACTACTTTGTCGAGTTTAATTTCTTTAGTGGGTGCTGGAGGTGCTGATTTTATTATTGAGTAGCCACCATTGGCGTTGCTGGTGGCTTCTAAGCCTGTGCCTTTTAGTATTTGCGCAAAGCCAGTTTGTGTGGTGTATTGGCCGTTTAAGCCGATTGCGGCTTTACCTTCTGTCAGGTCTGGGTTAAATACCAATACTACAGCAGTTTGTTGGGCAAAGCGGTTTAGAACTTGGGTGAGTGAGCCAGCGCCAATATTGTAACTTTTAGGTTTTTGCGCTTGTTGGTACGCGCTACTGGCGTCGCTAATAACTGTTTGATTTTTACTTAAATTTTTAGTTATATTTTCATCAACGGTTTGGCTAATGGCCAAGTTGCTGGTTAGCGAGCAAACTAAGCTACAAACAGAAGCGAGTATAGCGGGTTGAATCTTTTTCATGCAAAATATCCCTTAATTTTACTTTCACTCTATATGACGCATGAGAATATAAAAGGGACAGTGAAATATAAAAATTATTTTGCCTGAACAATCATTACATTGTTCTGTGGTTTGCGTATTTGTATGGGTAACTTGTCAGCCAGCAAGTGCAAGCTTTGCTCAATATTATGGAGCGGTAACACGCCCGAAACCCGCATTTGGCTGATTTCAGCTTGGTTGAATTGAATTTGCACTGAGCTATAGCGTTGCAGTTCTACCAGCACTTGATCGAGCGCTTGGTTATCAATTGCTAAGGTACCAGTTGACCAGCCGGAAATACTTTCTGCATCTACATTGCGCGCTGAATCGATGTGTTTGGAACGCATCGTTGTACTTTGGTTTGGGTGCAAAGTAATGCAGGTTTTATGGTTAAAGCTAAATAAGCTAGGTTTAGTACAGGCTTCAACTTTAGATTCAACCACTGCAACTTGGGTGGCTTCTGCATCTGTTTTAACATTAAATTTTGTGCCCAATGCCTGGGCAGTGCCTTGCTCGGTAGCAATAATCAGCGGGCGAGATTTGTCTTTTGCTACGGTGATTAGCACTTCACCTTGGTAAAGTTTAATTAAGCGTTGATGGCCGCTAAAGTCAATATCCAGCGCGGTATTGGTGTTTAGCATGAGTGTGCTGCCATCGGCCAAAACAATACTACGTTGTACGCCAATCGCAGTTTTATTCTCGGCTAACCAAACTTGTGCGGGTTGGGTTTGTAGAGCGGAATAACTAGAAACTAAGGCCAGCAAACCAAGTGTGATGCCTTTGCCATGTTGTGCGATTTTTTTAATGGATTTACCAGATTTTAAGGCAGATTCTATGCTGGCTTTTGCGGCGTTTGGTTCAATGTCGCCAAATTTACCCCACATGGATTCGATGCGCTGATAAGCTAAGGCGTGCGCAGGGTTTTGGTGTTGCCACGCGGAAAAATTAGCAAAGTCTGCCGCGCTTGCTGAAGCAGAGTGCAGTTGCAGATGCCACTCTACAGCTTTTTCAATAATGCTTTTAGGGATAGTATTTTCAGTCATGTTGAACTAAATAAAGTGATCGCTGGTATCAAATCTATTATGCTCTAGCGGATTTGGTCTGGATAAGCCACTTGGTAACAATGTACCATGGCACGGGCAATGTATTGCTTAACCATGCTAGTTGACACGCCCAATTCTTTGCCTATTTCCGCGTAGCTTAAGCCATCTAGGCGACACAATAAAAATGCACGATAGACTTTCTCTGGTAAGCCTTCTAGTAGCGCAGCAATTTCGTTGAGCGTTTCGATGGATTCTTTTATCTGCTCGGGAGTGGCAATAAAGTTGTTGGCTTGTTGCTGGTAGAGAGCTTCTAAATATTTGCGTTCTATATTACGTTTGCGCAATAAATCAATAAGTAAGCGCGTGGCGGTGGTAGTAAGAAAAGCCCGTGGCGTTTTGATGACTTCTACGTTGGCTGAGTGCGCAATTTTAATAAAAGTCTCTTGCGCCAAATCTGCTGCATCAAACGGGCAGGCTAATTTTTTTGATAACCAAGTCAGTAGCCAAGGGTGATTACTCGCGTATAAATCACCAACATCCAAAATATGGCTGTTAGGCAACTGAAAACTACCGGAGCTTTGAAAAGTTGTCATTTGAGTGCGTTTATTCTATACATTCGTTAGATAGATATTTAGATTAGCAAAAATAATGCCACTTTTAAATATTTTATAACCAATTGATTTTTATTATTAAATTAAATTTTCGGTGTGATTTTATTAAATTGTGGTGGTTTATTTCAGCCATGTGGTGGTTGTAATGAACCGCATGGTGTTAAATATAAAAAGCGATATTCCACTATTTTGATTGCTGTTTATATAAATTGAGTGCTTTTACACGCTGACTTGAATGGTCAACCACCGGGGCGGGGTAGTTTTTACCGATGACTAGATTGATTTCTTGAAGCCGCAATGGCGCGATAAGCCAAGGTGCGTGAATTTCTTTGTCATTGCATTTTGCCAATTCAGGCACATACTTACGAATAAATTTGCCTTGGGCGTCAAAGCGTTCACTTTGCGTGATAGGGTTGAAAATGCGAAACCAAGGTTGTGCATCACAACCCGTGCTGGCCGCCCATTGCCACCCTCCGTTGTTAGCGCTTAAGTCAAAATCAATGAGTTTTTCTGCAAAATACTGTTCGCCCCAACGCCAGTCGATGAGCAAATCTTTTACTAAAAAACTAGCTGCTACCATGCGCAAGCGATTGTGCATAAAACCTGTTTGGTTGAGTTGGCGCATGGCGGCATCGACCAGTGGATAGCCCGTGTTTCCCTCACGCCATGCTTGAAAAAGCGCTTGGTTGTTTAGAAAAGCTAGCCTTTCAAACTCCGTTTTGAAAGATTTACCAAAAGCCACTTGCGGATTATGATGCAAAATTTGCACGTAAAAATCACGCCAAATAAGCTCGTTAAGCCATGTTTCAGCACCAATGCTCTGCGGTGCAGTATTGGCGTGGCTTCTAGCGTGCCTTGCTAAATGGCGTATGGAAACTGTACCAAAGCGCAAGTGCACCGATAAATATGAAACGCCTTTAATTGCAGGAAAATCGCGTGCTTCTTTGTATTTATCCATACGATTTTCAAAATCTGAAAATAACTGCAAGCCGCCGCTCATGCCTGTAGGAAGCTGCATATTGGCGAGATTGGTGCGCACAAAGCCTAAACTTTCAAGGCTAGGTAATTCTGTGGGCGAAGTTTGCGCTAAATGATGAATATAAGCATCCACAGGATAAGGCTGCACAAAAAAATCATTTACTTTTTTTAGCCAAGCGTTCTTATATGGCGTAAACACGCCATAAGGCTTGCCCGCAAGGTTGAGTACTTCGTCTTTTTCAAAAATTACATGGTCTTTGAAATGATGAAAAGCGATATTGTTTTTGCTTAAAGTTGCCGCTACTTCTGTGTCACGCGCAATCGCCTTTGGCTCATAATCATGGTTGGCAAACACCCCATGGATATTGGCTTGCAGGGCAATGGCTGGAATAAGTGTTCGCGCACTACCATGTAGTATCATTAAATCGCCACCTTTGGATTGCAGGGCGGATTTTAGCTCGCGCACACTTTCCCAGATGAATTCTACGCGACGGTCTACTTTATCATTCAGTTGGTCCAGTATGTCGGTATCGAACACAAAGACGCAAAGTACCTTATTTGAGGATTTAAGTGCATGGTAAAGCGCGGCGTGGTCATAGTCACGCAGATCACGCCGAAACCAAACGAGAGATTTATCGTAACGCATATTACTCGCGGTGATAGGGATGTCCCAGATTGACCGAATGCGCTCGGTAAAGTTGCTCACACAACAACACGCGAACAAAAGCGTGTGGCAAGGTCAGCTTGGATAAGCCCCAAAGCCAATCTGCTTGCTGTTTAAGGTTTGCGTGCAGGCCATCTGCGCCACCAACCACAATGCTCACATCGCGCCCTAAACCTTGCCAAAACTGCAATTTTTCAGCCAGTTGCAAAGTGCTGACTTCTTGCCCGCGTTCATCGCAGGCGATTAAAAAATCTTTGCCAGTAGCCTCTAAAATGCGCTTGGCTTCGGCTTCTTGCACCACCGCACTATTTTTGCCATCGGCACGTTTATCGGGCTTGATTTCAATAACATCAATGGTTAGTTCGCGCGGCATGCGCTTGGTGTATTCTGCGCAAGCGGCATCAACCCAACTTGGCATTTTGTGGCCGACAGAGATAATACGAAGTTTCAAGCATTACCTCTGTGGACAAATGATAGTAACTTACTCGGCTTTAATATGGCCGCGGCGGCTTTCAGCTTCGCCCCATAATTGCTCTAGGTTGTAATAGGCACGCGTGGTTGGCACCATAATGTGTACAACGATGTCGTCTAAATCGACTAGCACCCATTCACCTTCTTTTTCGCCCTCTGTACCGCGAATGTGATAACCTTTTTCTTTAAGCTTCTCACGTACATTGTCTGCCACGGCTTTGGCTTGGCGGCTTGAGTTGGCAGAAGCCACAATCATATAGCTGGTCATGCTGGTCAGTTTGCGCACGTCCATTACGTTGATATCGAAGCCTTTAATATCTTCAATTGCGTCAACAACCGCTTGTTTCATGGTGTCTAAATAGTTTACTGCTGTTACATCAAGTGTCATTTAAGCGGCCTGTGCTGGAATTGCGTTACGTTGCGATTGTATACGGTTTTGTTCATCCACATACACGAGTTGGGGTGAGAATTTTTGTAGTTCTAATTCGTTATAATTGGCATAGCTGGCAATAATCATAATGTCGCCAGGTGCCGCTTTGTGGGCAGCAGCGCCATTGACTGAGATAATGCCAGAACCACGTTCAGCAAGAATTGCATAAGTGCTAAAGCGCTCGCCGTTGGTTACGTTATACAAATGAATTTGCTCATACTCACTAATATTAGCGGCTTCAAGCAAGTTTTCATCAAT
Organism: Methylotenera sp.; assembly: GCF_013141425.1. GTDB lineage: Bacteria > Pseudomonadota > Gammaproteobacteria > Burkholderiales > Methylophilaceae > Methylotenera. The sequence continues at coordinate 24,606 of NZ_JABFRA010000089.1, read as the reverse complement.
CGCACAGCTGCCTTCATAATGAAGTTCGCTGTGAGTCACATGTACGCGATGAAGCTTAGATTTAAGCATTGTTCTTTGCATGTGCATAACCGTTTTTAAAAAGGGACTGCATTATAGTCTTTTCAAGCACTTAGCGCAAAAATTCAATATTATCAATCAGTCGGGTATTGCCTAATTTTGCCGCGCCAAGCGCCACTAATTGATTATCAGCATCTGTGGCAGGCAATAGCGTTAGGCTAGAGCGAATCGAAATATAGTCTACCAGCCAGCCTTGGCTAGTTAGTGTTGTTTTGGCTTGCTGCTCAAGTTGATGGTAATCTGTTTTACCCGCGTTTATAGATTTAACAATGCCCTGCAGGGCGCTATTTAATTGGCTTGCAGAGACACGTTGCGCATCAGTTAAATAGCAGTTACGAGAACTCATGGCTAAGCCACTTGGCTCGCGTACTGTATCCACGCCAATAATTTGAATGGGCAGATTAAACTGTTTAACCAGTTGTTTAATAATGAGCAATTGTTGAAAGTCTTTTTGACCAAATACCGCAATATTGGGCTGCACGATATTGAACAGTTTCAATACCACTGTAGCAACGCCAGCAAAGTGACCTGGCCGTGAGGCACCACATAGCTCGCTTGCGATTGGCGGCGGCGTGATGGTCATGGTTTGATGCAGGCTTTTACCATCAAAATCGGCATACATTTCTTCAACAGTGGGGACAAAGACGATGTTAGCTCTTGCGGCTTTTAGTTTTTCACAATCCTCCTCCAGTGTGCGTGGATAACTGGCCAAGTCTTCATTTGGCCCAAATTGGAGTGGGTTCACAAAAATACTTACAACCACACATTCAGAATGCTGCTTAGCTACTTCAACTAATTGAATATGCCCCGCGTGTAAGTTGCCCATGGTCGGTACAAAGGCGATATTGCTGTGGTTTTTTAAGACGCTTCTTAATTCGTCTATGGTTTTAATGATTTGCATAGGGGGAAGGGACGTATTTAGTAGCTATGCTCAAGCGCAGGAAAGCTTTTATCTTTGACGGCCTTCACATAGGATTCGACAGCGGCTTGTACACTGTTGGTATCTTTTAAGAAATTACGCACAAAACGCGGAGATTTGAACTCAGTCGGGTTTTTGTGGGCTGGGCCTGTATAGATACCCAGCAAGTCTTGCGTGACTAACACTTGTCCACTGCAATCAACCCCGGCACCAATGCCGATGGTGGGTGTTTTAATGGCGTCGGTGATTTTTTTGGCTAATGCCGCCGGTACCATTTCCAGCACAATAAAACCGACACCTGCTTCACTCATGGCGATGGCATCATGCAAGATTTGTTGTGCGCTTTCATCGGTTTTACCTTGAATCTTATACCCGCCCAGTTGATTAACAGACTGCGGCGTAAATCCCAAATGTGCGCAGACAGGAATGCCGCGCTCAACTAAGTAACGTGCGGTTTTAACTTTACTGCCGCCACCTTCAAATTTCACCATGTGCGCACCAGATCGAATCAGCCACTCTGCATTTTTATAGGCTGCTTCATTGTCATGCTCATAACTACCCAGTGACATATCGGCAATAATAAAAGTATTAGGTGCCCCCGTAGCAACACTTTTGGTATGGTAGGTCATGTGGTGCATGCTTACGTTTAAGGTATTCTCGGCGCCTTGCAATACCATGCCAAGCGAATCGCCCACTAATAATATATCCACCCCCGCTAACTCCATGAGTTTGGCAAAGGAGGCATCATAACAGGTGAGCATGGCGATTTTTTCGCCATCAGCCGCCATTTTTTTTAGTTGAGCTAATTTCATGCAGTTTCTAATTTAATCAAAGTTTGGATTAAAGAATTCGCGCTGACCTTTAATCTGCAAGATTCGGTTCAGTAGCAAGTCTAACGCGTCTGGATTCTTGAGCACGTTCAGTTTTTCGTTGTTTACAATTAATACGGGTGAAGCGTCATAATTATGAAAAAATTCACTGTAGGCATTGGCTAAGCGTTCGATGTATTCCCGCGGAATGTCTTGTTCGTAACTCACGCTGCGCTCTTCAATGCGATCCATCAAAGCGTCGATGGGAGTCTGCAGGTAAATGACTAGGTCGGGTTTAGGTGCTTTGAGCTGTAAATGCGTGTAAATGTTGTGATAAAGCGCATATTCTTCATCGTCCAAATTCAGCCGTGCAAATAAGGGATCTTTTTCTAAGAAAAAATCCGCCACAATCGGCTTGGCAAACATGTCACGCTGGCTTAAATCTTTAATCTGATTCGCGCGCTGAAATAAAAAGAACAACTGGGTCGGTAGCGCATAGCGTTGTGCATCTTGATAAAAACGCGGCAAAAATGGGTTGGATTCAGCTTTTTCAGATAAATAATCAACCGGAAAACGATCCGCCAACATTTTGGCCAGCGTGGTTTTTCCGCAGCCAATCGGGCCTTCAACAACGATATAGGGGTATTTGTTAAAAATGCTCATGCAACTGATTTACCTGTAGTTTCACTCTGTTTGGCTGAGGCGGATAATCGATTTACGCCGATAAAATGGTTGTCGCGAATCAATTCCGCTATTTTGCCATGATTTGGTATTGATAGCGTTGGTGCAATTTCAAATAATGGCAATAATACAAAGCCACGCGTGTGCATGCGCGGGTGCGGCAACGTGAGTCTGGCGGTATTCATGCAAGTATTTTCATACAGTAATAAATCACAATCCAACACTCTTGGGGCGTTTTGATATGGTCGCTCACGCCCAGCTTGGTTTTCAATCGCAAATAATGCTTCTAATAATTCTAACGGTGATAATTCGGTTTCAAGTTCTGCCACCGCGTTTATAAAGTCAGGCACAGGATTTTGTGGGTGATTTATACAATCTATAGGTGCAGTTTGGTACAAAGAGGACGTTTTAATGACGCGAGTATTCGGAATATTGTTTAGCGCAACATAAGCAGAATTTACCTGCGATACTGGATTCTCCAAATTACTTCCGATTGCGACAAAGGCTTGTTTCATAAAACGCTTAATTACTCGGCGGCGTTGTTAACAGCACTCGTGCCAGCCGCTTTTTTGCGGTTTCTTTTTTTACGTTTTTTAGGGGAGGTGTCCGCTTGCAACATCGCTGTCCGTGTTTCACCTTCTGCATTTGCAAAGTTTGTCCACCATTCACCAAGTTCCATCGGCAACTCGCCTGATTCGCAGCGCAGTAATAAAAAATCATAGCCTGCACGGTAGCGTGGGTGCGTGAGCAAGCTAAACGGCCGTTTGCCAGCACGTTGTTCAAAGCGCGGTTGTAAGCCCCAAATCTCTTTCATAGTCGCGGTATAGCGGTTGTGTATCGCCAGTTTTTCAGCCTGCGTGGCAATCACTTCTGACATCGCCATGTGAAGTGCGGGAATCGCATGATGACCATCCGCTTTGTAAGTTTCCCATGCGGCTAACATTTCATGCCAAAGCAGAGTGGCGAATAAAAAACTTGGGTTGGCTGATTTACCTGAAAGTATGCGGTCGTCGGTGTTTTTTAGCGCCAGCATGACAAAACGTTCACCCATGGGTTGTTCCAGCACAACATCTAACATCGGCAATAAACCATGATGCAAGTGTTGCTCGCGTAAAGCATTGACGCTTTCCATGGCATGACCCGAAAGAAATAGTTTTAGCATCTCGTCAAACAAGCGACTTGGCGGCACGTCTTGCAGTAAGTCTGCCATTTTTGCGATAGGTGCTTGTGTTGCAGCGTCTATCTTTAAGCCTAGTTTGGCGGATAGTCGCACTGCACGTAGCATTCGCACTGGGTCTTCCGCATAGCGCGTTTCTGGCTTGCCTATCATGCGTAGTAAGCCCGCTTTTATATCGGCATAACCGTCATGAAAGTCTAATACCTCTTGGCTGGAAGGGTCGTAATACAAAGCGTTAACCGTAAAGTCACGGCGTACAGCGTCATCGATAATCGAGCCAAAGACATTGTCGCGGATAATGCGTCCTGATTCTGCCACTTTCGCATCGCTACTGTCTTCAAGGTGACTGCCACGAAAGGTTGAAACTTCGATGGTTTCATCCCCAAATAAGACGTGCACTAATCGAAAGCGTTTGCCGATTAGACGTGAGCGACGAAAAATGCGATTGACTTCTTCAGGGGTGGCATTGGTAGCTACATCAAAGTCTTTTGGGACGCGATTTAGTAGCAAATCACGCACTGCGCCTCCTACTATAAAGGCTTGGTAACCCTCTTTGTGTAGCCCTTCTGTGGTTTTGAGTGCGGCATTGCTCAATAGATTGCGGTCAATTTTATGGGTTTTATGCGGAATGGTGAGCGCGCCATGATTGACGGAATCGGCATTTTTATGACGTGGTTTTTTTGTACTTAATACAGCGCGGTGCGAGTGATGGTGTTGCGTATTAGCAGGCGTAACTTGACTATGTTCTGGTTTAGCGTGTTTGGGTTTAAAAATTCTATCGAGCAGTCTTTTAATCATGGTCGAATTATAACGTACTGTGTGAGGTGCCAAAAAAAATTAATTGCCTGAACGCTTGTCATGCCAATGTTTAAAGCGCAAATTTTGGAGGTAAATTCAAGTGTTAGATTCAAACGTTATATTTAATCGTGCTCATTCTTCCACAAAACGTCATTTATACCCGCCTCTTTATTAATGATGCGACACATCACAAATAACAAATCTGATAAGCGGTTTAAATACTGTAAGGAGATATCTGTTACTTTTTCGTTTCGGTGAAGCTCTACCAATTTACGCTCCGCGCGCCGACAAACTGTGCGAGCTAAGTGGCAATAGGCAGCAGCTTTTGTGCCGCCGGGTAAAATAAATTCTTTTAAAGGCGCAAGATTGGCATTGAGTGCGTCGATAATCTCTTCTAAATTTTCAATACGTTCTTGATGCAAAATCACGTAACCAGGAATGCAGATTTCTCCACCGACATTAAATAAGTCATGCTGAATTTGAATAAGTGTGGGCCGCAAAATGTCTGGTACGGCTTCCGTTAGCAAAATGCCGATGACGGAATTTAGCTCATCTACATCGCCCATGGCCTCTACACGTAGGCTGTCTTTATTAATGCGACTGCCATCGCCTAGCCCCGTGGTGCCATCGTCGCCCGTGCGGGTGTAAATTTTACTCAGTCTATTTGCCATATCTTGCTTACGTTGAATTAATCTATAATCGACATATTGTAACTGATGACTGCATGCTATGACGGCTCAATCTGACATTTGTAATTTTCAACATCGGCCGATTGCGGTATTTGATTCTGGCGTGGGCGGGATTTCTGTTTTAAAGCATATTCACGCACTATTGCCAAATGAGCAACTGCTGTACGTGGCAGATAGCAAATACGCGCCTTATGGCAACAAAACTGCCGCTGAAATTCAAGCGCGCTGTTTTGAGATTGCAGATTTTTTAATCGAAAAAAACGCCAAAGCCTTGGTGGTGGCTTGCAATACTGCCACAGCCGCCGCAATTGATGTCTTACGCGAAAAGTATACCTTACCCATTATAGGCATGGAGCCGGCCGTTAAACCCGCGGCTGAAGCTTCCAAAAATGGCATTATTGGCGTGCTGGCGACAATTGGAACACTTAAAAGCGCGCAGTTTGCAGGTCTGTTAGAAAGTTATGGGCGAAATGTAAAGGTTGTTACGCAAGCCTGTGTTGGGCTGGTGGAATGCATTGAGCGAGGCGAGTTGAATGCCGATGCTACGAAGGCTCTAATTAAGCACTATTGTGCACCCTTACTGGCAGAAGGCGCCGATACCATCGTGTTGGGCTGTACGCATTATCCCTTTGTACGTCAATTGATTGAGCAAGTGGTTGGGTCGCAAGTGGCGCTAATTGATACGGGTGCGGCAGTTGCTAAACATTTAAAACAACAGTTGCAAGCACATAATCTGCTTTCAAATAATCAGCAATCTGCCGCTGTACAGTTCTGGACCAATAGTGAAATTGAGAATGCCGCACAGGTGATTGAACTGATGTGGGGCGCTAAGGCGAATATCAGCATGCTGTCACCTGATGTGGCGCTTACTAGCTAATCATTTTATTGCAGAGCACGCGTTCTTCGTACTTCGATTTCATCATTTACTTCTTTGAGAAAAAATTCAATTTCTTCGCCCTCAGTTGTTACTGTTACCATCACTTCGGTTTTGTTCAACCATTGGCATGTTGCCCATAGTTGCTATTCTTCAAAGCTATCTTCTGAATCGCTTACGGGTAGTTCAGACCGCAACTTGCTTGTTTTACCTTGGCTTGCGTTTAGCTCATTTACTATTTTCGTATAAGCTGATTGAAATGAGCTTGTATGGAATACGCAGGTTTGCGTTTCAATATAATCGGGTAATTTCTGCAATTTCTCACAAGTGGGTTTGGTATGCGTAGTTTGAGCGTCAGCAGCACGATCAGCGGAAGAATGATTTTTACAAGCAGTGATAGCCAATGCTAATACCATAATAAGAAAAAATCTAACCGCTAGAACTATGCCTTAGATCGAATATGAAACTAAATGTGCAGCAAAAAGAGAATTGTAGTGGCGTTAGTGGTGACTAGGCACTTCACCTGCTTTAAGCTTATATTTTGAGCCGCAGTAAGGACAGGCCACATGCCCAGTTTTCGCCACGTCTAAAAATACACGTGGGTGAGATGACCAAAGCGCAACCTCAGGTGAGGGGCAGTGTAGCGGTAGGTCTTTTGCTGAAACTTCGATTTCTTGAGCGTTGGACATATCTAAAATGACTCCTAATTTTGGAAATTCCCTCAGAAGCGGGAATCCCATTTAATACTTTCAGCGATTAAACCAATGTTAACCAATGCGCATGTTTAGCTGATTTGCCTTTAACCACATCAAAATACAATGCCTGTAATTTTTCAGTAATTGGACCACGCACTCCAGCACCAATGGCGCGGTTATCAAGCTCGCGAATCGGCGTTACTTCAGCCGCAGTGCCTGTGAAGAAGGCTTCGTCTGCGGTATAAACTTCGTCACGCGTGATGCGTTTTTCTATCACTTCAATGCCAAGTTCTTTGGCAAGCGTTACTATTGTGTCGCGGGTGATGCCTTCTAGCGCGCTGGTTAAATCTGGTGTGTAGAGCTTGCCTTTACGCACAATAAAAATATTTTCGCCAGAGCCTTCAGCTACAAAGCCGTCCACATCTAAAAGTAAAGCCTCTTGGTAACCATCTTGCGCCGCTTCTTGGTGTGCAAGAATGCTGTTCATGTAATTACCATTGGCTTTGGCCTTACACATGGTGATGTTCACGTGGTGACGTGAGAAAGAGGATGTTTTTACTCGAATGCCTTTGGTGATGGCTTCATCACCCATATAGGCGCCCCAACTCCAGGCTGCGCAAATGACATGTGTACTTAAGGTTTTTGCAGCAATACCCATTGCTTCAGCACCGTAAAACGCCATTGGGCGGATATAAGCTGAATCTAAATTGTTTTCACGCACTGCAGCTTTTTGTGCATCTATAATTTCCTGTTTAGAGAAAGGCATTTTCATTTGCAAAATATGCGCGCTGTTAAACAGGCGGTCAGTGTGGTCTTGCAAACGGAAAATGGCCGCACCTTTATCGGTTTTATACGCGCGCACGCCTTCAAATACGCCCATGCCGTAATGCAAAGTGTGTGTTAAAACGTGCGTTGTAGCATCGCGCCAGTTAACTAGTTTGCCGTCATACCAAATTACGCCGTCGCGATCTGCCATTGATGTTGGAATTGCCATGTAGCTACCTTTTAAACGAATGAAAGTAAAAGCATTATTGTAAACTAAAGGGCGGATTTCTTGTCGCATGTTAAAATCAAAACCGTATAAATTTAAAGCTTATTTGGAGTTTTTCATGCAACACTTACTAAAAACCTTTTTTGCAATTCTATTCATATGTTTTTTATCGGCTTGTAAACCTGCCGCAGAAGGCGGTAAGTTTGTGGCAACAGATATTACTGGGGCTGACTTTGGGCAGTCTTTTAACCTGACTGACCATACTGGCAAGCCAAGAACCATGGCGGATTTTAAAGGAAAGGTCGTCACTTTATTTTTTGGCTATACACATTGTCCCGATGTATGCCCAACAACTATGCATGACCTGAAACTTACCATGAATTTATTAGGCGATAAGGCCGATCAAGTACAAGTGTTATTTGTAACCCTAGACCCAGCGCGTGATACACAGGAGTTATTGGCTCAATTTGTGCCCTCATTTGACCCACGTTTTATTGGGTTGCGTGGCGGTGAGGCCGAAACGGCAGCCACTGCAGCTGTGTTTAAAATATATGCAAAAAAAGTAGAGGCGCAAGGTCAAGGCGGATACACCATAGACCATAGCGCAGGCGTGTATGTGTTTGATAAAGCAGGAAAAATAAGACTATATGTGGATTATGGGCAAAAACCAGCTGATATTGCAAACGATATTAAGCAGATACTTTAAGGTTTTAAATTTGATGCAATTTCGCTGAAAGCGCTTTCAGCTCTTTTTCGGCTGCTTTGTAGTCTGGGTAAATGCTTGCAACGGTTGCCCAGAATTTAGCTGAATGATTCATTTCTTTAATATGCGAAAGCTCATGGCACACTACATAGTTAATGATGTGTGGCGGGGCTTGTAGCAAGCGCCAATTGAGCCTGATTTCTTTTCTTGAATTGCAGCTTCCCCAGCGCGACGCGGCATTGGATAACGTGAGCGAGGTAAAATTTACGCCAAGCTTGCTTGAGAAAATCTCCAAGCGTCTGGTAAAGTCAGACAATGCTTTTTTTTTGTACCATTGGATTACTTTGCGTGCTATTAGGGTAGGTTCGCTATTCGGCATGGCCAATAGCAAAAAACCAGGTTCATATTCTACCGCTTTAGAGCGAGCATCATGTTCAATAGTCAGTGTTAGCGGATTACCTAGATACAACAACTGCTCGCCATGTTGCCATTGAATATCTGGAATTTTATTTGCAGTAATTGAAGTTAGCTTTTTACGTATCCAATCAGCCTTTTGTAAAATGATGTCATCTAGTTGCGATTGTGAAATGCGTTTGGGCGCATGAATCACCAAGCCACTATGAGTGATTTTTAAACCAACGGTACGGCGTTGGCGGCGTTTTAATTGGTAATGGAGTTGGTCGCCAGTTGGCAGGGTGAGCGAGTAACTCATTTATCTAATGCAAGCATCTCTGCTTCAATCCAACTTTCCACTTGCTGGTTCAATGCATCAGCTTTTAGCTCGGCCGTTTGTATGAGATTGCCAATATGCATTTTAATCACACCTGGCTTTTTGATGAAGGTGTTTTTCGCCCAATACACGCCTGCATTGTGCGCCACAGGCAATACAGGGGTTTTTGTATGAGTTGCCAACCACGCGCCACCAATGTGATATTTACTGCGTTCACTAGGTGCAATACGCGTGCCTTCTGGAAATATCACTACCCAAAAGCCTTGGTCTAATCTTGTCTTACCTTTGGTGACCAATTTTTTCAAGGCTTCACGCCCCGCGCTGCGGTCAATGGCAATGGGCGATGACATGGCTAAACCCCAGCCAAAAATAGGTATCCACAATAACTCACGTTTTAGTACATAAACTTGCGTAGGAAAAATCGCTTGAAACGCTAGCGTTTCCCAGGCAGATTGATGCTTAGAAAGCACGATGGTAGGTGAATTACCGATATTTTCTAAGCCAGTGATCTCATGGCGGATATTGCAAGTCACTCGCAACCACCACAACATGCTACGCGCCCAGCCCGAGATTAAATCATTGCGTAAAATCGGGTTAAGTGGCATTGCAAGTAAGGCAATTAAAGTAAAAATAGGCGCGGTAATCGCTTGCCCAATAAAAAACAACAAGGATCGTAAAAGTAGCATTAACTTAAGCTTTTTCATCAAGAATGCGTTGCACGGCTTCCGCTAAATCCGCGCAAACCCATGTGTTGGCAGGTAGAGCTTTGTTTTTATCGATCTCAGCAGCGGCCAAAGTTGCCTCACCCTTGCCGGTACGGACTAAAATGGGTTGGCATCCGGCGCTGGCAAAGGCTTGTAGGTCGCGTAAGGCATCGCCCACCGCAGGAACATCTTGCAGTTCTAAGGAAAAACGATTACCGATTTCTTCTATCATGCCCGTGTCAGGCTTGCGGCAATGGCAATGCTCATCGGCCGCATGGGGGCAATAAAAAATCGCATCGATACGACCTCCAAATTGCGCCAATTCGCGATGCATCCTGTCATGAATGCTGTTAAGCGTCGTCATGTCAAACAGGCCGCGACTAATACCAGATTGATTGGTGGCTACGGCTACTCTATACCCTGATTGATTCAATAGAGCAATGGCCTCTAAGCTACCTGGAATCGGAATCCATTCATTAGGACTTTTGATGAAGTTGGCAGAATCTTGGTTGATTACGCCGTCTCTATCTAAAATCACTAATTTCATAGGTGGCTCGCTTTGTCAGTTAACTAGCTAGTTTAGATAAATCCGCAACGCGGTTCATGGCTTGATGCAAAGTAGCCAATAATCCTAAACGATTCGTCTTAAGCGCAGGGTCGTCAGCGTTAACCATCACGTTATCGAAGAATGCATCAACAGGTGCTTTTAATGCAGCTAGCGACTTAAGTGATGCCGTGTAATCGCCGCTTTCAAATAGCGTATCAGCTTCAAGTTTCACATTGCTTAGTGCTGCGTTGAGAGCGATTTCAGCTGGCTCTTGCAGTAAGTTAGTGTTTACTTCAGCTTTCACTTCGCCTTCAACTTTTTTCAGAATATTGCCAACGCGTTTGTTTGCTGCGGCTAAGGCTGGGGCTTGATCTAGCGAAGAGAATGCACGAACTGCTGATAGTCGTTGTGGAATTTCACTTAATAATTGAGGGTTAAGTGCTAACACCGCATCTACTTCTTGTGGGCTGGCGCCTTGCTCTTTCAGATTAACGGCTAGTCGGTCTAAGCTAAACTCTTGAACCGCTTGAGCAGCAGAGTTGTCACCATTAAATTGAGATAACGCCATTTGTATGAGTGCATTAAATTGAATTGGTAATTTGCTATCAATTAGCATGCGAATGACACCAAGCGCTTGGCGACGTAAGCCAAATGGATCTTTGTCACCAGTTGGTTTTTCACCAATGCTGAATAGACCAACTAAAGTTTCTAGTTTGTCAGCTAATGCAACACAAACACCTACTAGGCTGCGAGGTAATGTATCACCTGCAAAGCGTGGTTTGTAGTGGTCTTCAATCGCAAAAGCCACATCATCATCTAAGCCTTCATGTTGTGCATAGTAGCGCCCCATGATGCCTTGTAACTCAGGGAATTCACCCACCATATCAGTGACTAAATCTGTTTTAGATAAGCGAGCAGCCTTTTCAACTTTAGATACAAAACTAGCGTCACCTAATTGCTTAGCGATTTCAGCGGCGATTTTCACGACGCGCTGATTGCGCTCGCCTTGAGAGCCTAGCTTATTGTGGTAAACCACTTTATTTAAACCTTCTAAGCGGCTCTCAAGAGTTTTCTTACGGTCTTGATCAAAGAAGAATTTAGCATCCGCTAGGCGAGGGCGAACAACACGTTCATTACCACCAATCACTGCGCTGGCATCAGCTGGATTAATATTAGAAACGATTAAGAATTTATTGGTTAGCTTGCCGTTTGCATCTAGTAGCGGGAAGTATTTTTGATTTGCCTTCATGGTTAGAATCAAACATTCTTGCGGCACTTCTAGGTAAATTTCTTCAAATTGACCGAGCAATACATTTGGGCGCTCAACAAGTGCAGTGACTTCATCGAGAAGCGCTTCATCTTCAATCGGTTTCAGATTCTGTTTTGCTGCAGCTGCATTTAATTGACTCACAATTTCTGCACGACGTTCTGCAAAGCTCGCAATCACTGCACCTTCAGTTTTTAATTGCGCTGCATAGGTGTCTGCACTCTTCAGCACAACAGGTGAAACAGCCGCTTCAAATCGGTGGCCTTGCGTTGCGTTGCCAGCATTTAAACCAAGTGCCGTGACAGCAACTACTTCATCACCATGCAATGCGACCAAGCTATGCGCAGGACGCACAAAGTTGACGCTGCTCCAACCATCAGCTAATTGATAAGTCATCACTTTTGGAATAGGTAATTTAGCAATCGCCTCGTTCAATGCACTTTGCACACCATCTTTTAGTGAAACGCCTTTTTGCATCACATCTAAAAACAAAGCTTCATTTTTACCGTCAGCTTGCTTAGTTAGGTTTTTAACCGCGCTTTCGTCTAAGCCCATACCGTTTAGGCGTTTGATTAAGGCTGGGGTTGCATTGCCGCTAGCATCTAAACCCACGCTCACAGGCATAAGCTTTTGCGTAGAAGTTTTATCTGGAGCAACAGCAAGTATGTTTGTCGCATGTACAGCAAGACGACGAGGTGAAGCGTAAGCAGTTACTGCCGAGCTATCAGCTACTAAGCCTTGTAATTTAAGTGTTTCAAACAAAACGCCTGAAAATGCCTCGCCTAGTTTATTTAAGGCTTTTGGTGGTAGTTCTTCAACAAATAGTTCTACTAATAGATTTTTCGTACTCATGCTGCGGCTTTCTTAGCTAATTCTGTTAATACTTCATCTGCCCAATCTTTTGGTGCCATTGGGAAGCCAAGTCTAGCGCGGCTATCCAAGTAACTTGCGGCAACTGAACGTGCTAGATTACGAATACGTCCAATATAACCTGCGCGTTCTGTCACAGAAATTGCGCCGCGAGCGTCTAGCAAGTTGAATGTATGTGCGGCTTTTAGTACTTGCTCGTAAGCGGGTAATGCCAGTTTGGCTTCAATAAGATGCAAAGCTTGTTTTTCGTGCGCAGAAAATGCAGTAAATAAGAAGTCAGCATCCGAGTGTTCAAAGTTGTAAGTGGATTGCTCAACTTCATTTTGTTTATAGACATCACCGTAAGTTAAACCGTCTGTCCAAGTTAAATCGTAAACATTATCTACGCCTTGTAGATACATGGCCAAACGCTCTAAACCATAAGTGATTTCGCCAGTAATTGGCTTGCAGTTAATGCCGCCCACTTGTTGAAAGTAGGTAAATTGCGTGACTTCCATGCCATTTAACCAAACTTCCCAACCTAAGCCCCATGCGCCTAAGGTTGGGTTTTCCCAGTCATCTTCAACAAAGCGAATATCATTCTTTTTAAGGTCAAAACCTAGCGCTTCAAGTGAGCCTAAATAAAGCTCAAGAATGTCAGCTGGCGCTGGTTTTAGCACAACTTGAAATTGGTAGTAATGTTGCAGGCGGTTTGGATTCTCACCGTAACGACCATCTTTTGGACGACGGCTTGGTTGCACGTAAGCGGCTTTCCAGGGTTCTGGTCCTAATGAACGCAAGAAGGTTGCTGTGTGTGAGGTGCCTGCTCCTACCTCCATGTCGTAAGGTTGCAGCAGCGCACAGCCTTTATCGCTCCAGTAGGTTTGCAAAGTAAGAATAATTTGTTGAAAAGTAAGCGCCATGATTTGATTCTAAGGTTCGATTCTAAATGGTTCTATAAATTTAAGCTGAACAAGCTTCAGCCGTATTATTAGCAAAGGGGTGATTTTACTTTGTTTTACGCCGACTTGCCAAAAAATTGGGCAAACAGATTGCAATAAGGCCAACCCAGCAAATAGCTAGAAAAAACCAATTGCCCCAATGCACATAAGGCGTGCTACCGCTATAGCCTTGCGCTGTTCCATTAAGCGTAGATTCGGTGAAGTGAGGCGCATGCGCTAGCACATTGCCATGTGGGTCAATAATAGCGGTCGCGCCGGTATTAGTTGCCCGCAAGACCGTGCGCCCCGTTTCTAGCGCGCGTGCTTGCGAGAATTGCATATGTTGATACGCGGCATTGGATTGCCCGTACCATGCATCATTGCTGGCATTTACTAATAGCGTAGCGGCAGGCAGTTGACGAATTATTTCCTCACCAAAAACATCTTCATAGCAAATATTAATGGCGACTTTTTCGCCTGCAATATCCATGGGTTGTTGATGAAGGCTACCACGCGATAAGTCGCTGAGTGGCATGTTAAGTAAATCGCGATAAATCCAACCGAAAGCGACTTTTAATGGAATGAATTCGCCAAAAGGAACGAGATGCGATTTACGATAAGCTTCAGGATTAGCCTTGCCAATATTGAGCATGCTGTTGAAATATTCGCCATTTTCGCGCTCGATTAACCCCGCGAGAACTGCGCCTTGATTCTTGTTGGCAAGTTGTTGCAGGCGTGTTGTAAGTTCTACCGGTAGCTCACTGGATAGCACGGGGAGTGCAGTTTCAGGCAGAATAATGAGTCTAGCTTGGCTTGCTTCCGCAAGGCTAAGGTATTTGTTTAATGTGCGATCAGCGATTTCTGGCGCCCACTTGAGGTCCTGCGGGATATTGCCTTGCAGTAATGCAACTGAAATTGGTTTGTTGCTTGGCGAAGTCCATTCCACCAGTTTTAATAAATTACCAGTAACCAAAATAAGCACCAATAGCGCAATAGAATTGCGTTTCCATATAACCGAACTTGGCTTCTTTACAAGCCAGAAGCCAATCAAGCTTGCTATAAATACGGACAATAAAGAAATGCCATATATCCCTAGAATAGGCGTGAATCCCGACAGTGGGCTATGCGGCACTTGGCTATAGCCGATAGTGAGCCACGGAAAACCCGTGAAAATCCAACTTCGCGTCCAGTCTGCCAATGCCCAAAAAATCGGAATAGTAATCAGCAATTGCTGCGATTTTGCATTTGAAACACGAACACTTAACCAACCAGTAAGTGCAGGAAAAAGGGCCATAAATGCACATAACAAAAAAGTCGCTAAGCCAGCCATAAAACTCGGCATATTGCCAAAATCATGCAGGCTGATGAATATCCAATAAATACCTGCACCAAATAATCCCAAGCCAAATATAAAGCCATCGATTGCGGCTTGCTTGGCAGAATTACTTTGATACCAAAAGTAACATAAACCAATCAGTGATAAGAGGCTGGCGAGATAAAAATAATAAGGGGCAAAACCCAGCACACACAAGGCCCCCATTAAAAATAAAGTAAGTGACTTGGTATAGTGGTTATTAGAAATTATTGGCATGGACAGGATTGTAGCTTGATAGTGGTAGATAACAAAAATTTACATTGTATTCGTTTTTTAGTTGGGTACTCAGTTGACAGGCTACGCGCTAAAGACCTATATTTAGCCACGTATTAATATTAAAGTTTAATAGTGAATTTAGCCGAGTAATTTTTGGGAGAAAAATATGAGCATTGCATCAGAATTTAAAGAGTTTGCAATAAAAGGTAACGTAGTCGATTTGGCTGTGGGTGTGATTATAGGCGCAGCATTTGGAAAGATAGTTGATTCATTGGTGGGTGATATTGTGTTACCACTAGTTGGAAAAGTCACAGGTGGCGTAGATTTTACCAATAAATTTATTACTTTAGCGGATGTGCCAGCGGGAAATGCTGGAACTTATGCCTCATTAAAAGCGGCAGGCGTTCCATTGTTAGCTTATGGTAACTTCATCACTATCTTTCTGAATTTCTTAATTTTAGCGTTTGTTATTTTTCTCGCGGTGAAACAAATTAATCGATTGAAAAAAGCGGAACCGGCGCCACCTCCTGCACCTACCCCAGAAGATGTAGTGTTGTTACGTGAAATTCGAGATTCTTTGAAAAAATAGCTTTGCATAGTTTGCACTATAAAAAAGGGCCTAAAAGCCCTTTTTTATTGCCTATATTTTAGTATTAACGTTCAGTTTATATGGTGGGTGTGCTTGGAATTTGGTAAGACTGGCCTTTATATTCGCTTTCTGAGTCATCGTTATGCATGAATTCAACAGTCACAACTTTATCGTCAACAAAATCTATTTCGGTCGTTTCATAATACGAGCCATCGGTAGCAGTATTGATAAGGAGATACTGCCAGATAGAAGCAACTACTTTTTGTGTCCCTTTGATTTTTACGTCATCGGCTTTGGCGGTTCGCCAAATTGAGCAATGATTTGCGACATATTAAATTTGTGAATGACATTCACATACATTTTTTGGTGATTTACTTCAGTATTTCTATAAGCCAATCGGTCTTTTAAGGAGTTGATACCTAGCGTGTTAATCAATATCGATTTTGCGTGTTTTTCTAATACCCACTTTTTAAATGCTCTGGAAGACCCTATTTATATGGCTCCCAGAGGCGTGGGTGTCACCTAGACTTTATTTGGTGATTTTACTGTTTAATGCGGCACGTCTGTTGTCAGGTTTTGCGAGCAATAAATGTACGTCGCCCAACGCACGTTCTGCAAAACCACCCTCACAATAACAAAGATAAAATTCCCACATTTTGATAAATTCTTCTGAATAACCAAGTGCGCGTACCGCTTCAATATTCTCAAAAAAATTCTCTCGCCAAAGTTTTAAAGTGGTGGCGTAATGGAGGCCAATATCTTCTAAGTCGAATAATCGTAAATCAGTTTTGCGGGTAATGCTATTGAGCATAGCGGTATTGGACGGAATGCAAGAACCAGGAAAAATATAGCGCTGAATGAAATCAACTGAATTTTTTGCGCTTTCATAACGCTGGTCAGTAATGGTAATGGCTTGAATGAGTGCGAGCCCGTTTGGCTTTAATAACGCGCTTACTGTTGCAAAATAAGTGTCATAAAATTGATGCCCGACCGCTTCAATCATTTCAATCGAAACCAACTTATCAAACTGGCCGTGCAAATGTCGATAGTCGTCTAGCAGCAATGTGATTTTATCTTGCAGGCCAGCCGCCTCCACCTTGGCCTTGGCTAAAGTATATTGCTGTTGTGAAATGGTGGTGGAGGTGACTTTGCAGCCATAATGCTTGGCAGCGTAAATAGCAAAACCACCCCAACCTGTGCCAATTTCAATCACATGGTCGTAACTTTTTAAATCTAGCTTTTCACATATGGTCTTGAGTTTGAGTTCAGATGCAGCCTTTAACGTATCCGTGCGATCATTAAAAATCGCGCTGGAATACATCATGGTTTCATCTAAAAACATGGCAAATAAGGCATTGCCTAAGTCGTAATGCGCTGCAATATTCTTGCGGCTGCCTTCTGTGGTATTGCTATTGAGCCAATGTAACAGCTGCATAAACGGCTTAGTCAGCCATTGATAACCGCCTTCAATGGTATCCATCACCGACTGATTGAGGCACATGATTCGAATTACGTTGGTTAAATTGTCTGCCGTCCAGTAACTCAGCATATAGGCCTCACCAGCACCAATGCTGCCGCCAAAGGCAATTTCACCATAAAAGCGTGGATCGTGAATGGTAATCGTGGCGCGTATGTCTTCGGTTTGGCCAAAGGTATGTTGTGACGCTCCATCAATAATTGTTAACCTGCCCTTTTGCAACGATTGCAGCCGTTTGACTATTTGCGCTTTAGCAAAATTAGCCACCCACTTTGCGCGACTTTTTTGTTTTAACGCTCTGGTGAGCGTTTCTTGTATAAGTAAGGTATTCGACATTTTTATTTTTTGACTGAATTTATGGTCTGATTATTTTGTAATTTGTGACGGGTTGGCATAAAAAGGAACACGCTTTAGCCAAAGCAACAATGCATGCCAGTAAATGGCAACCACTACTTTAATGGTTATCAATGGGTAACGCAGTAGTAATTGATTGAGTGTTGACGCAGTTATTTCTTTTCGTTGTAGCGCCAAGGTGGCATTGAACAATTGCTCGCCATTCTGTAAACTTTTCATATGTACCAGCAGTTGATTACCCTCAAGCTTAAAGGACCAGTCGTATTGAATATTCATAGGCATAAAGGGCGAAACGTGAAAGTGTTTGTCTAATTTAAAAATAGTAATGTCGCCATGCTTTATACTTTTTATGGTTTTTTCTGCATTAAAATCATGCACATAAGCATAATCTTCACCCCAAGGCGTATTAGTAATATGGCTCACAATCGCCTGCAAGGTTTTGCCATCAGGCTCAAAGCAATAGTAAAACGTCACTGGGTTAAAGCAATGCCCCAAATAACGCATATTGGTGAGCATACAAATTGCACCGCGTGGAACATGGCCTGTCGCTTGCTTCACCAACTTGGTAATTTCTATTTTTAACGGTTCTTCAGGATTGCCGTAGTAGTCAGCGCGCTTAAACCATGCCCAGTTTTTACTTTCATACGACCAGAACCGCATGCCGCCAAAGACTGTTGGAAGCTCGTCTAAATCTAAGTACATCATAAATACCTGGTAGTGAAAACCATGTGGTTTAGGGCTAAAGCGCTGATGCGTGACAAATCCCTCGTAAATCGCGCTATTTGGCACAGAGAATCCCTGATTTCAGGGCCTCATCAAAGTGCTTTAATGCTTCTAAAGCACTCACCACACCATCTTCATGAAAGCCGTTGCGCCAATAAGCCCCGGCGAATCCGGTTCTGTTTTTGCCACTAATTTCTGCATGTTTGGCCTGTGCGGCAGCACCTGCCAAGGTATAGACGGGGTGCGTATAAGTTAGGCGTTTAATCACTTTGGCTGGGTTAATACCCCCTACATGATTCAATGTAACTAAAAGTGGCTCCCTACTTTGCAAGTTTTGCAAAATGTTCATGTTGTACGTTACCGCAACACGATTCATAGGAATTTTGGTGACATGGTAATTCCATGCGGCCCATGCTAGTGAGCGCTTGGGCATCAACGTTGCATCATGGTGCAAATAAATGCTGTTTTCTTGAAATGGGATAGCACTTAGTATTTCAGTTTCCGCGGCAGTTTGATTGCTTAATATCTTCAGCGCTTGGTCGCTATGGCAGGCAAAAAAAACATAATCAAAGGCTATTTCTTCACCATGTTTAGGTCTCACGTACACGGTACTTTGGGTGCGCCGCACATTTTCTATCGGTGTTTTAAGCTGGATGCGATGTTTAAATGGTTCGGTCATTGCTGTAACATAACTTGCCGAACCATTTGTCACGGTGCGCCATTGCGGCCTATCATTAACGGTGAGCATGCCATGATGGTGAAAGAAGCGTACAAAAAATCGCGCAGGAAACTCTAACATCTGCGCTGCATCGGTTGACCAAATTGCAGAACCCATTGGAATAATGTAGTAATCAATAAACTTTTGGCAGTAATTCCCCGCGCGCAAATAGTCCCCCAGCTTAATTTCACTGCCTTCATTTAGCAGTTCAAGTGCACTTTTGTTAAAGCGCAGAATGTCGCGAATCATTTGATAGAAATATGGCTTAAACAGATTGCTACGCTGGGCAAATAAACTATTTAAAGTCGTACCGTTGTACTCCAATCCTGTTTTTTCACATTTCACGCTAAAACTCATTGCACTGGGCTGCCAAACCACTTTTAATTCATCTAGCAAGGCAATAAAGTTTGGGTAAGTACGGTCATTAAATACAATGAACCCCGTATCTACCTGATAGTCTTTCCCTTCATGATGAATAGTGTGGGTGTGAGTGTGTCCGCCAACGTGGCTTTCAGCCTCAAACACTGAGATATCGTGCTGAGCATGCAGATGGTAGGCAATCGTATTGCCCGCTATACCGCTACCGATAATAGCAATTTTTAATGGCTTATTGTTTTGCGTCATGTGAGTTAATTTTTCTTGATTCGCGCATTTCTTTTGATACGGTTCGTATGTCCCAAATCAGGCCGCATGCGGATAACAATTTAAGCCCGTAATAGGTAAGGTCGATTTCCCACCAGTAAAAACCTTGGCGCGCTGAACCAGGAAAATGGTGATGATTGTTATGCCAGCCCTCGCCCAGCGTTAAAAAAGCGATCCAAACATTATTTCGACTGTGGTCACGTGTGGCATAACGCCGCTTGCCCCAAACGTGGGCAAGTGAATTTACCGTAAAAGTGGCGTGGTACAACACCACCGTTGAAATGAAAAACCCCCAAACCAATAATTGCAGGCCATTGGTGTGTAAGTGCGAAAAATCATTTTCAAGCCATACGCCAAACCAATAAATGCTGATTGCAAAAAAAATTGGCACGATTACGTCAAAACGGTCTAAAAATCGTAACTCAGCAAACCTTGCTAATTCTTTTACACGCTCGGTTCGTGTTGCGAAATGTTGATTCGATAAAAACCAGCCTAAATGACTCCACAAAAACCCATGCTGAACGGGGGAATGTGCATCCGCTAATTCATCGGCATTTACGTGGTGATTTCGATGGTGTGACGCCCACCACAACGGTCCACGCTGAACTGCTGTCGCCCCAGCAACAGCCCCTAAAAATTGAAACCCCCGCGAAGTGCGAAAAGTTTTATGTGAAAAATAACGATGATAAAAGCCCGTAATGGCAAACATTCTCAAGGCATAAAGTGCAACCGCAAAACCAACAGCAAACCAGCTAAACCCCACCCAAAAAACCGCTAGGCAGGCAAGGTGCAACAACACAAAGGGAACCACGCGCCACAAGTCAATCTGACGCCAATCCGCCTGATTTGACTGAGCGCTAGCGATTTGTACCACATCATTGTCTAGCCATTTAATGAGTTTTTTTAACCACATATTATTCTATAAATTTTAAGCACTTTAATTTTCGTAGTTATGGTTTAACGCAGCATTGTGCGGTACTTTGCGCAACAAGCTTAAATCATAGCCATACGATGCAATGATTGCTGTCAGTGCATTGTAGTCGGCATCGCTAATGGTAGACGTGCGCGCCATTATCCACACATAGTCACGCGCGTTTCGGGCAATAATGGTTTGTGTGTAGTCTGCGTTTAAGTAAGCAATTCTATATTCAGCTTTAATAGGCCAGATAAACTGCATGCCCCACAGTGCATTACCAGAGTTTTCCACCACAAAGCCACGGGGTTGATAGGTCTTAAATTCACCTTCTAAACCGCCTTTATTGAAGGTAAAGGTAGTCGCTATCGTGCCGTCTGGGTTTAACTGATAATTTTCAATCGCGTTGTACGATTGCTTTTCAATCAAAGTTGGAATTGCAGCAATCACATACCAATCACCCATAAATTTAGGCAAATCCACCTGTGGTACAGTTGGAATGTCGGCAAGTTTCTGTGTTGCACAAGCACTTAAAAGACTCGCTAAAAATGTCATTAAAAATACGCTTTTTAAAAAATTAAGTTTCATATTGAATTCACCTCAACGTAGCTGATATCGAATGGTATAGCCCTCTGGGGTCATTGACTTGAGAGCTACCCAATCGCTACCGCCTTTGTACCAAAGCTCAATATTAAGTTTTGGCTTTCCTGCGAGGCGGCCTTCTAATTTGTATCGCTCCGCGCTTATTTTTTCATTTTTCACCGTAATATTTTCAGTGCCAAGTGACGTAAACTTTGTTTCAAGCCATTCTGCATTTTGTGGATTCAGCAAATTCGACTGTTCAGTAATCTTTGGGTTCCAATAGGCAAACGTCATACTGCAATGCGGCAATGTTTGTTGTTTTTTGCCGTCATCTACCAACAAATGCTGCTCAGACAACTGCGCCTTAACATTTGTTTTCATCTTATCTTCCAGCGTCTGCGCTTCTAACTTTTCTAAACAATCGCCGCGCCACCACTCAACGGCCTGATGGTCATATTTATAGGCGTTGATAAATAACACTTTTACATTAAATTTTGCCGTGCTGGTCAATACGCCTTCATCGCTTAAGTTAAAATAATGCTGGCCGATTTTGGATTGATCTAGATAAACATCAAACAGCCACTCTTTAGCCAAGGTAAATTCTGAAAACGTTGCGGTAACTAAAGCGCAACTCAGTGTGAAGCAACGTTGCTTTGTATTTGTCATTTTTTTGGCCACCAAGGGAAAAATGCGTTCGTGTTTTTACGATAACTGGCGTAATCAGGTCGCCGCTCAGCAATATCTTTTTCTAACAGCGCGACTCCACTCACTTTAAGTAGAAGTAAGGTCATGAGCATTGGTGATAGCACACTCCACCATGCACCTGCCGCCAGTGCTATTAAATAAAATCCCCACCATATACAACTTTCACCAAAGTAATTGGGATGCCTGCTGTAACGCCATAACCCATTGCGCAGTACCTGACCGCGATGACTGGCATTTGCTTTAAAAAGGCTTAACTGCCAATCTGCAACGACTTGCCAGACAAAACCAAAGGTAAATAGCAACGCCCCCAATAAATCTAATCGAGTTAGCGCAACGCTTGCTTCGATAGCACCCAGTAAAGGCAGCGAAATAACCCAGGCCAACACGGCCTGCAGGCCAAACACGATATACAAGCTTTTTAGCCAGAAATGCGGTGAATTATTCTTGCGAATCGCCACATAGCGATGGTCTTCATGCGGGCCCCAATTACGCCAAGTTAAATAGGCACTTAGCCGCACTGCCCAAAGCGTGACTAAGAATAATACTAAAAAAGTGCGAGGGGTCGGCGCGTCTGCATTCAAAGCATAAGCAAAGGCTGCTGATGCTATAAACAAACTCCAAAGACTATCCACGTGTGTAACATTATTTCTGACTAAGCTTAATAGCCAGCCAGCAAAAGCCAATGTGCTGATTGAGGCTAAACCATGTAAATACTGCTGCCAATCCATCATGACCTATCTTGACATGGTAGTGCGACATTAGCATTACCAACGCCATCAAAATGTTTAGAAAGCACAAATAAGATTGGCGTAATGACTGCCCAGCCAATAGATAAAGTGAGCATCGCATTTGTGCCATTTAACGTTACCGCACCTAATTTTTCAGCACCCAAATACGCTAACGGGCCGCCTATTGCGCCAAAAGTCACAGCCAGTAGATATTTGCTGCGCATCCAGCGCAGACTCACACTGAGTATACTGGCAAACGCAAGCCATAACGCTAAAATCCAAACTGGTACCACTGCGCTACTCCAGCCATGATTGACATATTGAACCAAATCAGTTGCCAACAGGGCTTGGTCGAATAAACCGCCTATCACCAGCACGGTGAACATCAGCATCAACTCTGGCTGAATAATCTTAGATTGATAAAGGTGCCAAAATATCACCATAAAAGTCACCAGCACGCCCAACCAAGTCAGATTATTCGTAGCCCCTAGTACGCAAGAAAACCAAGAAACTTGGAATAAAATGAAATTAATCAATCGCTTCATTGTGAGATCTAACGTTTAGCTTGGCCGCTCAAATTGATAGTGTGAAACCCACCATTCTTGACCCTGGTTGTAGCCAAATAATTCTGCGCACGCCATGAAGAATATGCGCCAACGATTACGCCATTGAGTTGCTTCAATTACACCGTAAGTGGCTTCCAAAATCGGTGTAATCAAGGCCAGATGCTTGTCCATATTGGCAAGCCAGGCATTGGCGGTTTTTTCATAATGGGTGCCATCCCAACGCCAGCGTTGCTTAAATTTAAGTTTTTCTTGAAAATAAAGCGGTAAATCATCGCTTGGCATCATCCCACCTGAAAAGAAAAATTCGCTCATCCAATCATCCTTGCCTTGCACTTCAAACGCATAAGGCGTTAAGCGATGCACAAAGATATGCATTAAGAACTTGCCACTTGGTACCAGCCAGTCATGAATTTTTCCGTATAACACCTGGTGGTTACGCATGTGCTCAAACATTTCAACCGACACAACGCGGTCAAATGGCGCATCAATTGCAAAAGCGCTGGGGCTAAAGGTATTCATGTCGCAAGTTATTACTTGAATATTGTTTAAGCTACGCGCCAGTGCCGTTTGCGTAATGTATTCACGTTGTGAGTTGGAATTTGATACTGCGGTAATGCGACTTTTTGGATAGTGCTCTGCCATCCACAAGGTGAGCGAACCCCAACCGCAACCAAGCTCGAGAATACGCTGGCCATCATACAAGTCAGCATGTTCGCAAGTCATTTGCAGCGCAAAGGCTTCTGCTTCATCTAAACTTTTGGTCCCAGGCAGCCAAAAACAGCTGCTGTATTTACGGTGTTTACCCAAACAAAGTGCAAAAAACTCCGTGGGTAATTCGTAATGTTGGGCATTGGCTAAATCGGGCAACAATGCAATTGGCGATTGATTCATTGCCGTAATAAAATTGGCTAGGATTTGCGCGCTGGCTTCACAATCTGTCGCTGCTATTTCACTTAATCGTATTTTGCTTAACTGTCGAATACCTAATCTAATTGCCACATCTGGTATTAACCCCTTTTCTGCGAGTTGAATCGCACCACCTGCAAACTGCATAGCATTCCTTATTTAACTTTATTTTTAAGCTAATGAATGGACAGTCTTATTGGGAATGGGTTCTACAATCAGTAAAAAAATTATTGAATATGAAGAATGTCAGTTAAGTTAATTCTATTGAATCCGAAAGCACCTTAACCATTAGTGTGTGCAAACGGCGGCTATCGGCTCGCAATACTCTAAAAAGTAAGCCATTGTGGACGATTTCATCATCGCGTTTGGGTAAATGACCGAACTGATGCACCACCAAGCCGCCTATTGTCGAGAACTCTTCATCGCTAAGTGTCGTGCCAATGGCCTCATTGAAGTCAGTGATTTCTGTTAATGCCTTAACGCGATACTGACCATCGGCGTTTTGTATGATGTTATCCTCATCTTCGTCGTAGTCGTATTCATCTTCAATATCGCCGACGATTTGCTCCAATACATCTTCAATTGTAACCATGCCGGCTACGCCGCCGTATTCGTCCACCACAATGGCAATGTGATTCCGGTTGCTACGAAACTCTTTAA
>NZ_JABFRA010000011.1 GCF_013141425.1 Methylotenera sp. | reverse complement strand
CGATAGACTGGTGCATCACTGCGATATTGTTGAAACAGGTAATGATTCTTATCGATTTAAAAATAGGTCTTAAACTGGTGCACTTCTGCACGCAAACTGTGGTGCACTTCTAAACAAGCATTGACAGGGATGTGATCTCAGATATTAGTTTATTCCCTAACCATGGAAATAAATATAATTCAAAACGACGAATGACTTTGTCTTTATGAGTATCAGCTTTATTTTGCATGTGAGATTCCCACCATGCACGTGCAACTTGCTCAAAACTATTCTCAGCATTTATTTTCTTAGTGGCTTTTTTAGTCTTTCGGTCTTCGCTGGGATCTATCCCATCCGCTAATAACTTCCTAGCATCAATGTGACTTTCTCGTGCTTTAGCTAGTGATACATCAGGATATGTTCCAAGAGAGATACGCTTCTCTTTTCCATCAAATCTATATTTATATCGCCACCACTTGCCCCCATTTGGTGAAATTTCTAGATACAAACCTCTTCCGTCAGATAGTTTATAAGACTTATCTTTAGGTTTAGCAGACTGAACTGATAGGGCATTCAAGGGCATAAATCACCTCAATTAGGGGCAACTTTTATCAAAACAGTGGGATATTTATGACTTGCCCCCGAAGTTGCCCCATTTGGTTACTGGATTTGATAAGATTATCTTGAACCTTTTTGGAATAAAATGCAATAAAAAGCCCGCTATTACGCGGGCTTTTGTACTATCCTGGATTTATCAGGATATGGGAATGGTGGGAAAGAGGCCCCCAAACAACTGGCTTCAATCATCTATTCGTATGGATCTATTGTTTATAGATAACATAGTTACCCCTAAAGTTACCCCAAATTATTAGTGGGTATCTGAAAACTGAATTTCAAATTCAACAATTTCTGGTTCTTTGTTTATTAGTAAGTTGAATTTATAAACACCAGCCTTGGGAAATGGGAATGGATTTGATTGAATAATTATATTGTGACTTTGATTAGGTGTGAGCTTAACCTTTCCTAAATTATGCAGATCTCCATGAGGATTGTTATTGGGATCTAAAAATTGCCCCTCTAATTCAACTTCACCATCAATCTCGCTGATGTTGATCAATAAGGTAAGCCTATCAATAAAGTACATCACTTGATCGCCATTTTTAGTAGCATCATTTATTTCTTGAATGTAATTATTTGGCATAACTAGGCGATTGTCTGCATATAGACCGGAAATAGAAACCTTGTTATTCATTTCTTGGCGAACGTCATCACCTAAGTAATATCTAACTTTCATGTTTGGAGATCCTTCTAGAATTTGATTTTTTGCTGTCAATTAAGAATGCTGGTGGAAAAAAATCATTTACGTAACGTGCTGATGATTCATTAGCCTGCATTCTAGAGGTTAAAATCAATTGATCTGTGGCTTTAGATATATTGTAGTTAGGTATCTTTGAAAATTTCGCATTAACTTTAGTTACGTTAAATTGAGTGTTTTGGTTTACGTCTTTTAAAAATTCAATTGCATTTATACCGAATGCTCTGGTTATTCTTAGAAGTCTATCCATTGCAAAGCTCTGCAAGACCTCTCCAGATTCGTATTTATTAAAGGCGTTGTATCCACCGCCAAATAATGAGGCGGCATCTCTTTGACTTAAATCAAAAAGATTCCTTATGTTTTCAATTTCTGCGGCTCCGAGCAACCCTTGTTTGGTTCTTTCTTTATCTCTAATAGCGGCATAACGAATTTTTAACATTTCTTGATTGTGTTGAACTTGGGTTTTCTCTTCCCAAGAGTGACCACAACTTTTGCAGTGTAAATCTTGTAAATTTTCTACATCTAAAATGAAGCCTCTAAATTCAATATCATCGCTAAATGATCTAAGTTCAATTTCCTTAGAAGCACATTTTGGGCAGTTGTCGTTGTGAGTTATAAGCGTCATATAAATAAAGTAATCTAAGAAAAATGAAATGTAACAGCTCCAGCTAGCTGTCCAGTAGCGGTTGTAATAATTGCAATTTTTGTTGAAATTTCAATAGTTTCTTTATTGTAAAAGTCTGCATGCACCATGTTTTCTTCACACCATTTAACGGCATATTGGTCAGCGTTAACAAAATCTTGGCCTGCAAGATCGTTCACTATATTATTAGGAACAGTTTTTTGAAAGTCACTAATTTGTATGCCTAGTAAAAAAGCTTCAATTTGCTCATCAGACCAACCTAGATCTTCTTGAGTTCTAAGACACCTTTTTTTGTTCAAAAATTGCCAGCCGTTTGTAACTACTAGCTTTTGAAATGCTTCAAGTTGATATAATGGCATAGATGATATTTTTTGTCACCATAATGGTGATTGTATTTAATTCATTAGTTTGACTTTTTATTTTATACACTTTCGTAACTTAGTCTAGCTGAACTATAAATTACTTCCGCATCATCACTTCCCAAAGCATTCCGATTAACCTGTCCAGTCAATTTAATCGCTTGTGTTGTAATGATATGATCAAACACTCCCACCCATACCCTCAATAAACGTATTGATAAACACCTGAATCTTATCTGCCACACGCTCTAATATAGATTTTCGTTCCAAGATTCTAGGCTCAAAGTTTAATGCCTTCTTAATTTCCTGATCCCTTGGAAGTCGGTTTGCAAAAATATATGTTTGTAAAAGCTTCTCAAGCTTCTCAGGTTGAATCTTTTCATCAGCACATAACTGCTCAAAGGCTTTTTGTTTATGTTTAGTCCAATATGACTCAAACTCATTAATCACATTTTCATTTGGTTTAAGCTTCGGAAGATTCTCTTGAATGAACTCTTCAATTAATAGGCGTTTACTGCGTAGCTGCACGTCCCCAGCCACCATATCAATGATTTCTTTCTGACGCTTTTTAGCTTCTTCAGGATTAAGCTTATTCATTCCAATTAATAAATTCAAAATATAGGCCACATTGATTTCATCACGGTGGATCAGGCTTAACTCAAAGTCTATATCTTCTAGTACAGATGCTTTCTCTGGATCGGTATGCTTCTTCACCTTGTCATGCACATCAAGGTACTTGCTCTTGTAATCTTCAAAGTCCTGCTCAGGCAGATTAATATCTTCAATTTTAAAGTCTGCAAAGGTGGTGAGAATGTTTTTAATGCGCAGTAACTCTCTAAACTTCATTACAAACTCAAGTTCAGCATTCTCATCTGGCAAGGCATCCACACTCGCTACCGTAGGTGCTATGGCTAAGAGAGCTTCAGTGGCTTCATTGAACTGGGTGACATAATCCTCATACGGTTCAAGCAACACCGTTTCTCTGGCATCTTTATTAGAGAACAAGGCTATCGCTTCGTCTGTTGCTGCTTTTAAGTTTCTAAAGCAAACTATATTACCTTGGGATTTTCTGTCATTCAGAATGCGGTTAGTCCTAGAGAATGCTTGTACCAATCCATGAAATTTCAGATTCTTATCAACATACAGCGTATTCAACCTTGGGCTGTCAAAGCCAGTCAGGAACATATTCACCACTAGCAATATATCAACTTGGCCTGTTTTTACTCGCCTTGCTATGTCTTGGTAATAGTTGTAATACGTTTGACTATCTTTAGTTGAGTAATTTGTGCCAAACATTCCATTATAGTCAGCAATAAACTCATCCAGCTTGTCACGGCTATATGGGTTTATCTTGCCTTCTGGGATAGGGTTCTCTTCAGGAATCAGGCCATTCATTAATCCATTCGCATTTGGATCTTCTTCATTGGCTGCGTAACTGAATATAGTTGCAATCTTGAGTGGCTTGGCTGCGCCTACCTGTTTTTGTTTGAATAGCTCGTAATACTTAATTAAGGTCTGCACACTGCTTACGCAGAACATGCCTGTGAAGTCTGGGGCTTTAGATTTCTGTGGGTGGTAAGTTAGTATGTAGTCAGTGATTTTCTCAAGCCGTTGAGGGCTTTCTAGCAGGGCTTTAGTATCTATTGCTTCCACTTGAATGTCTGCATCTGTAGCAATATCTAATTCATTGGAACTATTCTTTTTCTTATATTTACCTACATACTCCACTGCAAAACGAAGTACGTTCTCGTCTTTAATGGCATCAACAATCACATATTTATGTAAACATTCACCAAATAGATCTTTGGTCGTTTGTTGATTACCGATGCTACCTGCAGCGTTATCAGCAAATATGGGCGTACCAGTAAAACCAAACATCTGTGCTTTATGAAAGAACTTCTTAATGTTCCTATGCGTATCACCAAACTGGCTGCGGTGACATTCATCAAAGATAAACACTACCTTCTTATCCTGCAAATGTTCAACTCTGGTTAAGTGCCTTGGGTTGGTAATCGCATTATTGAGCTTTTGAATTGTAGTGAGAATGAGTTTGGTGCTATCGTCACACAGTTGCTTAACGAGCGTACTGGTATCGGTAGTTTCATCAACGCTACCTTTAGCAAAGCCGTTAAATTCTTTGCAGGTTTGGTAATCCAGATCTTTCCTATCAACAACAAACACTACCTTATGCACTTTAGGCATACGCTGGATAATTTGACTAGCTTTGAAAGATGACAAGGTCTTGCCACTGCCCGTAGTGTGCCATATATAGGCATTGTCATTACTGTTCTTAACTCTATCCACCATGGCCTCAACAGCAAAGTACTGATAGGGTCGTAACACTTTAATAATTTGTTCTTCTGTCAGCACCATGTACTGCGTAATCATCTTAGCAATATGGCATGGCTTTAAAAACTCACTACTAAACTCATGTAGATCAGATAATCGCTTATTGTCTTTATCTGTCCAGAAGAATGTTTGCTGAAAGTGTTGCTGCTTGTTATTAGAGAAATATTTGGT
Source organism: Methylotenera sp. (assembly GCF_013141425.1). GTDB lineage: Bacteria > Pseudomonadota > Gammaproteobacteria > Burkholderiales > Methylophilaceae > Methylotenera. Next base: position 28,413 of record NZ_JABFRA010000011.1, on the reverse strand, counting down.
ATTTACGCCATTACTAATGATGAATAACTGCACATACTGAAATAGGGCCATTCCAGCATCATATGAATCATGCTGATAGCGATTGATTTGGTGAAAGGCTACTTTAAGCTCTGCACCACGTCTTTTAAGTTCAATTTGAACCAGTGGTAAGCCGTTTATGAGTAACGTTACGTCATAGCGATTTTTACGTTTACCTTGTATGGTGACTTGATTGGTCACCTGAAATTCGTTCAAGCACCAATCATCATTATTGATGAAACTAATATAAGCAACGTCATCATTGTCACGTCTTAGAGCGTACTTATCACGTAGAATTTTAGCTCTATCAAATACACCGCCTGTATTGAGGTGGTTGAGAATACGGTCAAATTCGTTGCTAGTGAAGAGAATATCTTTGTTATGGATTTCTAGCTGACGTTTGAGATTCGCCAACATAGCCGCTTCATCCTCAATCACCACGCTGGCATACTCCATGCCGTTGAGTTGGGCGATTAAGGCAGCTTCTAAGGCGTATTCAGATTGAGTAGGTGACATTGGTATTAGGCAGATGGAGGTTTGAATTTAGAAAATGCATCACCAATTTGGCTAATTATCTTTAAAGAATTTTCATCAATCATACCCTTTGATGATTTCTTATCTTTAAATATCTCATTTGTAGGTGAAGTGAAAATCTTATTTATAGTTGAAATTATAAAAGTTGCGTACTCTTTTCTTTGCTCCTGATCATCTTCATCAACTAGTTTTTCAACTAGCTCTTGATAGGGTATTAAAGAAATAGAAATGTTTGATTTAAAGGCATACTCCTCTTCAAGTCTTCGCTCCCTAGAATATTGAATCGTGCTAAATGAAATTGCAAAAAGTAATGGTATGGTGAGCGAAAGTTTAAGATAAAAAGCTACTCCGATTGAATCTAAAGACATGCCACTCATTGATTTTACCAACCAGCATCCAAGACCAACGGCAATTAATAGCAATACACTCAGAACTAATAACCAAAAATTTTTGGACTTAACCATCAAACCTTGCCTTGTCTGGAATGAATGGAATAATGAATAACCTGTAGCTTTTTCAAGTTGATCTTTAATTTGAACTTCTAGTTTCACCAATTTTTCTTTAAGAGTTGTAGTTTCTTTAGTATTTAACTCAACTGAATCTTCAGCTTTCTTTGTTAAAACATCAACACGCTTTGTGAAATTAGATACCTCTCCAAAAAACTCTGTAGCTTTGCTTTCCAAGACAACAATTTCGGCACTTGATTGATTAGCGTTTGCCCTAATCTGTGCGATTGCAGTATCGTTTTGCTGAACTTGTGTGAAATAAGCTGCTACACTTTGGGCGTTAGTAGTAACTTCTTGAACGTTTTGTTTTATTTGAATAAGTAAAGCTTCAGCTTCAGCATTGTAGGTTGTAATTACGTTACTAGTGACTGAGCTTTGTTTAATTAAAGCATCCAAAATTTCTATAGACTTTATACCAGCGACTAACTCTTTTCTTAATCTCCCAACTTCTAGCTCTAAGCTTTTAATCTGATTCATTTTAGTTTGATAACCTAAAACTTCATCAGAAAGATTGTGTAGCCCATACTGCCATATTTGAGTATTTAAACTTTCTATATAGGTAGAAAGATTTTCAACAGCATCCCCACCAGCCACTATACCAGTCTGAGCATTGATAATATTTTGTAATGCGTCAATCAAGACCTTTTGAATTGTAATGGGTAGCTGTATAAGTTTTTTCTTTTCTATTAAATCTTTCAACAGTAAAGCTGATGCATTCAAGTTAATATAAGACTCCTCAAGGCTTACAACTCCTCTACTTGTTGTATTGAAACCAAATTCAATACATTTATTAATGACGTTATTTTGTGATTCAGGGGTAATAGTTGTTAACAACTCCCATAGCTTTTCAATCATATTGAGTCCTTTTTTAAACAAACATCTGCTGTAATAAGCCATGTTTGTATTGCTTCACGGCTTGGGCTTGGGTTTTGGTGGCAGTGATTTTTTCGTCAATGGTGGTGAGGAGGTTGGCGATTTTGGTTTGTTCGGTTAAGCAAGGCAACTTTACTTTTATTTTAGATAAATCACCTAAGTAAATTCCAGCTTGAGCCGAAACTACTTGATTAGTTATTAAGTCATTTTGAAATTGCTTAGCGGTAAATAGTTGAGCTATGAACTGACTATTTTGATTATTAAACCTAAAAAATGCGACACTTCGTTGAAATGCTACATTCTTAAATTCAGAAGAATAAATTGCTACACGACCAATTGTTCCAACTACAGATAACAAAACGTCTCCATCATGTAGTTTGTAGTTTTTATAAATAGACTGAAACTCTAGTTTAGATATTTTTCTGTCAGATTCATCATAATAAATTCCGCCATCTTTTATATTTTTTGCACTTAATAATAAGTATTCACCATCCACTGTATCTTGGTGTGTACCATGTGTTCCATCTTTAATGAAGCTCGCTACTTCTCCTATGCAACTCTCTTGCCATTCAGGAAAATCCTGCCCATCATCATCTTTAAAGCGCAGTTCTTGACTAAAAATCTGTTGCATCACGCCATTTTTGTATTGGTTTAATAGGTCGTGTTTTTGGGTTAGTTGGGTGATTTTTTCATCAACAGCCGTGAGGAAGTTGGCGATTTTGGTTTGTTCTGTGAGTGAAGGTGTTTCTAATTTAATTTGAAATAGGTCTTTATTGTAAATCGCCGCAACACTTGTTGTCCCTGTTGCTATCGCCCTTAACTTTTTTACAGCCACAGGTGAATTTAACCTGAAGTTCATGAAGAAATTATTACTGAATTTCATGAGCATTAAATTTGAATTGTAATATGCACAAGGTAATTCATTTTTCCATATCGCTACCTTACCCACTAAATCTAAGGTATTTCTAGTGTTAAAAAATAAATCACCAAAAACTATCTTATCTTTTGGGTCAGCCACCTCGGATTCTTCAATAAACTCAATTTTATTTAACTTTATTGTGCCTCTGTCTAAATTCCCCATTTTAATTAATGGAAATGGCGTTTCTGTCTCGCTATTAGAGTAATCTCCACCTAATCTAAACTCATGAATTAATTTCCCAATTGTTTCATCAATCCATGGTTCATTGAATTCTTTAAATCTTAAAGCTGGCAAATTCATACTGCTTGACCTTGTAAAGCAAATGGTGGCTCAATGCCTAACTCTTTACAGAATGCCGCAATCGTTGCATCTGTAGCTTGGCTGGCTTTATCAAGCTCAATCAACTGTGCTGATATTGCACCCAAATCAATCATATCTTCTGCCTCAAAGGTATCAACATACCTTGGAATATTGAGGTTGTAATCATTGGCTTTAATGCTTTCAATGCTAGCAATATGGCTGAATTTCTCTTCATTCGTCCTTGCTTTGTAGGTATCTACAATCTTTTGAATATGCTCAGGGCGCATTACATTTGTAGTTTTAACCTTATCAAAGTGCTGGCTGGCATCTATGAATAAAATGTTGTCAGGATTTTTACGACATTTCTTGAATACTAATACAGTCGTTGGTATAGCCGCACCGTAGAACATATTGGAAGGCAAGCCAATCACAGCATCTAAGCAATTCAATTGTTCAATAAGGTATGTGCGAATATGTCCTTCTGCCCCACCACGAAACAGCACACCATGTGGCAATACTACAGCCATCGTACCTTCTTCAGCCAAGTGGTAGACCATATGCTGAACAAATGCCATATCTGCTTTACTGCTTGGTGCAAGTTTGCCATACACACTAAATCTATCATCGTTCATATGAAGCTGGCTGGCACTCCACTGGGCTGAAAATGGTGGATTGGCTACTATGGCATCAAAACGTAAATCACGATGCTGTGGGCGCTCTAGCGTGTCTTCCTGCTTGATGTCAAAGTCTGCATAATGCACGTCATGCAGAATCATATTCATACGTGCTAAGTTGTAGGTGGTTCGGTTGAGTTCCTGACCGTAAATCTTATCAACCTTGGTCGCTTCACGTTTTACACGTAGTAATAATGATCCACTGCCACAGGTTGGGTCATATACGCTTTTGAGGTTCTTGTTGTTTGCGGTTACTATCTTGGCAAGTAAAGTTGATACTGGTTGTGGTGTGTAGAACTCACCAGCTTTTTTACCTGCACCACTAGCAAACTCACCAATCAAATATTCATAAGCATCACCTAGTACATCAGCAGTAGCATCACTTAGGTTGAAATCAATCTTGTCCAAATGCACTAGCACCTTAGCAACTAAGTCATTCTTCTCTTTTTCAGTTTTACCAAGCTTGGATGAAGTTAAATCTAGATCTTCAAATAGATTTACGAAGTCATCAGCACTATCCGTTCCAAGAGTACTTTGCTCAATGTTCTTTAAGATTTTAGTCAGATCACCTAATATGAAATTATGACTTGCACCTTCATTATTAGAATCTAATTGGTTACTTCCCTTCATTGCAATGGCATGAAACAGTTCAGATGGCTTTAGGAAGTAGCCAAGTTCGTTCAATGCAGCATCTTCTAAAGCATCTATGTAAGCTTGACCTTCGGCTGTGGTGTCATTGATTTCAGCAAACTTGAGGTTCTCTTGGGCCAGTTCACCATCAGCAAAACGTTGGATCTTTTCTGAGAGATATTTATAGAAGATGAAGCCAAGTATGTAATCCCTAAACTCATCTGCACCCATCTTGCCACGTAATGTATTTGCGATATTCCAGAGTTGTTGTTGGAGTTGACGGCGTTGTTCTTCTGACATAATTTTTTCTAAGTTATTTTGTGAAGATATGATAATACAAAGTGACAAGTTTAAAGAAACTGAATGTATTTATTGTTCCATTCCAGACTTTCTATTTGGTTATTTTAGGTATTTTGCTTTTCATATCGTAAAGATTACCGTAGGCTTCTAGCCAGTAACTAAATTATTGAGGAAATAACATGGCTAAAGAAAATAATGATCTAGCACTAATCATTAATGCATTAGAGTTTGCTTCAAGAAAGCACAAAGATCAAAGAAGGAAAGATGCTGAAGCATCACCCTATATTAACCATCCAATTGCCCTAGCCAAAGTACTCTGTGTTGAAGGTGGTATCACAGACCATAAAGTGATTTGCGGAGCGTTGCTACACGATACGATTGAAGATACTGAAACTACTGCAGAGGAATTAGTTGCTCTCTTTGGAAAAAGTATTACCAAAATCGTTTTAGAGGTTTCTGATGATAAGTCACTACCTAAAGCCGAACGAAAACTTCAGCAGATAGAACATGCTCGTCATGCAAGTAAGAGAGCAAAGCTGGTTAAGCTTGCAGATAAGATTTCAAATCTTCGTGACATTTTGAATAGCCCACCTGCATATTGGTCAGTGCAGAGGAAGCAAGATTACTTTGATTGGGCTAAGCAAGTAGTTGATCAAGTGAGGGATGCTAACAAAAAGCTTAGTATAACGTTTGATGATGTCTACGCAAGCAGACCTTATTAGTAGCAAACAAGTTACAGAAAAAAGTATATGTGCAGTAATTTCCAACCAATTAAGAATCACCACGCAAACTGGGTAAAGCAGCACTTTAACTGTAATTTGCCAAACGCAGAGTGGCGTTCTGAAGCTTATCCGACTTATCCTGCCCCATTTATCTATCTTGAAAATGGACAGCCTCGTTGTGAGTTAGCTCAATTTGGTCTTGTTCCACATTGGGCAACAGATAAAAAGAAGTTTGGACTAAAAACCTATAATGCTAGATCAGAAACTGTTCATGAAAAACCTAGCTATCGTAGCGCATGGAAAGAGCGCCGATTTGGTTTGGTGTTAGCAGAAAGTTTTTATGAGCCTAATTGGGAATCAGGAAAAGCAGTTAGGTGGCGAATTAAAAGAGCCGATTCTGAGCCAACTGTTATTGCATCAATCTGGGAACGTTTTATAGACAAAGAAACGGGTGAGATCATTTTCTCGTTTTCAATGCTTACAATTAATGCTAATGGCCATGAAGTAATGAAGCATTTTCATAAACCAGAAGATGAAAAGCGATCAGTGGTTGTTTTAAATGACAGCCAGTACCTACCTTGGTTAAACGCTAATCATGATGATGCCAGATCAATGTTGAATTTAGCCCCTAGTGATTTTCTAATGAGTGAAGAAGCACCTAGGTAGTATCAATGCACTATGATTATTGTTACAATAATCACATGAATGATAATGATCAATATTTAAATAGCAAGCGTGGTGGTATCCGCCAAGGTGCTGGTAGAAGAAATGGCACTGGTAAGTTCCGTGAACCTACCACTGTACTCCGAGTTCCAGCTAGTCAAACAACTGTTATCAAAGACTTTCTAATTGCCTATCAACGCAAAAAGTTAACAGTTGATATTGATGCTGTAATAGATTTTGAATGGCCTAAACTTAACACTCCTCCAATTAATCTGCTGTTATATAGTTCCAAAGTATCAGCAGGTTTCCCTAGCCCAGCAGAAGAGCATGTAGAAAAGCGTCTAAATCCCAATGATTTTTTAATAGATCAAATGGATGCAACTTTCTTTGTCACTATTCAAGGCTACTCAATGATGGATGTAGGCTTGCTGCCGAATGACAAGGCTGTAGTTGACCGATCTAAACAAGCCTCTATAGGTGACATAGTTCTAGCTGTGATAGATGGTGAGTTCACCATAAAAACGCTTAGTCGCAATAAAGACGGAAGTCCAAAGCTATTGCCAGCTAACTCCACAGGCGCATATTCTCCAATTGAAATTAAAGAAGGTATGAATTTTGAGATATGGGGCGTAGTAACAGGTTCATTTAGACGTTTTAAGTAAGCAGTTCCATCATGCGTAGCATTGCACTCATAGATGTAAACAACTTCTACGTTTCATGTGAGCGTGTTTTTAACCCTAAGCTTATCGGCAAGCCTGTTGTAGTACTATCTAATAATGATGGTTGTGCCGTAGCACGTAGTAATGAAGTCAAAGCACTTGGTGTCGGTATGGGTGCGCCATGGTTTAAGTTCAAAGACTTGGCTAAGCAGCATGGCATCATCGGTTTATCTAGCAACTATGCCTTGTATGCAGATATGAGCAATCGTGTCATGAGCATTCTCAGGCAATATAGTCCAGATCAAGAAATCTATTCAATTGATGAGTCGTTCTTAGACCTAACAGGCTTTCAATCACGTGACTTAATTCAGTATGGTCAAGATATGCGTAAGCGTATTCTGAAATGGACTGGCTTACCTGTCTGCGTTGGCATCGGTTCAACTAAAACTCTTTCAAAACTAGCCAATCATTGTGCTAAAAAACGACCAGTATTTAATAGCGTATGCAACTTCAATACTATGCCTCCTAAAGATTTAGATGATTTACTAGGTCAAGTAGAAGTGGGAGAGATATGGGGTGTAGGCCGAAAACTTGCACCCAAGCTTCAGGCGTTAGGCTTCAATACGGTATTAGATTTAAAACGCGCCAATCCAGAAAGATTACGTCAACAGTTTAGCGTAGTTATGGAAAAGACTATACGTGAATTGAATGGTACTGTATGTATAGAACTAGAAGAAATCAGCCCAGCCAAGAAGCAGATCATTAGTTCAAGAAGTTTCGGTTACCCAGTGCGCGATTACAATAGCCTTGCTGAATCAATCACGCTATACATGAGCCGTGCTGCAGAGAAACTACGCAATCAGCAATCATTTGCTGGGTCGGTTTATGTGTATATCAGAACTAGCCCATTCAAGCCAGATGATCCCTTCTATAGCAACGGCCTGACCATTCCGTTGTCTAGTCCCACCAATGACACTAGGCAACTCGTTAATGTCGCCCTATGGGGCTTAAAACAGATATACAGGCCCAATTATAGCTACGCTAAGGCAGGAGTGATGCTGGGGGAGATTGTTCAAGAACAGGGTGTGCAAACTGATTTATTTACTCAGATACAAACTTCCCCAAAATCAACAGCATTAATGACTGCCATGGACAATATCAATCGTAAGATGGGGAAAGAATCCATCAAGTTAGCTAGTGAGGGCTTTAAGCGACCTTGGAAAATGAAGCAGGGGAATAAAAGCCCTAGCTATACGACTCGCTGGCAGGATGTTCCGACAGTTTCTTAGCATTCCTAAGGCTAAGGTTTAACTAGTCTATTGCATATGTTTACCGATAAGGCTTGTTGTTCCTTGCTCTTTGAAATCTCTAGCAACCCCTTTGCCGAGTAAGGAGTTCCCAATCCTCCGCAAACCGATAGAAACGGAATCACTGGCTCTGAAGGCACGTCGTTCCTGTGGGGTGAGTTTTTCATATTGAGCTTAATATTTACCACCAACCAAATAATGGTATGCCTTTACTTTTCACTGCATCTGCCAATGCAGGCGATATTTCAAACATACGCACTTCTTCTTGCTTTTTTTGTCCACGACTCACTAAATAGCGCATGGCAACCACTTCGTTTTTTACAACTTTAGATTTCTCATTCTTACCTGAGGCCAGTAACTCCCAGCCTGTACCACTTCTATGCCGAATACTTTGGTTTGGCTTACTAATCGTAATAATCGCCGACCCTAAATGACATTGAAACTTAGAAACCAGTTTCGCCAGCGACTTGGGAATAGCTTGGTCATAAAGCAAATGGAATCCCTCAAGATCTTCTCCATAACGCTCACTGTGAACGTCACCTTTGGTAAAGGCGATTCGTGAATGACCAGATTTAAGTGCAACCCAAATTGCAATTTTTATACCTAACTCGTGCCATTCTTTAATAAATGGCGCATCAGGTACGGCATCACTCTCATCGTTATCTAATAGTTCATCAATGTCACTGTAGCCATTGACTCTCCCAGTCGCATGCCAATCGCTCTGAATTTCATCTATCAGTAACAGTGGCAGACCATCACTGTCTTTCCATTCTGACGTGCGGAGATGTAAGACGGTATTTTCTACAACAAAATGTGTGCTTTCAAATGTAGCTACCCAACTTGGAATGCTTACTATCCACTCCTTGTAGTTTTTTCTTTTGCCAAGCAACGCATACCATTCATAGTGATTAAAAGAAACATGGCTGGTAAATCTACTGAATTTATTCACTATGGCAGAATAGACTGCATCAATAGAATCTAAAGAGTTTTTGTAGCACCTATATGGTTTTATTTGACGCCAACGCTCATCAAAAATATACCAACCCTCACCACCACCGAATAAATCCGTATATCTAAGCCCAATTACCTTATATGCAAAAGAAGGTAGTTTCATGCAGCCAATAATAGAGCCATCAGCAAAACTACTACTCACTTTTTTCGGTATATTTTCTGGTGGAAAGGATTTGCATTGTAATGTTGGACGATACGTTGATGAGCGTTCGGTCTGGACAGTGATTCTGCATGTAGATAATCCATATTCTGCGATTTCCAACAAATGCTCCTTTGTTACCTTCTGATCATCGGTATATTCAAAAAGATAGTCTAATAACTCAGATCTTTCAATTTCCTCTGTCCGTATTCCCTTTGCTGCTTTAATCGTTGCAATCCATTGTGCTGATGGTGCTACTCTCATAGGAATAGATATTAACCATTCCAACAGATTGGAATAAGTTGTGATTGGGTGATCGTCAAATATGCTTTGGAAAGTCATTAGAAGTTTCTATGCCGCATGAAATGTATCCATTTTAGGGATGCAAGAAAGTGCATAGAAGGACATAGATAATCTTTGCAACCCCAACTACCACGAGTTTGGTGCGTAAGTTGCATTTCTGCCACAGAATAAACTTTATCACACTCATAACACCATACTTGCCCATTACCTAAGTCAATTAGATCCGCTAAAATCAGTTCAAAGCAATCAGTGCCTTCAGGTAAGGGCGTTGGAGTAGTGATTGTGGCATTACGATGTGAGGCCCAATTTGCAATTAGTTTCAAATTTGTTGTGTTTGGAATTGAAGTGAAAGCCTTCATAGCAGCCATTTCAACCTCCTCAGCATCAAATGTAAATTCCGAATTCGTCGCCCCATCTGGCAGAGTTGGATTGAAAGTCAGTCTTGATCCACATTGAGGTGATTCAGCTTGCAAAGAACCTTTAGCAGCAGCACCGTTGTAATCGTCTGGAATCTCCATTAGCAGATTTCTTAACTCATCCCCTGACTTCGCCAGCCTTACTTTCTTGCGCCATTCTATTTCGTTGAATGTCATAAACTAATCAAACTGGACACCATTGTAATCGGCTTATTGGCAACACTACTCCTTCATATGTGATCTCAAATCCTTCCTCTCGGTTGTATGAAGGATCTTTACTAGCTTTTACGTATCTAACATCGGCAGTTTCACCAATTTCCGCTTTGAGCCGTTTAGCTAGTTCTATTCCATAACGATGAAGACTATCCCAATCAAATCCATCTACATTGGCCTCATCGTCAAGTTTTGATCGTAGAAATCCTAATAGCCACATACTTGCATTCTGCATTAGCTCATGACTAATCTCATGCTGCCCATACCAACCATCAGATTCGCCAACTGCGCTTCCTAGATACCTACTCTCATCATTTGCATCTTTCATCCATGCCCATGTGTCTGTGCCTGTATCAAGGGAGATTGTGTACACAACAGAAGTTTTAATGATCATGATTTAATATAGCTTTAATAGAAACATTAGATGTTGAGTTTGATGGAGTTAAACTATTTAGGGTCACATTCAGTTGAAATTTCATCTGGGTTAAATGAGTAAGATCTATCTTTTGTGTAAACAAAGTTAAATCGCTCATATCGCCAGCATATCTTTTCTCTTAAACCTTTACCATTCTCCCAGACACCATACATCTGGTTATTGTTCTCTTTATTATCGTCCTGACTACAGCCCATCAATGGAAAAAATACTATCTGTCCACCATCAGTATGTATGCAGGTATCGCTCATTTTGTTGTGCTTTCTTATTTATTAATCAGTGATGGAATCTGAAAGCAATTGAAGCCCTGCCAATCCAGTCATAGGCAAGCTGATACCTTTCACATGACTAGGTATTTCAGGCTCATCTGGGTTTATGCGTATCAAATACCCAGCATGACTCTCACTGAATTTACGGACAGTAGGGATGCTAGTACCTGCGCCAATCTCAATAATAAGTAAGCGTGTTACTTTACCTAGCCATTCGTCAAATTGCGCCTTCTGTGACTCCATGCGTTTGCTAATCCATTTCCAGTCATTGAACATTAAAATGTTAGGACGCGTAACTTCACCACAGCAAATGCAGCGTGGTAACGGTGACAATAGTAAGCACTCTGTATCATCTGTTTCAGGTTGAAAGTCCTTGGCACTAGAAACTTCATTTAAACAGCCATTAATGCATTGCAGGTGATGGATTGATCCATGACATTCAACAATCTGTGATTCAGAAAAACTTGCCTTCTGAAATTGACCATCCACATTGCTGGTGAAAATGAATGCGCCATTTGGCATTTGGTGTGCAAGCGCTCTAAGAATTGCAAATCCAGCATTCGGTATAGTCTTGCGATATAGGTTCAAGCGGTGACCGTAGAAGCCCCATGCTTGCTTTGGATTGGTGATGAAAGCATCTGGACTAGCAATGTCATAAAAATTGACTCCAGAGCTTCTCAGTGCAGGATAGGCATTCCAAAATCCATGTTCACCACGAAAGTCAGGCAAGCCAGAGTCAACACCCATACCAGCACCAGCCGTGATAAGTAGCCCATCTGCAATATCAGTAATATCTCTGATTAAATCTCTAAAATCATCATCCATTTAGTGGCTCATGATACTCTGCAGGTGACTTGGTTTCTGGAGTGGAATAAGGTTCACTACTAGGATGGAGCGGGCATTCGGTATCTTGCTGATCTGGTGTGAATGCAAGAACTCTTTTATCAAGTGTATAGACAAGAATCATATTGTCATACTTCCAACACACCATTTCTTTTTTACCGTTAGCTAGTTCCCATAAGCCATACATTTTATCGTTAGGATCATTCTTTCCAGTACTGCATCCCACTAGAGAGAATAGAACTATCTGGCCATTTTCATGAATACAAACATCTGACATGTTAATTTAGCCCAAAAAATATTGATAATCTTTATTGTTTTATTAAACTGTTCCAAGTTCAGAACCATCAGCTGGAGTGCTGCAAGTGTTTATCGGCTATTTTTTTGCCAGTCCATGACAAAGCAAAGTTTATGACTCGTTGACTGACATTCGTCCAGTATTAACTCTAACTAAACTTTTTCAACCCATATTACATTCTTAGTTTGTTGCTAAGTTTGTGCGATTAAAATTCTACAGACGAAAATAAAATCGCGTTATAGATGTAGCTTGTTAGCTATTCACATTTAAATTGAATTTCGGCTGCTGAAAATTTACCTGCTTCTTGATCTGAAGAGCTATTAGCTACTTGCACAAACTTCTTTCCCATTTTGCTACAGAACTCATTAGCCTCCTTATACATACCAACTTTTATGACAGCACCAGATTGCTCCCATCCAGCTTGCTTGCCATACATATAAGTATCTTCTGAAATTTTAACGATTCCTGTATTTGCTGCACATCCAACTAAAGCAACTGTAGAAATTGCTGCGATCATAAGTAAAACTTTCATATTTAATTCCTGAGTTAAATGTTATTTTGATTATTTGCTAGAAGTTATCGCCTCTAGAATAATCGCTGAACATTGAATATCGCAAGAATATAAATAGGGGACTTTCTTATTGCTGTATTACTCCATCAGGCATTTCACCGTATAGCTCAACTAACTCTTGATCCGTTCCGCTTATCAACTCAGGTTCTACTTCAGCAGCCTCCCATGAAGTCGCAAGCTGTTCTTGCTCCTTACTCCAAGCAGGAAACCGTTCAGGCCACACTGTATGACCTAACAGATGAGATATAAGTATCTCCCTGACAAATTGCGATAATGGCATTGCTGTTTTGTCGGCAAGTAACTGCAAATCATCTTTGATTTTTGTGGCTAGGAAGATTTTGAGGGGAATGATATTTTTACCAAGCCCACGTAAACATTCAATGTTAGCAACACGTGATTCCAAAATCTTTGGTTCTTGCGCTTCTCTAGCTTTTAGTGCCAACAAGTCTACAGGATGTTTAGAAACGTCATAAAACGCACCTGTATGCGCTTGCCTCATACGTTCAAACTCATGAGCGCCATACAGGTAGTGAGTAAAAAACTTTCTAAGGTAATCAGAACGGTGATTATTTGATATAGCAGCCATATCAACAAGAGCTACAAATATGGTTGCTGGCAACCATACTCTTAACTCTGATTCACGTGAGGTTAGGTCGCAGAGGTCTCGGTTACCTTGATAGAGTGGGCTTAACACTGGTCTATCAGCTAAGGTTTTCTTATCGGTATTTTTTCTGCTAAAAATCCAGAACATTTTACCCCTTACTTTTTTTAATATTTAATTGAGAATATTTGTTCTAGTTTGCTTCTGCAGGGCAGTTGCATACATGTCTCAATAAAGTTTTGATATAGCTTATTTCCGAGATTTAATACGTGTTTTAAGGAAGTCATTATCTCGCGACTCATTTTCATTGCTATTGTTTTTATTTTGAGTAATCTTGGATTCTTTAGCTTTAAACATATCCATATCTCTTTTTATAAGGTTATCACCATCACGACTAGATATGCCTTTAGATATTTTATATTCGTTGGCTTGGTTAACGGGATATATTGCCTCAGTATTTATATTTGCGGACTCACTTTTGGTGTGTTCATGAATAGCAACTTCATTTTCATTTGTGTCATAACCCTTGTCTTTTTGATGACTATTAGGATCACTCTTGAATATCCACTCAGTGCCTGTGTCTTTTGATGGTGAGTACTCCATATTCGGATTAATTTCTTCATATTTTGCAAAGAATGTTCCATCCTGTAGTGAGCGAAGACATGGCATTAGAATGGAATCGTACTCCCGCCCATACTCAGGGAATCCCTTTGTAATGTCTGGGCGTTCTTCACCTACAAAATGCAATCCTAAAGCACGTGTGCTTACAGGCCAAAATAATGTTGAAAATTGCCAAGTTGTAATAAAGGCTTGCTGCTGAGCCGCAAATGAATCTGGGTCAACAAGCCCCCTTGCGGCCATTCGCGATAACCACGCATGTGCAAGCAAGATATGAGGATCTGCATTTGGGTAAAGCTTTGATCCCTTTTGATAAGCAACTTCCTGTAAACGGATGATTTCTTCCGCCATTGCCTTGGGGTTTACAAGTGTTTTTAAAATCCTACCGAGGCCCATATAAACCCTTTTTTTGTTATCGTAATTGCACCAGCAAGGAGTGGTATTGCCTGATATAACACTACTATTTACAAAATAAATATTGTGAATAGTAACTCCGCTTAAGTCATAACCATTGTGATTGTCATTTTTAACTTTACGGCATGATTCAGCTCATGATACTTGAACAACCCATTTATTCCCAATATATTGTGAGGACTTGGATGTAAATCTGCCGTAACTTCTCTTTCAGAAGAGGAGTCAGGTTGGAAGCAGAAGTTGCATTTGGTTTAGTCTTGAGGGAGTTAAGAAAACAGCAATCGCTGTCTCAAGAAGCATTAGCCCTTAAAGCTGGCTTGGAGCGTAACTACATCTCTCTACTTGAGCTAGGTCAAAATAGTGCAAGTATTAAAACGATATTTAAGTTAACTCCTTATCTTGGTGTAACTGCTACAGAGTTTATTGGTATGGTTGAGGCAAAAATTCTCAATAATTGATAATTGCAATATCAGCAACTACTAATTAGATATTCTACTTCGCAGCTTATCAAGCTCATAAATTGTATTTGAAATACTTTCACAAGCATCACCTATGACAAAGCAACTAGTAGCCTCATGTATTTCAAATCCCACACCAGCAATACCTATTAACTGACCACTTTCTGCCAGTATTAGTAAGTCTTTAAGTGCTTCAATAGTCACTTTGTTATTCCGCTTTTTGCTTGGGAACTGAATGATCTTAGCTGACTCTTCTAACAAAGTAAGTAACATGATTTTTCCTAATAGTTTGTATCTGACAAACCATGTTACCTTGCAGTTTTTATTTTTGTTAACAACTTTTTCTTTTCTGCCCAGCCAATGATTAATGGATTTTTCAGTTTCGTTTAAGTTGTATTTTATTTAATTCCAATAACATTGTTTTCATGTCTTTAAGTTGTTTTCGCCACTCACGCCTCTCAATCAAATATCCTTTTCTAAATATACTACTTGGAGTACTTGGTCTACCTGTAGATTTGCCACCATGCATACGGCATCTTTCCTTGCCATGAATAGCAGGTGACTTACATGGATGACCTAATCTGGTCTTTGCTCCGCACCTTAATGCACAGTGCATGGGGTAAATTTTAATTTTCATAGCTCGCCTCTTCCCTTAATATTTCCAATTACAGCTTGACCCCCATCAGACACGGTTACGTGCTGCACAACAATATTTTGATTACCACCAGTTTTCACTCTATGCATGATTAACATCGCCTTTGAAAAGCTGTCCATTAGCTTTGATGAAGCTTTCAATCGTTGTGATTGAATTACCACATCATCTTCTAGAAATGCCTTCCCCATCACTTCCAAGGAACCTTTGTAAGACATTGCCATTAGGTGACATAACATCTTTTCTACACTATTTTCTGCTTTCATATCAATCTCGGCTTGTAATGCCATGGCTGCACAATCAACGCCTGTATAACTTAGAAGCATCCCACGATGATTTGCAGCATCATTACTTACCATTTCAGAGGTCATGCCATCCAAATATAATTTAATCTCTTTTGTATTAATTTCTTCTGTATTCAAATGGTTTTGGTTTTCCAATGCACTTTCTCTGACTAGTACAGTAGTTGCATCTCGCTCATTGCGAAAATCTTCCATACAGTCAAAGCACAGATGTTTACCTCCACATGGAGTTAACCTATTTTTTGAACTACATCGTGCGCATTTGCTTGGCTTTATATAGCCTTTATTCTTAATCATATTTGTCATAATTTAATCTTTCTTAATGGGAAACCATTTCTATAGGCGATATCTATTGCACTTTGGGGCGTGCGTTTTTCATGTGCCATACAACCTTCTGTGCAATAACCGTGTTGGCGATAAATAACAAATTGCACTGGCATAAATTTCAAGCCACAAAATATACAATTCTGATATTTCCTTAGATTGTTCATACGGCAACCCCACCAGCAATTGGAGTTTGTGCTATTGGCTTTTTAATTCCACTTTTGCCTATTACACCTACAACTCGCTTAGGCTTCTTAGAGTACGTATTGGTATTAACTACATTGTTTACGGTAGTCGTAGTTGAACTAGCTAATAAAAGCACATTTTCAGCTACGGTAATCGTAGATGGTGAGATACTCACGCTTACGATAGCCGTAGTTACGCTATTACGGTCATCGTGTGGCTTTTCTAGCTTTTTATTGATGGGTTTTGCACGTCTTGGTGTAGGTGGTAGTTTGCATCTAGCCCAAGCGCCACGCTGGAAATCATCTTCGTCAATATCCAATCCCACGAAGTTACTGATAGCAAGCCAAGTAACGGCATATAGATTCGGACCATTATTCAGGCCACCCCATCTTGTTTGAGTAATTAATGCACGGTCTATTAATTCAGCACGTGAAACATAAATGCTACTTGATGTATAACCGTGTTTTTTTAGCCATTGGGGTGCTAGATGAATATGGCCGTTATTTTTGCCGTTAACTTGCCGAATTAAAGCAAACAATAATGATTTAGCTTTATCTGTAGCACCAGTGAAAGATAGGTTATCCTGCACTGAATGAGGTAGTGCAGAATATCCACCTTCAAAAGTTTCAGGAAGTTTCTTAGGTTTATTAGGGTTAGCCATAAATTAAGCCCAATTCCGCAATAGAAATTAACATATCGGCTTAACTCTTAGCAGCTGCTAAAACTTGACGTAACTCTCCAACATTAAATGTTGTAGTTCTGGGAGTAAGTTTATGAGATTTAAGTTTGTTAGCTTTCACCATCCGCCATACAGTTGCTGCACTTATGCCAAATAAACCTTTCACGGTAGATAGGCGAACATGTGCGCAATCTGGATATAAGCTGAAATTCTTTAAAGCATCTGGAATGGGGTTTACTATGGGTTGTTGTGACATTTTAAGCTCCTTTTTGAAAGTAAAGGCAGCTTAAATTGAATCTTAAATTTATTATAGATAGCTATGCTAGCTTGATGCTCACTGAGCTAGCTGAGTAAGTTCTCTCTCCATTTGCGGCACCTTCTTTCAATTGATGCTGAAGATTTTAATATTTCAAATTTATCAATCATATCTCTTGCAAAAGCAGCCTGACTTTCATAGATGTATGGGTCTTTTTGGTATCTATCCCAATACCTCTTTACTTCAACTATAGCTTTTTGCTTTTCACTCTTGGCTAACATTGCCAATGCACCTTTTTTGCCAATTTCACTACTATGATTACGCTGAATATCTTCTATAGCCTCAGAGCTAAATGGTAATTTATATTTTAGAGAAAATAAAAATGATTCAGCCTCAAATATTGAC
Organism: Methylotenera sp.; assembly: GCF_013141425.1. Classification (GTDB taxonomy): domain Bacteria; phylum Pseudomonadota; class Gammaproteobacteria; order Burkholderiales; family Methylophilaceae; genus Methylotenera. Next base: position 10,920 of record NZ_JABFRA010000011.1, on the reverse strand, counting down.
TCTATGAAAGTACTGTATGGCTTATGTTCAAGTGTAAATTTCGCTGCATAGAAGCAACTTAACGCCATTCCATAAACAAGTAATCTTGAATCAAGTTCTTTGGCATTCGTTAGTTTGCCATTTATGAAAACTTCATCTTTAAAATTATCGTTAGTGTGAAAGATTATTAAATATTGAAGGTTATTTAAATCATCTTCAGTATTAATTCCAAATTCCCGTAATCCAGTTTTAATATCTTTTTCAATAGAATGTAACTTATCAATCATTACTTGAGAAAGAAGCGCAGTATTTATTTCAAAAGTGAAGTTTTTCATATGACTTGAATCAAGCTAACTTGTTATTAATTGGGATTACCTTTGCACCTACTTTAAGTTCGTCTAAATAATCAGCCCAAACCTGCATCATTTCTTTACGCTGATCAATAAATTTAGTTCGGTTATAAGCAGTACCTAAATTATCAGCAACACTGTGAGCAAGTTGATGTTCAATTACAGGAACATCATAGCCTAATCTTTCATGTATCATAGTTCGTGCCATAGCCCTAAATCCATGCCCAGTAATTTCATTTTTGGTGTCATATCCCATGCGTTTTAAAGCAGCATTAACTGCAGCTTCACTCATTGGCCTTCGTGGAGAATGTCCTCCTTGAAAAACATATTCACCCTGACCTGATAGAGGATGAATAGTTTTTAGGATATCTATGGCTTGAGTGGATAGGGGTACTAAATGGTCTGTTTTAGTTTTACTCACTAAATAACGCCATTCACCTGTATCAAGATTTATATCTTTCCACTTTGCTTGCCTGAGTTCACTAGGGCGAACAAACACTAGAGGTGATAGCTTGAGAGCGCATTGCACTGTAAACGTGCCGTTGAAGCCATCAAATGCACGTAGTAATTCTGCCACTTCTTTCGGTTCAGTAAATGCAGCCATGTGTTTAATCGCAGTAGCTGGTAATGCACCTTTTAAATCAGCAGTAACATCACGAACAGCACGGCCAGTTTGCACAGCATATCTAAATACCTGTCCAGCCGTTTGTAATGTGCGGTGAGCAGTTTCAAGTTTATTCTGTTTCTCAATACGCTTAATGACTTCTAATACTTGTGGTGCGGTAAGTGTGTTAATCGGCCTATTGCCAATCCAAGGGAATAAGTAAAGCTCAAATCGTCTTATTACTTTTTCTTTATGGCTCTCTGCTTTATTAGTCATATGTGATTGCCACCACTCACGCGCTACCAGTTCAAAACTATTTTCTGTATTTAACCTTGTGATAGCTTTAACATTTTTACGGTTCTCACTTGGGTCTATCGGTGGTTCTTTTGCTAATAGCGTTCTTGCAGAGGCTCGCCTTTCCCTCGCATCGGCTAGTGATACTTCAGGGTATGTGCCTAAAGATAGTAATTTTTCTTTTCCTCCAAAACGATACTTTAAACGCCACCACTTACCGCCAGTTGGGGTAACTTGTAGAAATAAACCTTCTGAATCGTAGAGCTTATATGGAGGTATTTTGATTTTTCCATCATCATCTTTGTGCTTATTGGCCTTAATTAAAGTGTCTGAAAGTGCCATTTTTGGGGTAACTCCAACATGAAAATGCCGTTATTTAAGTGCTACCCCTGTAAGTTACCCCTGTAATTGGGGTATGTCAAGGAATGATATGATACGGTAAGGTACAATAAAAAAGCCCCGAAGCTATAAACTTCGGGGCTTCTGAAGGGTCACGATGTTTTGTGATACCCTATTTTGGTGGTGAAAGAGGGACTTGAACCCTCGACCCCAGGATTATGAATCCTGTGCTCTAACCAGCTGAGCTACATCACCAGATAAATCGGTTGCCAAAACTTTAGCAAGGGCGCAATTCTAGTGGTTTAGGCGTTAATTGTCAAAATTAGTTTGCTATTTGGCGTTAATTTATGGCGTTTATACGTTAAATCTAAAGTGCATTACGTCGCCATCTTGTACGATATATTCTTTGCCTTCTAGACGCATTTTGCCTGCTTCTTTGCTGCCTTGCTCGCCTTTGTTTTTAACATATTCATCGTATTGAATCACTTCTGCGCGAATAAAGCCACGTTCAAAGTCTGTGTGAATAACACCTGCGGCTTGCGGCGCGGTAGCGCCTTTTTTTACTGTCCAAGCGCGTACTTCTTGCACGCCTGCGGTAAAGTAGGTTTGCAGGCCAAGTAAATCGTAAGCGGCGCGAATGACACGGTTTAGGCCAGGTTCGTCTTGGCCGAGTTCGCTTAAGAATAATAATTTGTCTTCTTCATCTAGCTCGGAAATTTCGCCTTCTATTTTTGCGCAAATGCAGACTACAGGTGCGTTTTCTGTTTTTCCTAGCGCAACGACTTTGTCTAAAAGTGGGTTGTTTTCGAAGCCTTTTTCGTCCACATTGGCAAGATACATGACGGGTTTAACCGTAATGAGGCAAAGTGGTTTGAGTAATTGCAACTCTTCAGCATCTAAATTTAGCGTGCGCACTGCTTTGGCTTGGTCTAAACACGGCACCACTTTTTCTAGCACTTTTAATAGCGCGATAGCCTCTTTATCGCCACTTTTGGCTTTTTTGCTTTCGCGTTGCACTGTTTTCTCAACGGTTTCCATGTCGGCAAGTGCAAGTTCGGTGTTAATCACTTCAATGTCTGAAAGCGGGTCAATTTTGTTGGCAACGTGAATCACATTTGCATCTTCAAAACAGCGCACCACATGGGCAATAGCGTCTGTCTCGCGAATGTTTGCTAAGAACTTATTACCTAAACCTTCACCTTTTGACGCGCCAGCCACTAGCCCAGCAATGTCAACAAACTCAACAATGGCAGGTTGCACGCGTTGCGGCTTTACAATGTCGATAAGCGCTTGCATGCGTGTGTCTGGCACTTCTACGATGCCAACGTTGGGTTCGATAGTGCAAAACGGGTAGTTCTCAGCCGCAATGCCTGCTTTGGTAATCGCATTGAAAAGCGTGGATTTACCAACGTTTGGAAGACCTACGATGCCACATTTCATATTTGTCCAATCATCTTTATTTTGTCATTCCTTGCATGATGCGGAATCTAGCGCCAAAAATTTCTTAAGTCACTAGATTCCGACTTCCGTCGGGATGACTTCTGTGTGTTATTTTTTAGTGTGTAATTTCAACATTGCGTTTTCAAATTCGCCCGCAAGAAATAAGTCTATGAGTTTGCTGCTTTCGTACACTTTTTCATCTATTGCTGTTCGCTCATCTTTTGTTGGCGCCTTTAGCACAAAGTTAATGACTTCGTTACGGTCACCTGGGTGACCAATGCCTAATCGCAATCGCCAGAATTCTTTTGTACCTAAAGCGGCTTCAATGTCTTTTAGTCCATTGTGGCCGCCATGACCGCCACCAATTTTTAGTTTGATTCCACCCGCTGGCAAATCAAGCTCATCGTGAATCACCAAGATTTCAGCTGGCGTTATTTTGTAATAATTAGCCAATGTCGCAACTGCTTTGCCACTGCCGTTCATAAACGTTGTAGGTTTTAGCAACCATGTGTCCGCTTTGGAATTTAGTTTGCCAGCAACACCAAAGAACTTGGCATCTACTGCCAATTTACTGTTGGTTTGTGCGGCGATTTCATCTAGCCACCAAAAGCCAGCATTGTGGCGAGTTGCGGCGTATTTTTCACCTGGATTGCCTAAACCTACAAAAAGTTTTATGCCAGTCATAATTCTATAGTACCAATAAAAAACGCGCACTTCGTAGTAAAGTGCGCGTTAATTAGCATGCTTGTAAAATTAAGCTGCTGGTGTTTCTTCAGCCGCAGCATCAGAAACGCCGCCGCGTGTTTTAGCAATCGCTGCAACCGCTGCATCATCACCATGCGCTAATTTAACAAACTCAACGCCTTTAGCCAATTTGATTTGTGATAAGTGAATTGAGTGACCCATTTCTAGACCAGCTAAGTCAACTTCAAGAAACTCTGGTAAATCTTTAGCCAAGCAGCTTACGTCAGCTTCAGTCAAAATGTGCGCAACGATACCGCCGCCGATTTTAACGCCTGGAGCGATATCAGCATTGATAAAGTGGAATGGCACTTTAACGTGGATTTTTTCAGTAGCACTTACACGTTGAAAATCAATGTGTTGAATTGTGTTGCGTACTGGGTGCATTTGGAAATCACGTAACAATACGTTTTCTTTTTTGCCATCTAAATTCAAGCTTAATACTGAAGCATGAAAAGTTTCATGGCGGAATTCTAAGAATAATTCTTTAGCGTTAATTTCAAGTGTTACGGCTTCTTTACCACCACCATAAACAACACCTGGAACGGTGCCTGCGCGACGAAGACGGCGGCTCGCACCCGTACCTTTTACATCACGCTTTACTGCATTAATTTCGATAGACATTTTACTACTCCTAATTTTATACTACATTTACTGCTAGGCTGTTGAGGCCTTACTACACAAAAACTGCATACCGCGACCAGTATGCAGGGTTAAAAAGTAATTAATCCATGAATAGTGAAGATACTGAATCTTCACTACTAATTCTGCGAATCGTTTCAGCTAATAATTCCGCTGTGCTTAATTGGCGAATTTTTTTGCAATTGGCTGACTCAGCACCAAGTGCAATGGTGTTAGTCACCACTAGCTCATCTAATTCAGAATTCATAATACGCTCAGCCGCGCCGCCAGATAATACTGGGTGAGTGGCATAAGCAATAACTTTAACTGCACCAAATTTCTTAAGCGCTGCTGCTGCTTCACATAATGTGTTGGCGGTATCAACCATGTCATCCATAATCACGCAAGTGCGGCCAGTAACATCACCAATAATATTCATCACCTTTGCGACGTTAGGTTTTGGACGACGTTTGTCGATAATTGCTAAATCAGAATTGAGTTGTTTAGCAGCTGCACGCGCACGAACAACACCACCCACATCTGGTGAAACTACCATTAAATTTTCATGATTTTGCTTTAATAAATCTGCCAGCAAAATCGGTGTGGCATAAATATTATCAACAGGAATATCAAAGAAACCTTGAATCTGATCGGAGTGTAAATCCATTGTCAGCAAACGATTCACACCTACGCCCGTGAGCATGTTTGCGACTACTTTAGCGGTAATTGCCACACGTGCAGAACGAGGCCGACGATCTTGCCTTGAGTAACCAAAATAGGGGATTGCCGCTGTAATGCGGCCAGCAGAGGAGCGGCGAAGCGCATCCACCATCACCATGACTTCCATTAGACTGTCATTGGTTGGGTGGCTAGTTGACTGCAGCACGAATACGTCTTTACCACGCACGTTTTCAAGCAGTTCAACCGTGGTTTCACCATCGCTAAACGTGCCAACATGCGCCTGCCCAAGCTCAATGCCCAAGTATTTAGCTACTTCTTGTGCAAGTGCTGGGTTAGCAGTACCAGTAAAGACCATCAAGTTGCCGTTAGACATCTGCTGAGTTCCTATCGTGCTGTGCTTGTAGGCAACAGCGTCAAACTATCAATAAAAGCTTAATAAAAACGTATAAAAAATAAAAGCGCGTAAATCGAGAATCTACACGCTTTATTCTAAATTAATGCACGATGTTAGCGTACATTCTAAAATCTGGCTGAGGAGGAAGGACTCGAACCTTCGGATGCTGGGATCAAAACCCAGTGCCTTAACCAACTTGGCGACTCCCCAATATTTAACCTGCTTAATTAATCAGACGCAAAGTCAATTAACGGGTGCTGATTCAACCCTTTTGCAACAAAGCCCTGAACATTTTTAGGTATTTGATTGCAAATTTCAGTTGCAATTTTAATATTGGCTACTTCTAAAAACACCGAAGCGCCAGACCCACTCATTCTTGCATCGCCAAATTGGCCAAGCCAATTTAAACAATCTAAGACCACGGGATATTCATTGCAGACTACTTTTTCAAGCTTATTTGTAAATTCAGCGTTTAAATTACCAACACTAAGATCGCACGCCCCTGAAAAGTCCGACATTGTCTTAGGAATCATGTTTTTTGTCAATTGCTTATTGGCAAATATTTGTGCGGTTGAAACATGTACGTTTGGATTTAACACCACATAGTAAGCATCACGCAGAGTTATCGCTTGTAGTTGCTCGCCCACACCCTCGGCCCAGGCATTTTGTCCAAATATAAAGAAGGGCACATCAGCGCCTAATTTTAAGCCAAGCAGCATCAATTGTTTGCGGCTTAATTTAAGTTGCCAGATGCGGTTCAAGGCTAGTAGAACAGTGGCTGCATCGGAGCTGCCGCCACCCAGGCCGCCACCCATTGGAATGCGCTTTTCAAGCAAGATTTCTACGCCAAGTGGGCATTCTGTGTATTGCTTTAAAAGCGTTGCTGCTCGAATGCATAAGTCTTGGGCTTCAGAAACACCCGCGACGTCGTTGACGCGCTTAATTATGCCGTTATTGTTGGGTTTTAGGTGGACTGTGTCGTAAATATCCAGCAACCGGAATATCGTCTGAAGCAGGTGATAGCCATCTGCCCGTTGCCCTGTGATGTGCAAAAATAGATTAATTTTTGCGGGTGCTAAAAATGATTGGAAATCTTGCATAGATGCGTATTTTAACGCATCCTAAAGGTTGTTAGGTTGCTGGCGATATTTAATTAATCGTATTGACGCCAGCGTTAAAATCTATTCCACAATCACGCGCCCATTTAAAGCCTGCACGGGACGATTGTTGTTGTGATGCACGGCATGCTTAAAGGCCTCAATTTGCTCTTTTGATACGGTTAAAGGATTTTTCATCAATAACCATCGTACACCTTCGCTGCAGGGTGGCGTGGTAAGTGAACCGCTAAATCGATAGTAACTGCGATTTTCTGGGATTAAGTCACTTGGAATGACTCTGTTTTTGAGTTCTATCGGCTCGCTGATTTCATTAGGCAGCTGTTCCCATAATTTGGCTAAAGCCGTATTGGCTTTGCCTTCGGTATACATTACCCCAATTACGGTGAGGTTGCCTTTAGCGTCAGCATGCACGAAATGCGCTTCCAGTGGGAATGATTTACCGCGTATGGTATTTTCACTAGGTGAGTGAAAATGTACCTGTTTCATTTGAAATGCCGCATTATCCAATGCCAGCATATTGCCTTCTTTGAAGTTGATTTGTACGGTATGGCCGTTGTTAAAAATATCTTTTGCAGCAAACTTCTGTATGGCTTTTAAGGGCTTTAATGTGGCATGCATGGTTTCTTCGATATTGATGGGAGACTGATTTCGGCCTACGTCGCAAGTGGCAAATTCTGGGCTGAGTTTCCCCCAGCTTTCGGGGCCTTCTTTGCCTTCGTAAGTCCAGTGCGGTTTATGTTCCTCTTTTTTGCCGTGACTAGCTTTTGTTGGAATAGGTTTTGTAGCTGGCAATTTAACAGCGGTTGATTCTGGTTTTTCATCTACATTAACTTTTTCTTCAGTTTTAACTGGAACTGCCTCTGGTTTATTTGTTTCACCTTTAGGTTTTTCTAATGCAGATTTTTCAGCTAAAGGCTTAACTGCAGTGGTTTTTGGCGTTGCAGGGGCGATGGGCTTATCGGGCTTGCAGACATAGCGCATGGCAATGTCTACGTCAGTTTCAGGCACGGGTTCGATGAACTCGGCATTCTTTACATCAATGCCGACAGAATAAACAAGCTCACTGTTCAAGTATTGGAATACTTGTGAGGTAGCTGATTTTTGCGCCGCACAGTCGAAAAACCACAGTAATTTGGCGATGTTATATTGCTTATCGACGGTTTCTGGGTTCTTTTGAGGTGTTTTATATTCAACCTTTACCCAAGCTCTTTTTAAATTATCCTTTTGCAGAATGGATTGCTTGTCGAGTGTAATTTTAGCGTTGTTATTGTCAAGCAATTTTACCCATACAGCCGCATGGCTATTGCCGATTAGGAAAAAATATAAAAATACAGCAATCACTTTTTTCATTGCATCCGTGCCTTTAGCAAAACTTTAGTTAGCTTAAATTATGCGTTCGAGCGGGAGAGTTTTATTGATGAAGTAATGGTGTAATTAGGCCTTAATTCCTAGAATTGCCTGGACTTTGGAATTTCTCTGGTTTTGGAATTGACTCTGTTTATATCAAAAGGGCCTTAGTTGAGAAAGCGCAGGTGTGAATCAAAGGCTAGGGGTTTAAATTTTCCCAACTTTCTACCAATAATTTTAAATTGACTTTATCGCTTCTAAGCGTAATTTTGCTAGGCAGGGTAAAGCCATTTTGTTGTGTATAGTTTTGATACTCAATTTCCCAGCCATCTTGCTTCAATGTGCTTAAGTAGCCTTGCTCATTCCAAGTGCTCGCTAGGATGGGACTGTTGGTTGGGCGGCCAAGTGACCAATCGGCTAAGCCCGCAAGTGGAAGTTGCCAGCCAAGCGCATTTTGCGTGAGCGTTTCAGTGTCTGCGGCAGAAATAGTATTGCCTTTTGCATCTTCTAACGTGACCTGATTAGCCGTTTTTAGAATCCTAGCGACTTGCCCACCTAGCGGCGAATACAATGCAATAGCATCTTCTGCCTCATTATGCTGCCAGTTCAAGCCACCAGAAAAGCCTTTTCCATTGGTTTGTACGCCAATGCGTCCAGTGAGTGTGAACTGCTCGATGGTCTTTAAGCTGGCTTGATGCAACTGGTATTGTTGCTGCGTAACTGCAGAATCAAGTTTTGTTTTTGGCACAGAAGCGCAGCCCTGCATGCCAACAACAAAGCATGAAATCAAAACTAATCGTATCAAAGAGTCATCAAACCAGAATGAATTTAGCCGCATTAATTGCATTAAATCGAGCTAAGATTTGAATTTGCTAGTAGTTTTGATTAATACTTCATTGGCTGGATCATTCGTTAGTGCGTCATTCCAAATTTTTCTGGCTTCGTCATGTCGGCCTTTTTGCCAAAGCACTTCACCTAAGTGCGCGGCTATTTCCGGGTCTGGATTGATGTTGTAGGCTTGTTGTAAGTAGTTGATGGCTTTATCTAAATTGCCTTTACGGTAATGTGCCCAGCCAAGGCTGTCGAGCATGTAATGATCATTTGGGCTAATTGCCAGTGCTTTTTCAATGAGTTGAATCGCTTCATTTAGCTTGATATTGCGCTCAGCAAACGAGTAGCCTAGTGCATTATAGGCCGCCGCAAAATTAGGATTTGCCGCAATTGCTCGGCGTAGTTCTGATTCCATAATATCGAGTTTTTGTACGCGCTCCGCGGCCAGCGCGAAGTCATAAACTAACTCGGGGGTGTTCGGTAAATTTTTAACCGCTTTGTCCAGCAATTCAAACGACTCCTTATCACGTTTGGCTTTGCTTAACATCGAGGCTTGCGTTTGAATCACAATAATTTGCTGTGCGGTTGTTAAATCGTCAACAGTATCTAATAATTCAATCGCTTTGTCGGTTGATTCAGTTCGCGCAATCAAGTTTGCTAAATTGATTTTTGCCTCTAAGTGATGTTGGCCAGGTTGAACTTTGGCATACCAATTGGTTGCAACCTCGTTGTGATTTTGTTTTTCGGCCGTTTGCGCTAGATATATGTAAAGTTGATCTTCATCCTTAAAGCCCAAGGCTAAAGATTGACGCAAATAACTTTCTGCCGTGACATAATCACCCGCTTGATACGCTAATAAACCAATCACTGCAGTTACTTCTGCGCTATTTTTATCAGAGCCATTTTTAGCGTATTGAACAATAAGTGGAAATTCTTTTTTCGCCAAATCGTATTGTTTTTGATTCACCAATAGGCGCGTTAAATTTAGGCGTATTTCGTTGGCTTCAGGCTGCTTGACCAGGAAAGCACGATAAAAATCAATGGCAACCTGAGGCGATTCTTCATATAACACTTGACCTTTTAATAATGCGCCTACGCTCCAGCCTGGTTTTAGCGTTTCAGCTTTATTGAGCGCGTCTAAGGCCACTTTGTCTTGATTGGCAACCATGGCTGATTGCGCTATGGCAAATTTTGCTTCTGCAAGTTGTGGGTAGGGCTGTGCAAGTGATTGCACAAGCTTTAATACGCCAGCTTTATCATTGCTTTTATTAAGCAGGTTATTTAGATATAAAAAGCCACCGGCTCTTGTTTCTTCTTTCACGAGTAATTTTGCCAAATACGGTTTGGCCTCATCCAATCTGCTCGTGGCCACTAAGACTTCTGTCATGGCTTGTTGTGCTTCAGTTGATTCTGGATCCAGTTCCGACCAAAGTTTAATAGAAGGGATTGTCATGCCAGAAACATTGCCATAAGCGGCAACTTTGGCGGCACGCTCTGCTAAGCTGGCAATTCTGGTGGTATTGGCCAGTTCATAAAATATGGCGCTGGATGTGGCAAGCTCACCGCGTTGCCCCGCGACTTCAGCCGCGAGATACTTATAAATAAAATCCGCTTCTGAATTAAAGTTTTCTGCTGATTCATTGCTAATCTTATTAGGCTTGTTAGCAGTATTCGCCCCGCCAGTGGCGTAGCCATGCAAGCTAAGCGTACCGACCAGGAGGTAGGCACAAATGCCCAGAAAAGAACGAAAGGGTAAGTTTTTAACTGGTGTATTTGTTTTTGAATGGCGTGAAGTTGGGCGCATAAGTTGTTTTAGTTGTAGTTATTAAAAGAGTTGAAAATTTGCTTTATAAACGGCTATCAATCGATTCTGAGATAATAAGCCATTACAATTGCATTGTAGCGACTATTTCTTAGTCCGTGACAGGTGAGGCAAGTTCCTCCATAATTATGAATTGACTGCAGTGCATGTCAATAGAACTTTTTAGTCGACCGAGTTGCCAACTAAAAAGTTTAGATAATTAATTGATAGTAACAATAATTTTAGAGTGACTATGACCAATTTTACCGTAGAAGCGCAAGGGCTCACCCGTCTGTATGGCGGGCGTGAAGCCGTCAGTAACGTCAGCTTTCATTTAAGCAAAGGCCAAGTCCTCGGCTTTTTAGGCCCCAATGGTGCCG